>NZ_DASYGY010000009.1:0-309583 GCF_035999195.1 Pseudoxanthomonas sp.
TCGACCACCTTGTCGATGGCGATGGCCTGGCCGGCGTTGGCGCCGACCTGGAACAGCTGGCTGGAGAACGAGCCGTCCAGCAGCTTGGTGCCGTTGAACTCGGACTGCTTGGCCACGCGATCGATTTCGGCGGTCAGCTGCTTGACTTCCGCGTTCAGCGCGGCGCGGTCGGACGACGAGTTGGTCGCGTTGGCCGACTGCACCGACAGCTCACGGATGCGCTGCAGGTTGTTGCCGATCTCGGTCAGCGAACCTTCGGCGACCTGGGCCAGCGAGATGCCGTCGTTGGCATTTCGGACGGCCACGTCCAGGCCGCGGATCTGCGTGCTGAAGCGTTCGGAGATGGCCAGACCGGCCGCGTCGTCCTTGGCGCTGTTGATGCGGAGACCCGACGACAGACGCTGGATGGTCGTGGCCAGCGAGGCGCCGCTGGTGCTCAGGTTGCGCTGAGCATTCAACGACATCGTGTTGGTGTTGATTACCTGTGCCATGAGAAGTTTTCCTTAGGCGTTTGTCGCACGGGGGATGGAGATTCCAACGCTTCCCGGCCGTGCAACCCGGGACGCAAAGGCTTAGTTCCGCAGCAGGGACATCACGTTCTGGGGCACCTGGTTGGCCTGGGCCAGCATGGCCGTGCCGGCCTGCTGCAGGATCTGGGTGCGGGTCAGTTCGGCGGTTTCCTTGGCGAAATCGGTATCGCGGATGCGGCTGCGCGAGGCGGCCAGGTTTTCCGAGCTGGTCTGCAGGTTGGCGACCACCGAGGTGAAGCGGTTCTGGATGGCACCCAGGTCGGCGCGCGCGCCGTTGACCGAGGTCAGGGCCTTGTCGACCACTTCCAGGGCGCGCTGCGAACCGGCGAAGGTGGTGATGTCCAGGCCCTGGACGAAGCTGTTGGTCGTGGCCAGGTCGCCGCCGTTGGTACTGGTTTCGGTCAGGCCAAGGTTGGCGGCCGTCGACGCGGTGGCGCCGGCGACGACCGGCCCGCCGAAGGCGAGGGCGAATTCCTGCCCGCCCTTGATGCCGGTCAGGTTGATGACGCCGGCCTTGACCTCGGCGTAGACGCCGGTCTCGCCCAGTCGGGCGTTCAGCGCGGCGGCCGCGCCCTGCGTGATCGACTGGCCGGCCTTCACTTCGAAGGCGCCGATGTCGAACGTCGTCGCGGTGCCGCCGGTCGGGGTGACCGTGACCTGCAACTGCGAGAAGGTGGTATCGGCCGCCGCCGCGTCAACGGCCAGCGCCGTACCGACGTAGCTGTTGGCGAAGGTCACGCCGCCCAGCGTCTGGGCGCGGGCGTCGACCACCTTGTCGATGGCGATGGCCTGGCCGGCGTTGGCGCCGACCTGGAAGAGCTGGCTGGTGAACGAACCGTCCAGCAGCTTGGTGCCGTTGAAGTCGGCCTGCTTGGCGACGCGGTCGATTTCGGCGGTCAGCTGCTTGACTTCGGCGTTCAGGGCGGCGCGGTCGGACGCGGAGTTGCTGGCGTTGGAGGACTGCACGGCCAGTTCGCGGATGCGCTGCAGGTTGTTGCCGATTTCGGTCAGCGAACCTTCGGCGACCTGGGCCAGCGAGATGCCGTCGTTGGCATTGCGCACGGCCACGTCCAGGCCGCGGATCTGGGTGCTGAAGCGTTCGGAGATGGCCAGACCGGCGGCGTCGTCCTTCGCACTGTTGATGCGCAGGCCCGACGACAGGCGCTGGATGGTGGTGGCCAGAGAGGCGCCGCTGGTGCTCAGGTTGCGCTGAGCGTTGAGCGACATCGTGTTGGTGTTGATTACCTGTGCCATGTTCGTCTCCTCTTATTTGGATTCACGGCGTTGAAGGGAAAAGACGCTGCCGGTTTGTTTTGTTGGGCTAGTCGTCTTCGTGTTGCGAAATGAATAACGGCGCTCCCCAAAAAACCTTTAGGGGCCATGCGAAAAAATGTGCTAGGCCGCGGAAAGGCCTGTCTGGCAGGGATTCGCGCAGGAGAGGAAAAGCGTGACGAAGGCCCTAAAGAAGGCGCGGGCGCTGCCGTTAACCGCGCCCTTCCGACTGCAACGGCACGCGACCACGCGTGCGGGCGCGGGCGAGCGCCCGTGCGCGTGAACATGTGAAAGGTGAGCAAGCGCGCTCGCGCGCAGCGCGCGATCAGGGTGTCGGTGTGGCGTTGCGCCAGGCGTCGGCGGGATCGGCGAGCAGGGATACGCCGCTCAGGCGGTACTCGCAGCCGACCAGGGTGCGTCCCTGCAGGCTGGGATGTTCGGGCGGATAGACGACCAGCGCGTGCGCATCGTCCAGTGCGCCGGCAAGTGGCGCGTCCTTGCTCTCTTCCAGTGCACGCTCCAGTTGCACGGTGGCCTGCTCGATCGGATGGTTGACGAGCAGCAGGACGCGATTGTCAGTGATGACCACCGCGTCGCTGCGATGCCCCCACGCCTGTACCGGATCCTCCAGGCGGTAGAGATCCATCATCGGTGCGCTGTACTGGCGTTCGGTCTGGACGAACTCCGACGGACGCTCGCGCCGCAAGCGCGTCAGCAGGGCCGGCACGTCGGCCCTCGACGTGCGGCAGGTGAGCGCGTCGAGCAGCGTGTCGGCAGGGCCGGCCGCCGGTGCGGGCAGGGCAGTGGGCGAGGGTGCGACGACCGTCTGCGCGGACGACGTGAGCGTCGAAGCGGCCAACGACAGCGCCGCCAGCACCCGGGCCAGGGACTTACTCGATCTGCGCATTCGCGTGGGCGGCGTCGAGCGCTTCCATGGCGTCGCGCGGCTTCAGCTTGCCGGCCTTCTCGAACGACGCGGCCGCCGCGTCTTCCTTCTTGTCGCCATGCAGGAGCAGCAGCACGTTGGCGTACTCGACATGGGCGATGGGCGAGTCGGGCGTCAGCTTCAGCGCGGTCTTGATGTGCGATTCGGCCTCGCTGGCCTTGGCGCCGTAGGTCAGGCCGCCGATCATCGCGCCGATCTTGTCGATGATCTCGGCGTGGTAGAGCGCCAGTGCGGTATGCGCTTCGGCATGCTTGGGTTCGCGCTCCAGCGTCGCATCCAGCGCGGCGCGCACCTTCCCGGCGATGCCCTGCTTGAGCGCCTTGGCGATGCTCAGGCCCTGGCTGTAGCGGCCCAGGGCGAAGGCGTGGCGGTAATGGCTGTTGGCTTCGTCCGGCAGCGCCTTGATCGCGGCCTCGGCCAGCTTGGCGGCCTGCTCGAAGCGCTTGAGCTGCTCTGCGTCGTCATCCACCAGGTAGGTGGCGTGGATGCCGATCGCCTTGACCGCGACGGAGGCGCCCAGCGGTCCGAGCGCCTCGCCGGCTTCGTACGCGGCCTGGAAGTCGCCGCGATGGAACGCACGCCACGCGTCCTGCAGGCGCTGCGCCAGATCGGCGGGCTCGATGCCCTTGGCGGCCTTGCCGGCGGCGGCGATCAGTGCCATGGCGCGTTTCTCGTCGGGGTAGGGCTCCTGATCGCCGGCATGCAGGGCCGGCCACGCCTTCTTCAAGGCATCGCCGGCGTACGAATAGTTCTTGGCGTCGTGCGGAAACGGAGTCCACTTCGAAGATTTCGCTGCCATCGATCATCCCTCCCAGGAAGCGGCGAGCATCGCCGCGAACGCGGTCCGCAGGCAACCCCTACGCAATCGGTGACACGAGCGGCCAATAGTGTGATTGCTCGACGCAGGCCGGACAGCATCACCTCATGAAAGCCGGCCACCGTGGCCGGCATGTGGATGCCCCCATGGCCACCCGGAAGACCACCCGCAACAAGACTCCCGAACCCACCCTGCGCCACGTCTGGCTCGCCGGTCTCGGCCTGATCGCCGTGGGCCGTCGTGAAGCCATCGGCGCCGCCAACGATGCCGTCGGCAAGCTGCAGGCCGCGCGCCAGCAGGCGGAAGCGCTGGCCGAACAGGCCCAGCGCGACGTGCTGGGACGCCTGGCGGATGTCCGCGAACAGGGCGAGGCCAGCGTGGAGCGCTTCAGCGCCGACGTCGAAGCCCGCCTGCAGCCCGTGCTGGCCAAGCTGGGCCTGAAGACACCGGCCCGCAAGTCGGCCCCTCGTGCACGCAAGAAGCCGGCTGCCAAGCGCACGCGTCAGGCTGCTACGCCCCGCAAGGCCGCCGCGAAGCGGCCGGCACGCCGCAGCCGGGCCTGAGGGCCGGGCGAGTAACCAGAAGGAACGCCCCGCCTGTCGGGGCGTTCTGCTGTGGCCGGTCGGAGCAGGGCCGGGGGTGGCGGAGCGCGGGAACGCGCCGTCGTCGCCGGGTGGCGCAGGCGGTCGCAATCGCCGCCCGCCGGAGCAGTTCCTTGATTTCCCTGTGGTCCGTGCCACGGAGCCCCCGGGACGAAGCAGGAGGTCCGGCACGTCGCGACGCGACGACGTCACCGCGCATCGCCGCCAGAACCGGCAGCCCCCGCCGGCGACGATCGGGAGTCGAGGACAGTATCGGTCCTCAATAGGCGCGCATACTGCGCCCATGCTCAGCACCTCCAACCGTCTCCTCCGCCTGCTCTCGCTGATGCAGTCCCGTCGCCACTGGACCGGCGCGGAGCTGAGCCAGCGGCTGGACGTTGATCGCCGTACCCTCCGGCGCGATGTCGAACGTCTGCGCGAGCTGGGCTATCCCATCGACGCCTCGCCCGGGCTGGGCGGCGGCTACCGTCTCGGGTCCGGCTCCGCCATGCCGCCGGTGCTGCTGGAAGACGACGAGGCCGTCGCGGTAGCGGTGGCCCTGCGCACGGCGGCCGCCAGCGTGGGACGGATGGAAGACACCTCGCTGCGCCTGTTGTCCAAACTGGACCAGTGGCTGCCCGCACGCCTGCGCAAGCGCGCCAGTGCGCTGTACTCGGTCACGCTCTCGCTGGCCGGCGGCGTGCCGACCTCCGATGTGGACCTGCTGCTGCGCATCGCCGGCGCATGCCGCGACGGTTTCCGGCTGCGCATGCACTACCGCGACCGCAGCCAGCGCGCCACGGAGCGCCTGATCGAACCGCTGCGCCTGGTGCACACCGGCAGCCGCTGGTACCTGGTGGCATGGGACCTCAAGCGCGAGGACTGGCGGACGTTCCGTGTGGATCGCGTGCAGTCGCTGCACGACACCGGCACGCAGTTCCCGCCGCGGGAGTTCCCCGGTGACGTGGCCGACTACGTGGCCAAGTCGATCACCCAGCCCTTCACCCGCTATCAGATCAGGCTGCGTCTGCCGGGCTCGATCGAAGAACAGGCCGCGCGCGTACCGACATGGTGCGGCATCCTCGAAGCCGGCGATGCGCACCACTGCCTGCTGGAGCTGGGCGCCGAATCGATCGACGCGCTGCTCGCGCTGATTGCCCTGATCGGCCCGAAGTTCGAGATCGTCGACGACCGCGGACTGCTGCCGGAGCTTCGCGCGGCGTCGGCCCGGTTGGGCGATGCGCTGGCCGCCTGAGCTCCGCCCACTGACCATCCACCGGTTGGCGTAGAGCGGAGCTTGCTCCGCTGCCGTTCGTTTCCCGAGGCACCTGTGCCGTCCGTCGTGCAGCAAGCTCGACGCTGCGCCACAGGGCACGGGCAACGATGGGGCGGCGTCAGACGGTGTACGCCTGCGTCAGCGTATTCAGGTGCACGCGCTCGGCATCACGCAGGAACGGCGCCACCAGCATCATGACCTGCACGATGCCCTGGCGGATGGCGGCCTGTTCGTCCTTCTCGCCGCGCGTGGCCGCGTAGTTCAGCCAGAACGTGGAAATCACCAGCACGTTGGTGGCGGTGGCGGCCAGTTCCGCCGCCGACGCGCGCATCACACCCGCATGGCCCATGCCGCGCATCACCGCGTGCGCACTGTCGTCGGCACGCTTGAGGATGCGGGCGAAGCGCATGCGCAGGCGGCGGTTGCGGCTGAGGATCTCGACCAGGTCGCGGTACAGGAACCGGTAATCCCAGATGCACTCGAACACCAGGTGCAACTGCAGCCAGATGTCCTCCAGCCCCGGCAGCCGGTCGGTGGGGGGAGTGAGGGCGGCATCCATGCGCTCTTCGTACCGCGCGAAGAGCTGCTCGATGATGTCGTCCTTGTTGCGGAAGTGGTAGTACAGGTTGCCCGGGCTGATTTCCAGCTCGTCGGCGATGTGGTTCGTCGTGACATGAGGCTCGCCCTGCATGTTGAACATCGCGAGGGCGGCATCGAGGATGCGCTGGCGGGTATCGCGCGCCATCCGGGCCGATCCTAGGCCAGCAGCTTCTTCACCAGGTCCACGTACTTCTTCTGCGCGTCCTCCTGCGACGTGCCCTTGAGCTTGGCCCAGGCTTCGTACTTGGCGGTGCCGACGAAGTCGAAGAAGCCGGGCTTGTCGCCCTTCACGTCACCTTCCGCGCCCTGTTTGTACAGCCCGTACAGGCGCAGCAGCGTGTCGTTGTCCGGGCGCTCGCTCAGCGTCTGGATGTCCCTGGATGCCTGCTCGAACGCGTTCTTCAGATCTGCCATGGATGATCCCTCCCAGTGATCGGGGCCATCACACCACGGGTGGTGGGGGCGGTCAATCCGTGACGGGATTGTCGAATCCGGATCGCTCTGGCAACGTAGCCCGCAGGGCGGTCGGAGGGGCTGGCCCACACATTGCGAGGGTTGGGACGTCATGAGCTATTTCGTCACGGGCGCCACGGGATTCATTGGCCGTTACCTGGTCGGCAACCTCCTCAAGCGCAGCGGGACGGTCCACGTACTGGTCCGCAAGGACTCGCAGAAGAAGTTCGACGCCATCGCGAAGAAGGCCGGCTGGGACATGAAGCGCGTGTCCGTGGTGCATGGCGACATGACCAAGCCCAAGTGCGGACTGACGCCCGCGCAGCTGCGCGCCCTGACCGGCAAGGTGAAGCATTTCTTCCACCTGGCCGCCATCTACGACCTGACCGCCAGCCGCGAGGCGCAGCAGGCCGCGAACATCGGCGGCACGCAGCATGCGCTGGATCTCGCCGCCGCAGTGAAGGCCGGCTGTTTCCACCACACCAGCTCCATCGCCGCCGCCGGCCTGTACCCCGGCATCTTCCGCGAAGACATGTTCGAGGAGGCAGAAGGCCTGGACGATCCCTACCTGCGCACCAAGCACGAGTCCGAAGGCCTGGTGCGCCGCGAAACGCGCATCAAGTGGCGCATCTACCGCCCCGGCATGGTGGTCGGCCATTCGAAGACCGGCGAGATCGACAAGATCGACGGCCCGTACTACTTCTTCACCCTCATCAAGAAACTGCGCGAACTGCTGCCGCCGTGGATGCCGGTGCTCGGCATCGAGGGTGGACGCATCAACATCGTGCCGGTGGATTTCGTGGCCGATGCGATGGACCACATCGCGCACAAGCCGAAGCTGGACGGCCACACCTTCCACCTGACCGATCCCGAACCGATGCGCGTGGGCGAAGTGCTGAACACCTTCGCCCGCGCCGGCCATGCACCCGAAATGACCATGCGCCTGGATGCGCGCATGTTCGCGTTCGTCCCCGGCGGCATCCGCACCGCGGTCGGCAACCTGCCGCCGGTGCGGCGCTTCATCGGCATGCTGTTGCGCGACTTCAAGATTCCCAAGGAAGTGCTGAAGTTCATCACCTATCCGACGCGGTTCGACAGCCGCGAGACCGAGCGGGCGCTGAAGGGCAGCGGGATCGCCGTGCCGCGGCTGGACGACTACGCGTGGCGACTGTGGGACTACTGGGAGCGCCACCTCGATCCGGACCTGTTCGTCGACCGCACGTTGAAGGGCAAGGTGCGCAACAAGGTGGTGGTCATCACCGGTGGTTCCTCGGGCATCGGCCTGTCCACCGCGCAGCGCGTGGCCGAAGCGGGCGCGACCACGATCATCGTGGCGCGCGGCGAGGAGGAACTGTTCAAGGCCCGCGACGACATGAAGAAGGCGGGCGGCAAGGTCTATGCCTACACCGCGGACCTGTCCGACATGGCGGACTGCGACCGGCTGGTGAAGACCGTGCTGGACGAGCACGGGCACGTCGACATCCTGATCAACAACGCGGGCCGCTCGATCCGCCGTTCCATCGAGGCCAGCTACGACCGCTTCCACGATTTCGAGCGCACGATGCAGCTGAACTACTTCGGCAGCGTCCGCCTGATCATGGGCTTCCTGCCGAAGATGACCGAGCGCCGCAAGGGCCACATCATCAACATCAGTTCGATCGGCGTGCTGGCCAACTCGCCGCGCTTCTCGGCCTACGTGGCGTCGAAGGCGGCGCTGGATGCGTTCAGCCGCTGCGCGCAGGGCGAACTGTCGGGCAAGGGCATCAGCTTCACCACCATCAACATGCCGCTGGTGAAGACGCCGATGATCGCGCCCACCAAGATGTACGACAGCGTGCCGACGCTGTCGCCGGAGGAAGCGGCCGACCTGCTGGTCAAGGCGATCATCGAGAAGCCGAGTCGCATCGCCACGCGCCTGGGCATCTTCGCCGCGCTGGTGAATGCGCTCGCGCCCAAGGCCTACGAGGTGGTGATGAACACCGCGTTCGAGCTGTTCCCGGACTCGGCCGCGGCCAAGGGCGACCGCAAGGCGATGAAGGAAGCGGCGCCCAGCCAGGAGCAGATCGCGTTCGCGTCGCTGATGCGGGGCGTGCACTGGTAGGTGGCGCTGCGGAGTACCCGCAACACTGCGGATATCGGCTTGTCGGCAGGCTGCGTTCCGATAGGGCCTGCGCCTGCTGCGCTGTGGTCATTGCCGGACGGTGAAGGAGGCGTCGCGGAGCGCGCTGGGCGCTATGCGTCCTGCGTGTACGCCCACCGCAACGGCACCGCCTGCAGGTTACGCATATGCAGCGCGAGCGGTTCGATCCGCGACCACAGGAACTCGCGCAGGTCCGCATCTTCTATCGTCTCGGTCATGGCGCCATGGAAGCAGGCCAGCCAGCCGCTGGCTTCCTCCATGCCGATGCGGAAGGGCAGATGGCGGGCGCGCAGCATCGGTGCGCCGTGTTTCTGCGTGAACAACGGTGGTCCGCCGAGCCAGCCGCTGAGGAACTCGAACAGCTTCTGCTCGCTGCCTTCCAGCGATGCGGGATGTTGCGCGCGCACGGCAGCGGCTTCGGGCAGCGTGTCCATCAACGCATACATGCGCTGCGTCATCCGGCGCAGGCCGGCCTCGCCGCCGATGCGGTCGTAAGGTGTGGGAACAGCGGGATCGTTCATCGGATCGGGAGGCGGGGCGGCGGCAGGATCATCCTGCAGCGCTGCCCCCGCGCACAGCGACGGAGTGTCGCGGTGCGCCGGCGATCACATCGTCCTGCACTGGCGCCAGCGCACCGGTTCGCTGCTGCCCGGTGGCGGGTTGAGCTGTACGCGGGTCGCGCGCAGGGCCGGGTAGCGCTCCAGTTCCAGGCAGATCCACGGCCAGATCTCCTTCTCGCTGGCGGTGCGGTCGATGCTCAGCGTCAGCTTGGTCTGCCAGACCCCGCGGGTGATGCCGGGCGTCTTCGACAGGGCCTTCAGGACATCGCGCATCTGCGCTTCCAGCTCTTCGTCGGTGGGCTCGCGGAAGCTTTCCTGCGGGACGGCCGGCGTCGCCGGTGCCGCCGGCGTGGCCGGGCGTGCCACGCGGGTGGGGCTCGCGGGTTCCGCGTCCTCGCGGACCGTCGGATAGACGTTCGACCAGGCCGCCATCGCCAATGCGCCCAGGGTCACCGCGCCGAGCCACGAGATGCCCGTGTGGCGCTTGGCGCGGCTGGTGGCGTAGTGGGCGATCTGCTCGCGCAGGGCGGGCTCGATCAGGTGGCGCACTTCCGGCCACAGCCGTGGACCGTCGAGCAGTTCGATGCTGGTGCCCTGCGCGGCGTCTCGCCCTTCCTTCTCGACCTTGCCCTCGGTGGCGAGGATGCCGCCGCGCGCGGCGCCCAGGCGGATGCTCGCGGCCAGTTCCTGCACCGGTGCCGCGGCGATGCGGTAAGCCGACCCATGCTTGCAGGACAGCAACCAGCGTTCTTCGCCCCGGGCGAGCAGGAAGGTCGACTGCGGTTCGCGCGATTCCTGCTGGTCCGGCGTCGCTTCCACCAGGCCACGGCGTGCCATCGCGGCCAGCACGAGCTTCGAAAATTCGCGCCAGCGCAGTCCGGACAGGGCGTGCAGTCCATACGACATTTCGTCGCGGGGGCGACGGATCAGCCAGAGATAAACCGTGGCGGCGGTGCCGCTCACAAGGGTGACGGCCAAGCCGATGAGCCAGATGGACATGCGTCGCGGATGCGTTGTTGTTATTAGACCCGCGATTCTACCGGGCCGGCCCCGTACGTGTCTGTGCCCGATGGCGACAGGGGGAGGGCGGCGGGCTATGAAGCGCCCGCCAGTCCGAAGCCGTAAGGGGAGGGGAGCAAACGAACTTCGATGGACTGGCGGGCGGAATGATTGTTACGTCATTCGATGCTGCCGCGCAACAATTTTTCATTCAGAAAAGCACACGAAAAATCGTGTGCGACCTTATGGTGCGGCCTTCCTGCGCGGCGCACGTTTTGCGGGCGTTTTCTTCGCCGCGGGCGCCGGTTTCTTGACGCTGGCGGCCTTGCGCGGACGCGCCGCACGGGCCGGTTTGGCCGACGGCGTGCCACCGAGCTTGCGCAGTTCCGCATTGAGCGCGTCCACGCGGTCGATCAGCGCGGAAAGATCCTCGCGGCTGGGCACCTCCAGGCGGCGCAGTGCGCGGTGCACCCGTTCCTCGAAGACTTTCTCCAGCCGGTCCCAGGTGTCGGAGGCGCGCTCACGCGCCTGGCCGACCGTGGTCTCGACCGCGTCGCGCACGGCCTGCGCCTTGCCACCGGCGGCCTTGCGCGTGAGGTGTTCCAGGGACAGGCCTTCCTTCACCAGCGTCTCGAACAGTTTGGTGCCTTCGGCCTGGGCGCGCCCGAAGGCTCCCACGCCGGCCAGCCATACCTGCTGCGCCGATTCGCCAAGACGCTTCGACATCTGTTCGGCCTGCGCCTGCAGGTCCTCGTTCTTGGAAGCGGAAGCGGTCTTCTTGCGTGCGGATTTCTTCAGCGTGGCCATGGCGTTCCGTCATTGGAGGGAGGGGTGAGTGCGGGCCAGAATCGGCGCCGCGTCTAGAGTTTTCACACCAGCGGGTGACGCATCCGTGATCGGCTCAGGAGCGTCGCGCCGCGCGATGGCGCGACACCAGCTGGTCCACGTCGTCCAGCGCACGGCGCAGGCGGGCGGTGGTTTCGGTCATGCGCGGCGTCACGTCCAGCCCGTCGAGGATCGAACGATGGCGATCGTTGACGATGTCGTCGTGGTAGCGGATGCCATGCGCGGCCAGCATCGGCTTGAGCACGGCGGCGCGCTTGCGCAGGTCGGCCAGCGTGTTGCGGTAGGCCAGCTGGCAGACGCGGTGACGCGAGGAGAAGCTGAAGAGGTTGGTGAAGAACAGCTCGCTGTCGTCGGCATTGGGCTCGAACACCAGCTGGTCGATATTCGGATACCGGTGCGGATACTTCTCCATGCCGATCTGCATGCGCGACTGCAGCAGCGTGCGCAGCGTCTGCGACAGCACGGCCGGCAGGCCGCCGCTGGCCAGCCCGACCTGTTCGGCCTCGTCCGCCTGCGGGGTGGCCTGGTTGGCGTCGAACGGCACCAGCGGGTTGATGCCGATCATCAGGTCGATGCCGCGGTCGAGCACGGTGCTCGCGTGCATGGTGCGGCGCAGGGCGCCGTCGAGGAAATGCCGGCCGCCGATCTCCACCGGCGGGTACAGGCCGGGCAGGGCGGAACTGGCCTGCACGGCGCGCGAGATCGGGATGTCGTCCCAGCCCTCCTCGCCGAATCGCACCGCCTCGCCGCTGTCCAGGTCCACCGCGACCACGAACAGGTCGGCCTCCAGGGTGCGGAAATCGTTGCTGCGGCCGCGCCGGGTGAAGATGTCGCGCAGGAAGCGCTCGACTTCCTCGTTGTCGAAGATGCCGGTGGGCACCAGGCCGCCGAAGCGCAGGAACAGGTCCGACCAGCGCGTGGCCCGGCGCGGGTTTCGCATCAGCCGCGCCAGCCAGTCGGCGTACAGGCCCGGCAGGCTGGCGGCGCGTCGCAGATATTCGCCGACGTTGGGGCGAAGGAAAGTCTCGGGACGGAACTCGGCGTCGTCGCTGGTGCCGGTGATGAAGATGCGGCACATCTCGGCCGTGCCCATCCGGTTGGCCAGCCCGGCCGCGAGGAACGCCCCGGAACTGACGCCCACGTAGCAGTCCATGCGGGTCAGGTCCAGGCCGTCCAGCGCTTCGTCCAGCGCACGCAGCGCGCCCAGTTCGTACATGCCGCCGATGGGGCCGCCGCCGGCGATGGCCAGCCCGATCTTGCCGTTGTGGCTCCGTTGCCGCGCGCTGTGGATCGAAAGCATGTACTACCCGTGATGACCTTGCCGCCCGAGTGTAGCCGACCACCCGCCGGGTTGCGGTGCTCGCGTCGGGTCCGGATCATGACCCCCATGGCCCGAACGAATCCGCTGATCGAACGCGTGGGCAGGCGCCTGGCCTGGCACCAGGCCGCGCACGACCCCGACCACGAGCCGCGCAACCGGCTGCGCTGGCTGCCCGAGGTGCGGCGCTGGCAGGCGGCGCGGCTGGAAGCGAGCTTCGCGCACTTCCTGAACGATCCGAAGCGGCGCGCGGCGGCGATGTTCTTCCTCACCGACGTCTACGGCGACCACGATTTCAGCGGGCGCGACGCCAACGTCGCCAAGGTCATGCCGATGATGCAGCGCCTGCTGCCCGGCGCGGTGCTGGAAACCGTCGCCCACGGCATCGAGCTGGGCGTGCTGACGCATGCCCTGGACATGCGCATGGCCGAGGCGTTGCACAGGCTGGCGCCGACCCGCCGCAAACTCGATGTCGAGCTGTACGGCCAGGCCTATCGTGAGGTGGGCCTGCCGCGGTTGCGCAGGCACCAGATCGACCTGATCGCGGAAGTGGGGGTGGGCCTGGCGCGGGCAGTGAAAACGCCCGGCGTGGCCACGCTGCTCAAGCTGTCGCGCGGCCCGGCCAAGGCGACCGGGTTGGGCGAATTGCAGGGCTTCCTGGAGCGCGGGTTCGCGGCCTTCGCCGCGCTGGGCGACGGCAAGGCGTTCGTGCGCGACATCGAACGGGCGGAGCGGACGGTATCGCGCCGGCTGTTCGCGGGCGATCCGGACCCGTTCCGCGACTAGTCGAACTTCTCGCTCAGCACCCGGCGGATCTCGGCCTCGATCGGGCCCTTCATCGCCGACAGCAGGAAACCCAGGTTGGCGGTGACCCGCAGCTTGTCGGCGAGCAGGGCGATCTTGCCGTCCACGCCGGAGCGGCTGAAATTCAGCGTGTCGCCGTCCCAGCCGTACTCCATGTCGAAGCGTTCGGCCAGTTTCTTCGCCACGCCTTCGATGGCCTTGCGCGCCTGCGCGGGCGATTTGGAATGCGGGTGCTGGATATCGATGCTGGCCATGCGCGGCTCCGGTGACGAGCGGCTATTCTGCGCGGCGACGCGTGAAGATGCCAAGCCGGGGCTGCCGGTCCCGCGCCAACCTGCTAGGCTCCCGTCGCGTGCAGAACCTCAGACTTCATTTCAGCAACCGTCCCGCGCCCGACCGGCCGCTCACCACCGGCGTGCACCGCATCGTGCGCGAAGCGGCCGGCACGATCGGCGTCGGTGACGCCCTGCAGGGCGCGCTGCTCGCGCAGATCTGCGTGGACCGGCGCGGCCTGTGGCTGCAGGTGGCCAACGGCATGCGCGGCGTGCACATCAACGGCCGGCCGGTCAGGCGGATGGCGGTGTTGCGGCCCGGCGACGCGGTGTTCGTGGAAGGCGTGGAACTGCTGCTGCAATCCGGTTACGCGTCGGCGGTCGACCTGCGCGACAGCGATGCAGGCCAGGGTGATATGCGGGTGGTCCTGCGTGGCCTGGGCGGCAAGTACCACGGCAGGAGCGTATCGCTGGAGCAGCCGCGCATCGTGGGCCGCGCCCGCGATGCCCACATCCGCATCGACGATCCCGGATTCGCCGAACGGCATGCCCGCCTGGAACTGCGCGGCGAGCGCGTGCTGCTGCGCGATCTCGGCTCGGCGGAAGGCACCAGGGTCAATGGCGTGGCGGTGCGCGATGCCCTGCTGGTGGCCGGCGACCAGGTGGTGTTCGATGCGCAGCACCGTTTCGTGCTCGAAGTGCCGTGGATGCCCAGCGCGAAGCCGGAGGACGCCGTGCCGGTGGACGACACCGGCGCCGTGCCCGCGGATGCCGCCATGACGGACACGCCTGCCGCGTCGATGCTGCGCTGGCCGTGGCTGCTGATCGCGGCCCTGCTGATGGCGGGCGCGCTCAGCGCGTTGCTGCTGTTCGGCGCGGGCTGAACCTCTTCCACACGCGCCAGCCGAGCAGGACCGCCAGGATGGCGGCATACAGCAGTGGCTCGCGTATGTCCGATTTCACCAGCCACCAGAAGTGCAGCACCGCCAGCACGCCGATGGCGTAGACGAGCTTGTGCAGCTGGCCCCAGCGGCGCCCGAGCCGGCGCATCAAGCCCTGCGTCGAGGTGATGGCCAGCGGCACCAGCAGCAGCCACGCGGCGAAGCCGACGGTGATGTAAGGACGTTTGACGATCTCCTCGAAGATCTGCGTCCAGTAGCCGCGCAGGTCCAGGCCCAGGTACACGGCCAGGTGGAGCGTGGCATAGAAGAATGCGTACAGCCCCAGCATGCGCCGGAAGCGCAGCAGCACCGGTTGGCCGGTCAGCTGCCGCAGCGGCGTGACCGCCAGCCCGATCATCAGCATCCGCAGCGCCCAGAGGCCGGTGCGGTGTTCGATCTCCGCCACGGGATCGGCCCCGAGTGCGTCGCTGCCGTTGCGCCACACGTCATGGAACTGCCAGGCCAGGATGGCCAGTGGCGTCAGCGCGAGCGCATGGACCAGGGTCTTGGCGGCAATCAGGCGCGGGGAGGTCTCGGGCATGCGGGATGGTGATGGTGTCGGTGTCGGAAGGCGATGATGTCAGGTGCGCGACGATGTCGGGAGGCGGGCGACGTCAGCGCCTGCAGGTCCGAGTCCCAAGGGGGTGACCCCCGTCCCCACGCCCGTCGTGCAGAACCCTCGAGAAGCCGTCCGTGGTGAGCCCGTCGAGGAGCTGTGGCGAGCCTGTCGAGGCCCCGTCCGTGGTGAGCCCGTCGAGGTCCCGTTCGTGGTGAGCCTGTCGAACCACGCTCTTGGCGGAAAGCCTGAGCGTCGGTCTCGAACGACATGGTTCGACAGGCTCACCACGAATGGAAGGGGACATCATCACGAAGTGAGTTGAAGCTCACCCCTGCCGTAATCGGGTGGCATGGCACCACACGCAGACCGCGAACACCGTTGCCATGCCAGCCCCCCGGACAGTCGCAGCATGCGGTCTCCGGCCGCGCGCTCAATACCACTTCTTGAGGTCCATGCCGGCATAGAGCGACGCCACCTGGTCGGCATAGCCGTTGAACGGGCGGGTCGGGATGCGCTCGGCGAACAGCTTGCTCTGCGTGCCGGCGATGCGGCGCTCGGTCTTCTGGCTCCAGCGCGGGTGGTCCACGGCGGGATTGACGTTGGAGAAGAAGCCGTACTCCGACGGCTGCAGATCGTGCCAGGCGGTTTCCGGCATCTTCTCGACGAATTTGATCTCCACGATCGACTTGATGCTCTTGAAGCCGTACTTCCACGGCACCACCAGCCGCAGCGGCGCGCCGTTCTGCTGCGGCAGCGGCTTGCCGTACAGGCCGGTGGCCAGCAGGGTCAGCGGGTGCATCGCTTCGTCGATGCGCAAGCCTTCCCGGTAGGGCCAGTTGATCGAGCGGTACCGCACGCCGGGCATCTGCACCGGATCGGCCAGCGTGGTGAAGGCGACATACTTGGCCTTGGCGGTGGGCTGGAACTTCTTCAGCACCTCGCCCAGCGGGACGCCCAGCCAGGGGATCACCATCGACCAGCCCTCGACGCAGCGCAGGCGGTAGATGCGTTCCTCGGGCGTGAGCCCCTTGATGAGGTCTTCCAGCGCGATCTTGCCCGGCCTGGCGCATTCGCCGCCCACCACCACCGACCACGGCGAGGTCTTGAGCGTCTTGCGCGCGTTGGACGGGTCGGCCTTGCCCGTGCCGAACTCGTAGAAGTTGTTGTAGGTGCTGACGTCCTCGAACCGGGTCAGCGTCTCGGTGGTGCGGAAGCCGGACCGCGCCTGTTCCGGCGTCACGGTGATCTTTGGCGGCGGCGGGGGTTCGGCCTCGGCGCACCCGGCCAGGGCCAGTGCGGGTGCGGCGGCGAAGGCCTGCAGCAGGCGCCGGCGCTCCAGGTAGACACGCTCGTCGGTGATCTCGGAGGCGGGAATCCGCAGGGCATCGCGCAAGGACATGGGAGGGGTTTCCTCGGAAGGCGGGTGGGTTCGACCCGGCGCTGCGGCATTGGTTCATCGACCGGGCGCCTAGAAGGTAGTACGCCGCCGATGAAGAAAAGGATGCGCGGCGCTGGTTGCCCCTGCAACTGATGCGCTGCGGCATACTACGGCCCTTCCTGTTCAGGTGCCCCATGACGCGCGCGTTCAACTTCAGTGCCGGCCCGGCGACCTTGCCCGAATCCGTCCTGCGGCAGGCCCAGGCCGAGATGCTCGACTGGAACGGCATCGGCGCGTCCATCGTGGAGATCAGCCACCGCAGCCAGGACTTCATCGCCGTCGCCGCGCAGGCCGAAGCCGACCTGCGCGCGCTGGTCGGCATTCCCGACGACTACGCGGTGCTGTTCCTGTCCGGCGGCGCGACCACCCACCAGGCCCTGCTGGCGCTGAACTTCGCCGCGCCGGGCCAGGTGGTCGACTACGTGGTGACCGGGCACTGGGGCAAGACCGCGATCAAGCAGGCCAGGCCTTACTGCACGGTCAACATCGCCGCCGATGGCGAACCCGGCGGCTTCCACGACATCCCCGCGCGCGACACCTGGCGGCTCACCCCGGACGCCGCCTACGTGCACATCACCGCCAACGAGACCATCCACGGCGTCGAGTTCCGCGATACGCCGGACGTCGGCGGCGTTCCGCTGTTCGCGGACTTCAGTTCGTCCATCGCGTCCGAGCCGCTGGACGTATCGAAGTACGGCGTGATCTACGCCGGTGCGCAGAAGAACCTGGGCCCGGTCGGCGTGGCGGTGGTCATCATCCGCAAGGACCTGCTGGAACGCACCGGCCAGCCGCGCGCGGACATCTTCGACTACCGCTCGCATGCCGAACGCGATTCCATGCTCAACACGCCGCCGACCTGGAACTGGTACCTGGCCGGCCTGGTGTTCAAGTGGATGCTCGCCGAAGGTGGCGTGGCCGAGTTCGCCCGCCGGAACGCGGTGAAGTCGTCGCTGGTCTACGGTGCCATCGACGCCTCGGGCGGCTTCTACCGCAACGCGGTGGCGCCGGCCGCGCGCTCGCGGATGAACATCCCGTTCTTCCTGCCGGACGAGACCCTGACCACGCGCTTCGTCGCCGAATCCAAGGCCGCCGGCCTGCTGGCGCTGAAAGGACACAAGGCCGTCGGCGGCATCCGCGCCTCGCTGTACAACGCGCTGCCGGTGGAAGGCGCGCAGGCGCTGGTCGACTTCATGCGCGATTTCCAGCAACGCAACGGATGATTCGACCTCATCGACCCGATGTGGGAGCGACGTAAGTCGCGATGAAGCGTTACCGGTAGATCTTCGCGACTTACGTCGCTCCCACAGGGACGCGACGGAACTACGGAAACCCCATGGCATCAAAACCCAGCAAACCGAAGAAGACCGCCAAGCCAACCGCGGGCAAGAAAGCCAACGCGACGCCGGCACCCGCGCTCTCCGACGTGCGCGCCAAGATCGACGGCATCGACCGCCAGATCCAGTCGCTGATCGCCGAGCGCGCACGCTTCGCCCATCAGGTCGGCAAGGCCAAGGGCAAGCTCGCGGCGGCGGTCGATTACTACCGGCCCGAGCGCGAGGCGCAGGTGCTGCGCATGGTGGTGGACCGCAACGAAGGGCCGCTGTCGGACGAAGTGCTGGTGCACGTGTTCCGCGAAATCATGTCCGCCTGCCTGGCCCAGCAGGAGCCGCTGAAGATCGGTTACCTGGGCCCGGAGGGCACCTTCAGCCAGCAGGCGGTGCTCAAGCACTTCGGCCGCTCCGCGCACGGCCTGCCGCTGGCGAGCATCGAGGAAGTCTTCCAGGAAGTGGCCAGCGGCAACGCCGATTTCGGCGTGGTGCCGGTGGAAAACTCGGGGCAGGGCACCATCCAGATCACCCTGGACATGTTCCTGACCTCGGACCTGAAGATCTGCGGCGAAGTCGAACTGCGCGTGCACCAGTTCCTGATGTCGCGCTCCGGCCGCATCGACGACATCGAGCGCATCTACGCGCATCCGCAGTCGTTCGCGCAGACCGCGGGCTGGCTGCGCGCCAACCTGCCGAAGGTGGAGAAGGTGCCGGTGTCGAGCAATGCCGAGGGCGCGCGTCGCGCGCGCGGCAACGACGACGCGGCGGCCATCGGCGGCGAGAGCGCCGCACACGTGTACGGCCTGAAGAAGGTCGTCATGAGCCCGATCCAGGACGACAAGGACAACACGACGCGCTTCCTGGTGATCGGCCGCAGCCTCTTCCCGCCGTCCGGCCACGACCGCACCTCCGTGCTCGTCTTCATCCACGACAAGCCCGGCGCGCTGTTCGACGTGCTCAGCCCGTTCGCGCGCCATGGCATCAGCATGAACCGCATCGAGTCGCGACCCTCGCACCGTGCCAAGTGGGAATACGGCTTCTTCATCGACCTGGCCGGCCACATCGACGACGACGCGATGAAACTGGCGCTGGCCGAGCTGAAGCAGCACTCGGCGCAGATCAAGGTGCTGGGGTCGTACCCGGTTGCGGTGCCTTGAACGCCGTGATTCGTGATTGGGGATTCGTGATTCGCAGGCGTGCTGATCCGGCCCAACCCGAACGCGGC
Organism: Pseudoxanthomonas sp.; assembly: GCF_035999195.1. NCBI lineage: Bacteria > Pseudomonadati > Pseudomonadota > Gammaproteobacteria > Lysobacterales > Lysobacteraceae > Pseudoxanthomonas > Pseudoxanthomonas sp. The sequence continues at coordinate 18,906 of NZ_DASYGY010000009.1, forward strand.
CCTTCGAATCCTCCATCACCCATCACGAATCACGAATCACAGATCCCATGACACACGACTGGATCGCCTCCGCTGGCCGACCGCTGCGCGGCACCCTCGACATCCCCGGCGACAAGTCGGTCTCGCACCGCGCGGTGATGTTCGCCGCACTGGCCGATGGCGTGTCGACCATCGACGGCTTCCTGGAGGGCGAGGACACGCGTGCGACGGCCGCGATCTTCTCGCGCCTGGGCGTGCGCATCGAAACCCCGTCGCCGTCGCGCCGCATCGTGCACGGCGTCGGCGTGGATGGCCTGAAGGCCGCAGAGGGTGAACTCGACTGCGGCAATGCCGGCACCGGCATGCGCCTGCTGGCCGGGCTGCTGGCGGCGCAGCGCTTCGACAGCGTGCTGGTCGGCGATGCGTCCCTCTCCAAGCGGCCGATGCGCCGCGTCACCGGCCCACTGTCGAAGATGGGCGCGCGCATCGATACGGAGCAAGGCGGCCTGCCGCCGCTGCGCATCCATGGCGGACAACCACTCGCCGGCATCGACTACACACTGGACGTCGCCAGCGCGCAGGTGAAGTCGGCGGTGCTGCTGGCGGGCCTGTACGCAGAGGGCGAGACGGTCGTGCGCGAGCCGCATCCCACCCGCGATTACACCGAGCGCATGCTGAAGGCCTTTGGCGTGGACATCGAGTTCTCGCCCGGCTTCGCGCGCCTGCATGGCGGCCAGCGGCTGAGAGCGACGGACATCGCGGTGCCGGCCGACTTCTCGTCGGCGGCCTTCTTCCTGGTCGCGGCCAGCATCATCCCCGGTTCGGAACTGCGCCTGCGTGCGGTCGGCCTCAATCCGCGACGCACCGGCCTGTTGCAGGCGCTGCGCCTGATGGGCGCCGACATTACCGAAGAGAACGCGAGCGAGCATGGCGGCGAACCGGTCGCCGACCTGGTCGTGCGCCATGCGCCGTTGCGCGGCATCGCCGTGCCGGAAGCGCTGGTGCCCGACATGATCGACGAATTCCCGGCGCTGTTCGTCGCCGCCGCTGCGGCGGAAGGCCCGACGGTCGTCAGCGGCGCGGCCGAATTGCGGGTGAAGGAATCCGACCGCCTCGCCGCGATGGCCAATGGCTTGCGCACGCTGGGCCTGGGTGTGGACGAGACGCCGGATGGCGCCACGATCTACCCCGGCACCTTGCAGGGCGGGGTGGTCGACAGCCATGGCGACCACCGCATCGCGATGGCGTTCTCCATCGCCGGCCAGCTGGCGGCGGGCGAGGTGCGCGTGGGCGATGTGGCGAATGTGGCTACGTCGTTCCCGAACTACGATGGATTGGCTATGGGCGCAGGATTCTCACTGCGGAAGGCCTGAGACAGCGCGGGAATCTGTGCTGTGGGAGCGACGTAAGTCGCGATGATCCATCTCCAACGCTTCATCGCGACTTATGTCGCTCCCACAACACACAACAGCTGCTCGCAGGCACGATGCATACATAAAAAAGGGGCGCCTGCCCGCGCCCCCTTTTCGTTCCTCGTCCGCTCCCTGGCGGGAGCGCAAGTGATGTCGTTTAGATCGGCGTGAAGTCCACCGGCACCTTCACGCTGGTGGCGACAGCCTTGCCGTTGCGCATGGCCGGCTCGAAGCGCCACTGCTTCACGGCCGTCAGCGCGGCACGATCGAGGTCACGCTCGCCGCTGCGCTCGACCACACGCACGTCGACCGGGTTGCCGTTGGCGTCGACCTCGGCCAGCACCACGACCGTGCCACCCACGCCGGCGCGCAGCATCGAGGCCGGATACTTCGGCTCGGCGTTGGTCGCGAGCGGGCGCGCGTCGCGGCTGATCGGCGCCGGGCGCTTGGCGACGCGTTCGGCCTCGGCGCGGGCACGGTTGGCGGCGGCGCGTTCGCCTGCGGGCGCAGCGGGCGGCGCATCACCGATCACCGCTCCCGGCACGGTTGCCACGGGGGTTTCGTCCGGTGCGCGCGACTGACTCCACCAGACCAGGCCACCGGCGGTGACGGCGACGGCGAACAGCGTCAGCAGGACGGGGGAGGTGGTGCGGCGCGGTTCGACCGTGGTGTCTTCGACGGTGTCGGGGGCGCGGTATTCGTTGTGGGTGGACATCGACATGTGAACCTCCGTTTCGCGTTGTGGGTTCCGCGTTGGAACGGTGCCGAGTCTTTGCGCGACGATGTTGGCGATGCGTGATTGAGCGATGAAGTGTGCCGGTTTGAGTTCAGCTAGCGAAATACACGTTCATCGGTGTGCAGGGCGCGTGCACGGGCGCAGCCTTTCGGCCTGGGACCGCACTTGTCGTATGGCACGCTGCGAACCGAGGCCCCGCTCGTGGTGAGCCTGTCGAACCACGCTCTTTGCGGAAGATCCAAAAGCTAGGGCGGCGCACATCAGCGCCAGAAGCGTGGTTCGACAGGCTCACCACGAACGGTTTTTCGTGGATTCGTGTTCAGGTGGGGGCGTCGAAGCGCACATGTCGCATCATGATCGATGCCGGTGACCCATCACCGCATCTTGAAATCGATCGGCACCGTCACCGCGCCGGGCACCGGCTGGCCATCGCGCTGCGCCGGCTGGAAGCGCCACTGGCGCACGGCGTTGACCGCAGCGCGGTCCAGGTCACGCGAGCCGCTGCGCTGCGCTACCTCCACGGACGTTGGCACGCCATCGGTGCCCACTTCCACCCGCACCATCACCGTGCCCTGGTCCCCGTTGCGCATGGCGGCGGCGGGATATTCCGGCGCAGGCGTCTGGCCGGGGATCGGCACCGGCACATCGCCCGGGGCCAGCGGAACGGCGGCGGTGGGCGCGGGGGCATCGCCGGGAACGGCAGGCAACGGCGTCTCGGACACGGGCGGCGGCATCGGCGCTTCCTCCACCAGCTGCGGGCGCTCTTCGGCCGCAGGGCGGGGCGCCGGTTCCTCCATGCCGCTGGCGCCCGCACCGGTGGACAGCGGTTCGGGCAGCGCCTCGATCGGCAGCGGCTTGCCCGGCGCGGCGGCATCCGGGGTGTAGAAGCCGTCGTCGCGGCCCGCCCACCAGACGATGACGAACAGCAGCAGCCCGATGCCGAAGGCGATGGCGGCGTTGCGCAGGGCGGTGCGGGGCAGGCGGAAGGTGAAGTGCGGGTCGTGCGGTTGCTGGGCCGACATGGGGATCACCGGTGGAATCGCGCCGATTCTTGCACAGCAGGGGTTAACCGCGCCGGCAGCCGGTCGCAGATGGGCGATAATGGCCGCTTCCCACGCCAGACTGCTGTTTCCATGCTCGATCCCGTCCTGCTCCGCACCCAGCCCGCCGAACTCGCCCAGCGCCTCAGGGAGACCCGCGGTTTCGACCTGGACGTGTCCCGCATCGCCGAGCTGGAAGCCGCCCGCAAGCAGCTCCAGAAGCGCACCGAGGAACTGCAGAACCTGCGCAACACCCGCTCCAAGGCCATCGGCCAGGCCAAGGCCAAGGGCGAGGACGTCTCCGCGCTGATGGCGGAAGTGGCCGGTTTCGGCGACGAGCTGAAGGCCTCGGAAGTGAAGCTGGACGAGATCCGCAGCGAGATCGAAGCCATCGCGCTGGGCATTCCCAACCTGCCGCACGCCAGCGTGCCGGTCGGGCAGGACGAGAGCGACAACGTCGAGCAGCACCGCTGGGGCACCCCGCGCACGTTCGACTTCCCGGTCAAGGATCATGTGGAACTCGGCGCCCGCCACGGCTGGCTGGATGCCGACACCGCCGCCAAGCTGTCCGGCGCCCGCTTCACCGTGCTGCGCGGGCAGTTGGCGCGCCTGCACCGCGCGCTGGCGCAGTTCATGCTCGACCTGCACACCACGGAACACGGCTACGAAGAGACCAGCGTGCCGGTGATCGTCAACGCCGACTCGATGCGCGGCACCGGCCAGCTGCCGAAGTTCGAGGAAGACCTGTTCTCCACCGAACTCGGCGAACACACGCGCTACCTCATCCCGACCTCGGAAGTGCCGCTGACCAACATCGTCCGCGACGAGATCCTCGACGACGCCCGCCTGCCGCTGCGCATGACCGCGCATTCTATGTGCTTCCGGTCCGAAGCCGGCAGTGGTGGCCGCGACGTGCGCGGCATGATCCGCCAGCACCAGTTCGAGAAGGTGGAGCTGGTCTCCATCGCGCGCCCGTCGGAGAGCTACGACGAGCAGGAACGCATGACCCGCGCTGCCGAGACCGTGCTGGAGAAGCTGGGCCTGCCGTACCGCCGCATGCTGCTGTGCACCGGCGACATGGGCTTCGGCGCCACCAAAACCTTCGACCTGGAAGTCTGGCTGCCGTCGCAGGACATGTACCGCGAGATTTCCTCGTGCTCCAACTGCGAGGATTTCCAGGCCCGCCGCATGCAGGCCCGCTGGCGCAACCCCGCCACCGGCAAGCCCGAGCCCGTGCACACCCTCAACGGCTCCGGCACCGCCGTCGGCCGCGCACTGATCGCGGTGATGGAGAACTACCAGAACGCCGACGGCTCGATCACGGTGCCCGAGGTGCTGCGGCCGTACATGGGCGGGGCGGAACGGATCGTCTGATGTTTTTGTTCCTACTCCCCGCAGGCGGGGAGAAGGTGCCCGGAGGGCGGATGAGGGGCAGCTCTTCGCGGAGTGCCTCAGGTGCCAAGCCCTCGCTTATCGAACGCTAGGCTTTCGCGGAACGTCCCAGCGTCCATCTCCGCTCGCCCCTCACCCGCCCTTCGGGCACCCACCCCGGCCGGGCGAAGCACGCCCGGCGTTCGGACGGCCTGCGCGGCATGCCGCGCAAGCAGGCCATCCTCACCCCCGCTGCGCAGGGCGAGGGAAGTCATCCAGGCATCTTCGCGCGCCCAAAAGAAAACGGCCCGCTTGCGCGGGCCGAACGGAGAGGGAGCGGATGGTACTTATGAGGTCAGGCGGCTTTGCGCAGCGGGGCCGGGATGCTGGCCAGCGCCGCTTCGATGGCCTGCGCCTTGTGCTCGGGCGAATAGGCCACGCGCTCGGCGCGCACGAACTCCACATCGGTGATGCCCAGGAACTTGAACAGCTGGGTCAGGTAAGGCGCGACGAAGTCGATCGCGGTGCCGGCGTACTCGCCGCCGCTGGCCTCGGCCACGATCACCTTCTTGCCGCCGGCCAGGCCCACCGGGCCGTTCTCGGTGTACTTGAAGGTGCGGCCGGCCACGGCCACGCGGTCGATCCAGGCTTTCAGCGTGGAGGGCACGCCGAAGTTGTAGCGCGGCACGCCCAGCACGATGACGTCGGCCTCCAGGAACTGCTGCAGCGTGGCCTCGCCGGCTTGTGCGGCGGCGGCATCGCCCCCACCCAGTACGGCATTGGTCAGGTGGGGCAGCGGGTCGGCGTCGAGATCGCGGTAGGTGACCTCCAGCCCGGGCACGCTGTCCTGCCAACGGGCTACGATGGCGGCCGTCAGTTGTCGGCTGACCGAGTTCGCGGCCAGGGCGCTGCTGTCGATATGCAATAGTTTCATGGTGGTGCTCCGGTCTGGACGCGGCCCAACGCCGCCTTGGAGACCACTGTAGGTCGTTGCATTGGTGGGATAAACGTGGTTTAACGTCACTGATTGTTCTAAGGGCGGAATTATTTCATGCAGCATGACCTCAACGATCTCTACTACTTCGCCATGGTGGTGGACCACGGCGGCTTTGCCGCGGCCGAGCGCGCCCTGGGCATTCCCAAGTCCCGCCTGAGCCGGCGCATCAGCCAGTTGGAAACCGACCTGGGCGTGCGCCTGCTGCAGCGTTCCACGCGCCGCTTCGCGGTGACCGACGTCGGCACCAGCGTGCACCGCCATGCGCAGACCATGCTGGCCGAAGCGCAGGCGGCGCGCGAAGTGGTCGATCGCCTCAGCGCCGAGCCGCGCGGGGTGGTGCGCGTCAGCGTGCCGGTGGCGGTGGCGCAGATGCAGTTACCGAAGATCCTGCCGGCCTTCCTCGACAAGTACCCGAAGGTCCGCCTGCAGTTGCACGTCAACAACCGCCGCGTGGACATCATCAACGAGGGCTACGACGTGGCCCTGCGCGTGCGCGCCAAGCTCGACGACGACGGCAGCCTGGTGATGCGCAGCTTCGGCCAGATCCAGGAGCTGCTGGTCGCCAGCCCAAAGTACCTCAACCGCGCCGGCCGCCCGAAGGTGCCGGAAGACCTGGCTGAGCACGTCACCCTGAGCATCAGCGAGGACGAGGCGCGCCAGCGCTGGGAGCTGCATGGTCCGGACGGCGAGGTGCGCCGCATCGAACTGAATCCGCGCCTGGCCGGCTTCGACTTCCCGCTGCTGCAGTCGATGGCGAAGGACGGGTACGGCATCACGCTGCTGCCGGAGACGGTATGCGCGGACGCGGTGCGCAAGGGTGAGCTGGAAGTGGTGCTGCCGGAATGGAGCCTGCCGCAAGGCATCTGCCACGCGGTGTTCGCGTCGCGCCGTGGCATGTTGCCGGCGGTGCGGGTGTTCATCGATTTCCTGGCCGAGCATCTGCCGCAGCAGATCGAGTCGTCGCGGCTGGATTGCGGCGGCGCCTGCGCGGAGGCGAAGGAGAAGGCCATCGCGATGGCGATCGACAACACCAAGGCCGGCAAGGTGAAGAAGGCTTCGTAAGCCACGGCGGCGGGGTTCGTGCGAAAATGCGCACCGGCCTGCAAGGGGCCGGGCGCGCCGCCGGGGTAGGGTGGCGAGGCACCGCGACGGGGTCGCGGGCAGTTCCAGACAACGGAGAGATGGCCGAGCGGTTTAAGGCAGCAGTCTTGAAAACTGCCGTAGGTGTAAGCCTACCGTGGGTTCGAATCCCACTCTCTCCGCCACTTCGATAATTATGAAATTTAGGATGGGTTGAGCGCAGCGATACCCATCGTTTGCTATGCCCGACGGGTCGCGATGATGGGTGGGCTGTAGCGATACCCGTTGGTTTATGGCATCGGGTTGCCCGCAGTGAAAGAGGTTACCGTTCTCCCGCCATCTTGCCGCATAGTCACCGACAGCAAGATGTATCGCGATACGCCGCGCGCTGGGTTCTCTACTGCCTCAAGCGCGGCGGGAGATTCCCTCCTGTCGGGCGAGGTGGCTTAGGGACGCAATGCTTGCCGTGGAGCAGGATTACTCCGTCGTAACCGCCGGCGATCACCATGTCCTGGCAGCCATCGCCATTCACGTCGCCAGCGGCATAGGCGCGCTTGTGGTACGAAACTTTGAACATGTAGCGCAGCGGCGCGTCCTGGATCAGGAGCGGCGACTGGATGACGCCATCCTGCTGCAGGTAGACCGCCAGAAAGGGGTAGGTGCCGAAATCGCTAAACTGATGGTTGATAACGTCGGCTTGCCCGTTCCCGTCGATATCGGCTACGAAAGCGGTTGACGGATACGGATACCAGCCTGCAAGTCCTAACGGTGGGCCAAAGTCTCCCGTTGCGGTTCGAAAGTGGACTTCGTATCCCGCGATGGAATCGATGCGGCCATCGCCGTTCAGATCAGCGAACGAGAGATGGTCGTGCTCGGCCAGTCGATGCAGCAGAACCGGGTTCGAAAGCCCGCCCGTGGCGAGTCTCTTCATTGAATACACGCCGGTACCGTAGGGAGGACTAACTGAATCATCGGCTGATAGCACGAGGTCTTGTATACCATCGCCATCGATATCCTCGGTGACCAATCCGCGCACGACCTTGAACGGAAGAAAGATTTTGTCACCCTTCAGAAAACTTCCGCGACCGTCGCCCTTGAGGGTCTGGATGTTAGGGCAACCCTGGAAGCACTCCGGATAAGTAATGTAGTCGTCGGTTCCCCGGAGGACGACAATGTCCTTGTTTCCATCGCCATCGACATCGATCGATGCCCAGTCGCCGATCGACTCGCCGGATGCGAAGTTCAGTTCGGGATAGCCCTGATGAAAAACCGGGGTCTCCTGTGTCCGCGACAGAAGCAGTCCGACGCCACCAAATGCGCCATTCCTATCTACGGTGTGGAATGCGACATCGGGCAGGTGGTCGTTGTTGAAATCGTCCTTCAGCAGGAGGTTGTTGGACCTGTAGTTCTCTGACCCATATCTGAAAATGATCGGGGGAGCCAGGACGCCGCCATCCATCTGCATGAAAAACTCGGCCGAGTTCGAGCGGGGAAGTGCGACAATGTCGTCTCGAAGATCGCCGTTGAAATCGCCGACGACCACCGCTTCATAGTCCGCCATCGAGCCCCCTTCCTCTCGGGCCAGTGGGACGTGCGGACCAAAGCCGAAGGCGGTCGCTGCGCGAGCTATGTTGCCAGATGCAAGACGGGCAGGAGCGCCCGGCGAAGCGCCCTTGCCGGCACTCGCGGAAGACCCTGCCGGCGGCTTCCCGTCGTCGTGCTGCTGGATCGAAGAGCGATCGCAGCCTGATAGGGTCAAAAGCATCATCGGGAACAGTGCGCGGAACAAGATAGTCATCGTACTTGTCATCCTTAAGAGGCATCGCAGCCCGTCCGTTCCCATCACCACCCTGGCGAGACTCTTGCCCGCGGCTGCATGGTGGGCTGTGATACTAGAGGCCTGATATGTCCAGTCGCAAGTGACTGGAGCGGCGTAGCCCGCGTAAGGCCAACGGCCGCAACCGAGGTCTCTGCAGTGCACGTCCCCCTGACGAACTTCCCCGGGTGCGCTTCGCGTACCCGGGCTACGGTCTACGACTTTTTGCCAGTGCGCATCTCCGCCACGCACGCGGTGCGGCGGCTAGACTGCGGTAACGATCTGTCCGGATGCCGTGGCGCATGAAACTCACCCCAACCCCCATCACCGCCGCCATCACCGGTCTCTTCGCCGGCATCGTGATGCCGCTGGTCTGGCCTCACCTGGGCGAGGAGACGTTGAACTGGGTGTTCGCGTTCCTGCTGGTGATCGCGCTGCCGATGCATGTGCTGGTGGTGGGCTTCAATGTGCCGCGCGAGTCGCGGCCGGCGGGGGCGCTGGATGTCGCGCTGCTGAAGCGCGTGATGATCTGGCTGACGACTGCCGTGGCCACACTGGCGCTGATGAAGATCCTGCTGGCCTAGCCGTCGCGGCGGCGCGCGCGGCCATCGGCGTGACGTCCGGCGCTCAATCCGATGCCCGCCGACCGTATCATCGGGCCCAACCAGGAGGGGTCATGCGTCGATTGCTCGGAGTCTGCCTGCTCGCCATGCTGCCGTTCGCCGCGCTTGCGGCGGAAACCGCGCCGCATCCCATTCCCACCCGTGCCGCGCTGGACGCCGAGGTCGCCGCGGCGATGAAGGCCGCGCAGGCCAATGGCTTGGCCATCGCGGTGATCGACGACGGCAAAGTCGTCCACGTGGCCGCCTACGGCCAGCGCAATGCGAAGGGCGATCCGCTGCAGACCGCTACGGTGATGTACGGGGCGTCGTTGACCAAGGCGGTGTTCGCCTACACCGTGATGCAGCTGGTGGACGAGGGCAGGCTGGACCTCGACCGTCCCGTCGGCACGTACTTCGACAAGGCGCTGCCCGACTATCCCGCAGTGGCCGGCTACGGCCCGTGGCCCGACCTGGCCGGCGACCCGCGCTGGAAAAAGATCACCGCGCGCCACCTGCTGACCCACAGCGGCGGCTTCGCCAACTTCGCCTTCCTCGAACCGGACGGCAAGCTGCGCATCCACTTCGATCCCGGCACGCGCTACGCGTACTCCGGCGAAGGATTGATCCTGCTGCAGTACGTGATCGAGCGCGGGCTGGGCCTGGACGTGGGCGCCGAGATGCAGCGGCGCGTGTTCGACTGCTTCGGCATGCCGGACACCGGCATGACGTGGCGCCCGGAGTTCGCCGCCAACCTCGCCGACGGCTGGAAGGAGGACGGCACCGTCGAGCCGCACGACGAGCGCGGCCGCGTGCGCGCGGCCGGTTCGATGGACACCACCATCGCCGACATGGCGAACCTGGCCGCGGCCTTCATCAACGGAGAGGGTCTCGAGCGGGCCACGTTCGATGCCATCACCGCGCCGCAGCTGCCCATCACCACGGCCTCGCAGTTTCCCACGCTGCAGGAGGCGCTGCCGCCGGCGCAGCGGCGCAAGGATCTCGCGGCCGGGCTCGGCGTATTGGTGTTCGAGGGCCCGCAGGGCGCGGGCTTCTTCAAGGGCGGGCACAACGACTCCACCGGCAACACCTGGGTGTGCGTGAAACAGCGCAGGCGCTGCGTGGTGATCCTGGGCAACGACGTGCGCGCCGAGCGCGCGTTCCCGCGGCTGGTGGCGTTCGTGCTGGGCGAGACCGGCGTACCGTGGACGTGGGAGTACGGCAGCGGCAAGGCCTTCGTCGACTGAGGCGGGCGCCGTGGTGCGGCGCTGGCTCCCCGTCGCCCCCGGCACCGGAAGTCCAGGAGGGCACGACGGGGGTGTCGGCCTCGCGGGCTCCTCTGCGTCAGCGCGCACCCGTGGGGAGAGCGGGGCGCTTGTGCCCGGCGTTCCATCGTTTCGATGGATCGGCGCATCGTTTCGATCCAGCGTTCCATCTTTTTGATCGATCAATGCATCGTTCTGATCCGACGTTCCATCTTTTCGATGGACCGGTGCATCGTTTCGATCCAACGTTCCATCGTTTCGATGAATCAGTGCATCGTTTCGGTCCAACGTTCCATCGTTTTGATGGATCAATGCATCGTTTCGATCCAACGTTCCATCTTTTTGATGGATGAGCCCATCATTTCGATCCAACGTCCGTGCGTGCTGATGGACGAGAGCACCGTTCAGCCGCAAAAGTGACTTTTCCTGCTTGGATTTCGAAATTCGCCGTATTGAGGCTGAGGGCGCGATCACCCTCAAGCGTGTAAAGCCGCGACTTCGCGCGTCGATTTAACATTCTTAACATCACGTTGACCTCTCGCCGTGAGATGCGGACTACAATGCTGCATCGCATCAGTCGATGTCCGCGTCCATGCTTCGGGGACGGACGCACATCTGCAGCGCTTCCGCGCGCAGCGTGCCCGGCACGCGGCACCTCGTTTCCTGCGCCCGATCGCGGCGCTTTCTCGCGATGCGATGACTCTCCCCGCCGGCGTCCGTGGATGCCTTCGCGTCGTGCCTTGTGCGCGGCATCTCCCCACCCTGGAGTGCACTTGCATGAGCCTGCTGAAACAACCCGACCAACCCCTGCTGCTGGCCACCGATCTGGACGGCACCTTCCTGGCCGGCGATCCGGACGCGCGCAAGCGCCTGTACCACCTGGTCGACGCCCATCCCGACGTCAAGCTGGCGTGGGTCACCGGTCGCGGCCGTGAAGCGATCCTGCCGCTGCTCGCCGATCCCGGCCTGCCCACGCCCGATTACGTCATCTGCGATGTCGGCGCCACCGTGCTGCGGACCGCCGACATGCAGCCCATCCAGCCGCTGCAGTCGCAGATCGAAGCGCGCTGGCCGGGCGAGCATGTGGTGGCCGAGGCCATGCGCCGCTTTCCCATGCTGGTGCGCCAGGAAGTGCCGCAGGAGCGACGCTGCTCCTACTACTGCCACCCCGAGCAGCTCTCCACCATCCAGGCCGAAGTGGAGGCGGTCGCCGCCTCGCTGGGCTGCGAAGTGCTGTATTCGGCCGACCGCTACCTGGACATCCTGCCGCGCGACACGCGCAAGGGCAGCACGCTGACCGCGCTGGTGGACGAGCTGGATCTGGACCCGTCGCGCGTGCTGGTGGCCGGCGACACGCTTAACGACCTGTCGATGTACGGCGAGGACTTCCCGGGCGTATGCGTGGGCGAATCCGAGCCGGCGCTGGTCGCCGCCACGGCCGACATGGACAACGTGCTGCATGCCGATGCGCCGGGGTGCGGCGGCATCCTGCAGGCGATGGCGCATTTCGCGCTGATCGATGCCGACGACTATCGGCCCACGCCGCATCCGCCGGGCAAGGCGGAACTGGTGATGGTCTACCACCGCCTGCCGTACGAGGAGCACATCGTCGACGGCCAGCGCGTGCGCCGGCCGCACAGTTCGCCCAACGGCATCATTCCCAGCCTGCTCAGCTTCTTCGGCAGCGGCCAGCCGGGGTCGTGGGTGGCGTGGACGGTGGATGACCCGAAGGCGCCGCCGGTCGAAGCGCGCGCGCCGGTGGACGCCGAGCAGTACCCGGGCCTCACCGCGACGCATGTGCCGCTGACCAAGCACGAGGTGGACGTGTTCTACAAGCGCTTCTCGAAGGAAGCGTTCTGGCCGGTGATCAACAGCTTCTGGGAGCGCGCGCGCTTCAACGAGGACGACTGGGACCTGTTCAAGCGGGTCAACCGCCGCTTCGCCGAGGCCGCCGCCGCCGAGGCCGCGCCGGGCGCGACCGTCTGGCTGCACGACTACAACCTGTGGATGGTGCCGTCGGTGCTGCGCGAGCTGCGCCCGGACGTGAAGATCGCCTTCTTCCACCACACGCAGTTCCCGTCGGCGGACATCTTCGCCATCCTGCCGTGGCGCCGCGAGATCCTGGGCAGTCTGCTGGCCTGCGACTACGTGGGCTTCCACATCCCGCGCCACGCCGAGAACTTCACCGACGCGGTGCGCAGCACCTTCCCGGTGGAGGTGACCCAGCGCGCCTCGTGCGCGCCGCGCTTCCTGACCTTCGGCTGCGCGGTCGGCGTGGAGGACATGGCCACCGAGCTGCGCATCGACGGGCGCACGGTGCGCATCGGCGCGCATCCGATCGGCACCGACGTGGGCCGCATCCGCACCTGCCTGGAGACGGAGCAGGTGGCCGAGGACATCACCCGGATCCGCGACGAGATCGGCCGGCGCAAGCTGGTGTTGTCGATCGAGCGGCTGGACTACACCAAGGGCATCCTGCAGAAGCTGCACGCGTTCGAGCGCCTGCTGGACGAATCGCCCGAGCTGCGCGGCGAGGTGACGCTGGTGCTGGTGTGCGTGCCGGCGGCCAAGGAGATGACTGTGTACCGGCCGCTGCAGCAGCAGATCGAACAGGCGGTGGGCCGCATCAACGGCCGGCTGTCGCAGCTGGACTGGACGCCGGTCCGCTTCTTCGCGCGCGTGCTGCCGTTCGCCGACGTGGTGGCGCATTACGCCGCCGCCGACGTCATGTGGATCACGCCGCTGCGTGATGGGCTGAACCTGGTGGCGAAGGAGTTCGTCGCGGTGCAGGGCCTGGATGGCGGCGACGGCGTGCTGGTGCTGTCGGAGTTCGCCGGTGCGGCGGCGGAATTGAAGGGCGCGGTGCTGACCAATCCGCACGATCCGGCCGACCTCGCGCGCACCTTGCGCCAGGCCCTGGTGATGACACCGGGCGAACGCGAAGACCGGCAGCGACGCCTGTTCGACATCGTCCGCCACCACGACCTGTCGCGCTGGGGCCGCGAGTTCCTGGCGGCCGCACAGGGCGAGGACGAGGAGAATGCGGCTACGCACGCGGCCATCGCGGCTTAATGCATTTACCTTTGACGGGTGCGGTGCGAGTGGCGATAGTCGCGTCACACACGGGGCAGGAGACCCACGATGCGAATGCTGGTGATGCGGAGCATGGTCTGGTTGTTGATCGCGGCGACCGCGCTGGTGCTGTTCGGGTTGCTGCAGGCGCCCGAGCTCTGGCTGGGCCGCTGATTCGCGGATCGCCGGCTCACGACAGGCAAAAGAAAACCCGACCATGAAGGTCGGGTCTGAAAGGGGGAGTCCCCGGCTCCGGCAGTGCTGCTTGCTCAAGGCAGCGCCCAGTTCCATTGCAGAGCGGCCATTCGTGGCCTGCGCAGGGCGTGCTGCCGGGGACAGGGTTATCCTCATCCATGGCTTTCACATTCACAGTCGGGTCTTGTCCCGCCGTGCTGTAGGAAAAATCCTACGCGGCGCCCGGGTTCAACCGAACAGGCGGTTGATCGCGCCGTAGCCCATCGCCTGCGGGTCGGGCAGGGGAGTGACATCGGCGCGCAGGAACGTCTCGACCTGCTCGGCCAGCCGGCCGTACATGGACTCGGCCAGCGCCGAGCCGGCACTGATGCGGCGCACGCCCAGCGCTTCCAGTGCGGCGAGGTCCTGCAGCTGCGGACGCAGCATCAGGTTGAGCGGCAGCCCGATGCCGGCGGCCACGGCGCGGATGCCGTCGGCATCCACCAGGCCCGGCACGAACAGGCCATCGGCACCGGCGACGCGATAGCGCGCGGCACGGGCCAGCGTTTCCCCGATGCGTGCCGTGTCCGGCACCAGGCCGCGCAGATAGACATCGGTACGCGCATTGATGAAGACATCCAGGCCCTGTGCGGCGCACGCGTGGCGGATCGCGCGGATCTTGGCGGCGAGCAGGTCGGGATCGCCGGCGCCATCCTCCAGGTTGATGCCGGCCGCTCCGGCACGCACGACGCGCAGCACGGTGTCGGCGACGATGGCGGGATCGTCCGAGTAGCCGCCTTCCACATCGACGGTCAGCGGCACGGTGACGACGCGCGCGATTCCGCCGACCGCGTGCAGCAGGGCGTCAAGATCGAGCGCGTCGCCGTCGGGCCAGCCCTGCGACCACGCGAGGCCGGCGCTGGTGGTGGCGACGGCCGGCGCGCCCAGGTGTTCGATCAGGCGGGCGGTGCCTGCATCCCAGGCATTGGCCAGGCGGAGCAGGCCCTGCGTATGCAAGTGGCGGAAACGGGTGGCGGGGGACGTGGCAGGCATCGGCGGACCGGCGGTGGAAAGCGGACCGACAGGGTGCCACGGTCGGGCGGAGCGCACTCACCGGATGCGGACAGCATCACCGCTCCCTGCGCCTCATTCGCCGACGCCGGGTGTCAGGCGCAGAGTTTCCAGCCCTCGAACAGCCGCCAGCGGCCGTCGCCGCCTTCGATGTTGATGGCGTAGTCCAGCCCTTGCTGGTGGCGCTGGTTGGCCAGCTTCACGGCATAGCCGAGTGCGGCGCCGGGGGTGGCGAAACGGAGCGGTGGCGACTCGTTGATCGACAGTTCGTAGGAGCCGTCGTCCGCGGGGGCGTGGAAGAGGTCGAAGGTCATCATGGAGGTCGTTGCAGGCTTGATGTACGGAAACGTACGTCCTGTGCCGTGACGCGGACGCATACGCGCAGCCTGCCGTTTTGCAGGATTAATCCACGTGCACGGCGCGTGAGAAAACTGTGCGGTCAGGCTGAATGGCCTACACATGGCCTTCGCATGTGGCACCGTAAAACGACGCCCAGTGGTCGGGCCGGCAGATCCACCCCTTCTGCCCCCGCGCTCACCCTGCTACCGAGCCGCAAGGCTGACACCCAGGGCACCACGAGAGAACCGAACGCAGCGTCCCCGGACACCCCCTGTTCCGTGCTGCGCCTGGCGGTGGACCGCGAGTCCGACACCGTCGCCGCCCGGAGAGCCAGGCGTGTTCTCGCCCCCAACGCAAACGGGCCCGCCAGGGCCCGTTCGTGTGTCCGTGGTGGGATGGTGTCGGTCAGCGGCCGGCGGCTGCATCCCAGGCCCGCAGGCCCTGTTCGACCACGCGCAGGGCATCGTCCACGCGGGTCGCGTCGAGTTCGTCCGTCGTGTCCCGTTCGCTGTGGATCACCTGCATCACCTTCGGCACCTGCGCCGGCTTGCCGCCGCCGAAGACGGCGAGGATGGGGTCGATCTCGTCGCCGCCGACCAGCGAGAACGACACCGCCGGCCACCCCGCCTTGAGGAACGCCAGATGATCGGTGGGCGGATACTGGTCGCCCGGCGAGAAGCCGAGCTTCTCGTGCCTGCTGGCGGCGCGCAGGGCGGCGACCAGCAGGCTGTCGCCCTCGGCGGCGGGCGTCATCATCCACAGCGTGTCGCCCCAGCCGAACACGTCGAAATTGACGTACAGCGCCGGCTTCTCGCGCCCTTCGGTGGCGACCCAGGCGTGCGCGCCCACCAGACCCTTCTCCTCCAGGTCCCAGAACACCACCTGCACGCGGTGGTGCGCCAGCGGCTTGGCCTTCAGCGCCTGCGCCAGTTCCAGCACGGCGGCCACGCCGGAGGCGTTGTCGGTGGCGCCGTGACCCACCGGGACCTTGTCGTAGTGCGCACCGATCAGCAGCAGCGGCGCGTCGGCGGGTCCGCCGAGGTCGGCGACGAGATTCTCGCCGGCCTGGTCCCCGCGCACGAATGGCTCACGCTTCCACGCGATGCCCAGCGCATCCAGGCGCGCGCCGATGGCGTCGCCGCGGGCGACGGTGCCGGTGCCCGCGCTGATCGCCTCGACCTGTTGGTGCCAGCGCTCCGACACCGTGGTGTCGGCCCAGACCGGTGCGCTGGCGAACAGGGACAGCAGCAAGGCAACGCGAACACGACGGCGCATCTCGGACATGGCGGAATCCCCGTGGAAAATCCGAGTATGCCGCACGCACCGGGCGACTACACCCATGTAGTCGCCGGGCACCGATACAATGTTAATTGCGCGGCGACGGACGGCCCCTCTACGCTGGACCCGTTCTCTCCCCAGGCATCGGCTTACATGACCATCCGCGTTTTCCTGATCGACGACCACGCGCTGGTGCGCACCGGCATGCGCATGATCCTCGGCACCGACGCGGACATCGAGGTGGTGGGCGAGGCGGAAACCGGCGAGGCGGCCCTGCCGCTGGTGCGCCAGCTGAAACCCGACGTGGTGCTGTGCGACCTGCACCTGCCGGGCTACAGCGGGCTGGAAGTGACCGAACGCATCGTGCGGGCCGACATGGGCGTGCGCGTGATCATCGTGTCGGTGCTCGAGGATGGCCCCCTGCCCAAGCGCCTGCTGGAAGCCGGTGCGTCCGGTTATCTCGGCAAGGCCGGCGATGCGGCGGAACTGATCCGCGCCGTGCGCGACGTGGCGCGCGGCAAGCGCTACCTGGGCAGCAACGTGGCGCAGAACCTGGCGCTGCACACGGTCGGCGGCGACGCCTCGCCGTTCGATGCGCTGTCCCCGCGCGAACTGGAAGTGGCCATGCTGCTGACCCAGGGCCTGCGCCAGGAAGAGATCGCGCGGCGCCTGAGCCTCAGCGCGAAGACGGTGAACACGCACAAGACGCGCCTGTTCGAGAAGACCGGCGTGCAGGACACCATCGCCCTGGCACGCCTGGCCGCGCAGTGGGGCCTGATGGACCCGACGCGCTCGCTCTGAGCCGGGATGCGCACGATCCGTGCGCGCCGCTGACATCGCCGCAAGCGCAAGATGGGTCCCAGCGTTCGCTGGGACGACGATGGTGAGCCATCCCGTTCCCATGCCGTCATTCCAGCGAATGCTGGAATCCATTGCCCATGGGCGCCGCTGATGTCACCTCAGGCACAAGGTGGGTCCCGGCGTTCGCGGGAACGACGGTGGTTGATCCATCCCGTTCCCATGCCGTCATTCCAGCGAACGCTGGAATCCATTGCCCATGCGCGCCGCTGATGTCACCGCAGGCGCAAGATGGGTCCCGGCGTTCGCGGGGACGACGGCGGGCTGCCGTTCCGCGCAGGTTCCTCATTCCAACGCGCGCGGGAATCCACCGCGGGCATGAGGATGTGCGCGCTAGCGCGCGGGCTGCGCCTGTGCCTTCGCTTCCATCGCCGCAGTGCAGGTCTGCAGTGAGTCCACCATGGTGTCGGCAAGCTGCGTGGCCCGTGCTTCCAGCGCCGCACGCCCTTCACCTTCGGTGGGAACGCCCCGCACGGCGATCTCGTAGCGGCTGCCGCCGTGCACGAACAGACGGTGGACCGAGAGCGAGCGCAGCGGCTCGTCCGGTGCGTCGAGCAGGGCACGGCTGACGGGAAAGGGTTCATCGGGATCGTCGTCGCCGAGGTTCAACAGCCGCAGCTTCACCGTCGGGCCGAACGACGATGTGCCGGTGTCGACGCGATACCGTTCGGCCGACGCGACCGACGCGACGGCGCGCGCGCTTTCTTGTTCGCGCTGCAGCAGGATCCGGTACTCGTCGGCCGGGCTGCGATCCTTCGGCACGGTGGAGGTCACCACATAGGCGCTCAGGTCGTTCTCGTAGCGCAGGCGGTAGAACGAGATCGCACCGCCGCCCAGCGTCCCGTGCACCACATCCGTGGCCGGTCTGAACGGCGGCATGTCGATGCAGTACACATCGAGGAATTTCCACTCGAACAGCAGCGACTGTGCGCCGCCCGTGCCCTTCACCTGATAGGGGCCTTCGGCCCATCCCCGGACGCTGCGTTGCTGGGCGTCCCCCTGGAACGGCAGCGCGGCAAGCAGGGCGGCGGTGACGGCGCCCAGGGCGGACGACGCGCGTACGGGCAGCGTGTTGCGCTTCATCACAGGCATCCATGCACAGGGAACATGGAAGGACTGTAGTCGGCTCGTCGGGCCCTTGCCAACCCGTGCCGATCCAGGGCGCTGAAAACGACACTGGCCGCTTGCGCGGCCAGTGTGCTTTACCGCCAGGAAGGAGCGCGGCGCGTCAGGCGCTGCGTTCCTCGCTGCCTTCCTCGTCCTGCTTGTCGGCCTGGGCGATCCCGTCGGCCGGCTTGACCGGCGTAACCACCGGCTCGAACAGGCTGCGCGTGACCGACGGCGGTGTGTCCGCGTCGGCGACGAAGAACAGCGAGCCGGTGGCCGGCGTGCTGACCGGCTTCGGCGTGGCCGCCGGCGGGGTGGGGGCTGCGACGTCCACCGGCGTCGCAGTGTCGGCGGTGGCTTCGTTCACGGCGTCGACCAGGTCGATCTGCACGGGTTCGCTGCGCGCGGTGACGTTGCGGTCGTCCTCGACCGCCGGCACCTCGACGGCTGCGATCACCGGAGCCGGTTCGGCGGCGATCTCGGCCTTCACCGTGTCGACGACGGCGACGGCAGCCGGAGCTTCCTGCTGCACCGTGGCGGTCACCTCGGGCTGCGCGCGGGCCGCTTCGGCCTTCACGTCCTCGATGACCTCGGCGGCCACAGCGGTCTCCACCACGACCGGCGCGGGAACGATGGCCGGCGTCGGGTCAGCGGCGGGCGCAGCGACCACGGCGGCCGCGACCGGCGCTGCCGCCGCGACGGGTGCGGCAGGGGCGACGGCGGGAGCCGCTTGCGGCTTCGGCGCACGCGGCGCGGCGACGGCCAGTTCTTCGTCGTCGAAGTCGAACTCCGGCTGCGAACGGTCGGCGACCGGGGCCTCGTCATCGCCACCCAGGTCATCGGACAGCGCGCCTTCGTCACCGGCGGCGCCCGCTTCACCATTGCCACGGCGGCGGCGACGGCCTCCGCGGCGGCCACGACGGCGGCGACCGCCTTCACCGGTCTCGCCCGCGTCGGCGGTCGGTGCGGCGTCGCCGTCGACGGTGACGACCTGCGTCGCGTCGGTGTCGATGGCCGGCACGTCGGTCGCTGCAACCGGCGTCGGCGCAGCGGCCGGTGCGGTGCGCGCGACGTCCTGCGTGGCGACGACAGCGGCGGCCGTCGTCACCGCATCGGCAGCGACGGGTGCGGCCGGCTTGGCAGCGGCGTCCTGCTGCAGCGGCGCACGCGGCTGGCGTTGGGGCTGGCCGTCCTGCTGCGGCTTGCCGCCCTGCTGACCCTGCGCCTGCTTGGGGGCCCGGGGCTGCTGCTGCGCGTTGCCCTGGCCGTTCTGCGGCTTCTGCTGCTTCTGGCCCTGCGGCTCGTTGCGCGGCTTCTGCTGCTGGGCGTTGCCGCCCTGCTGCTTCTCGCCCTTGTTGCGCTCGTCGCGGCGGGTGTTGTCCTGCTTGCCGCCCCGGCCCTGGCTCTGCTGGCCGCGATTGTCGCGGTTCTCGCGACGGCTGTTGTTGTTGCGGTCGTTGCGCGGGCGGCTGTCCTGCTGCGGACGCGCCTGCGGGGCGGGCGTTGCGGCTTCGCCACCGCCGAACAGGCGCTTGAAGAAGCCGACCACGCCGCCCGAGGCCGGCGCGGCCACGGGGGCCGGCGGTGCGACCGGTGCGGGTGCGGCCACCGGTGCCGGCGCTTCGCGCTCTTCGCGCACCGGGGCCGGCTGCGTGTGCTTGACATGGGTGACGGCGGGCGCGGCCGGGATGTTGAGCTGCGCCTTGGTCAACGCATGCACCGGCAGCTTGCGCTGGGTGCCGCGGTGGTAGCTGGGCTTGCTGCTTTCTTCGCCCAGCTCGTTCTCGCGGATGCGGGTGACTTCGTAGTGCGGCGTATGCAGCGCCTCGTCGGCCACGATGATGACCGGCGCGTCGTGGCGCTGTTCGATCTCGCGCAGGGCGCTGCGCTTCTCGTTGAGCAGGAAGTTGGCGATCTCGATCGGCGCCTGGATCAGCACCTGCCCGGTGTTGTCCTTCATCGCGTGCTCTTCGGCCACGCGGATGATCGACAGCGACAGCGACTCGACGCTGCGCATGCGGCCGTGGCCTTCGCAGCGCGGGCAGACGATCTGGCTGGACTCGCCCAGCGAGGGCCGCAGGCGCTGGCGGCTCATCTCGAGCAGGCCGAAGCGCGAGATGCGGCCGATCTGCACGCGGGCGCGGTCGTACTTCAGTGCGTTCTGCAGCTTGTTCTCGACTTCGCGCTGGTGCTTGTTGCTCGACATGTCGATGAAGTCGATCACCACCAGGCCGCCGAGGTCGCGCAGGCGCAGCTGGCGGGCCACTTCCTCGGCCGCTTCCATGTTGGTGTGGAACGCGGTCTCCTCGATGTCGCCGCCCTTGGTGGCGCGCGCCGAGTTGACGTCGATGGCGGTCAGCGCCTCGGTCTGGTCGACCACGATGGAGCCGCCGGAGGGCAGGCGGACGTTGCGTTCGTAGGCGCCTTCGATCTGCGACTCGATCTGGAAGCGGTTGAACAGCGGGATGTCGTCCTTGTACGGCTTCAGCTTGCGCAGGTTGTGCGGCATGACCTGCTGCATGAACTCGCGGGCGGTCTCGTACAGTTCGTCGGTGTCGACCAGGATCTCGCCCACGTCGCTGCGCAGGTAGTCGCGCAGGGCGCGCACGATCAGGCGGCTTTCCTGGTAGATCAGGAACGGGGCCGGCTTGGTCAGGGCGGCTTCGGCGATCGCCTTCCACACGCTGAGCAGGTAGTCCAGGTCCCACTGCAGCTCTTCGGCGTCGCGGCCGACGCCGGCGGTGCGGATGATCACGCCCATGTCGTCGGGGATGGCCAGCGCGTCCATCGCCTTCTTCAGCTCGGCCCGGTCGTCGCCCTCGATGCGGCGCGACACGCCGCCGGCGGTGGGCGAGTTCGGCATCAGCACCATGTAGCGGCCGGCCAGGGAGATGAACGTGGTCAGGGCAGCGCCCTTGTTGCCGCGCTCGTCCTTGTCCACCTGGACGACGACTTCCTGGCCTTCCTTCAGCAGTTCACGGATGCCGGCCTTGTTGTGGTCGACGCCGGCCTGGAAGTAGTCGCGGGAGATTTCCTTCAGCGGCAGGAAGCCATGGCGGTCGGCGCCGTAGTCGACGAAGGCGGCTTCCAGGGAGGGCTCTAGCCGGGTGATGCGGCCCTTGTAGATGTTGGACTTCTTCTGTTCCTTCGACGGCTGTTCGATATCGATGTCGTACAGGGTCTGACCGTCGACGATGGCCACGCGCAGCTCTTCGGCCTGCGTGGCATTGATCAACATGCGTTTCATTGTGCGTTCCTCGCGCGCTGCTACCGCGCGGAACGCCATGGGGTTTCGCCTCTGGAACGTTGCACCGCCCCTTGCGCAGGCGCAGCGGGGCAGATTCGGGTTTCCAGCGCTACGACACCACGGCAGGCCGCGGGAGCGCTTTTCTTTCTAATAGGTGTTGCGGGGCCGGAGGCAGCTTCCCTCGGAAGGGGGCGCCACGCGGGACATGTTCAGCATCAGGTGCCGTCACGCACCCGGCGGTATCCGGGCCTGCCGATCAGCCGCTAACATGGCCGCCCCTGGGGCGGTGGCCGCGCACTTGCCGGAATCGCGGGGAGACGGGCTTCTGGCCCAACTGCAACTCCCTGCGAAATCAAACCCTTATCTCGCCCTCTGAGTGTAACAGAATGAATGGCTCCAACCCCAGCCCCCCGTCCGAGAAGCCTGCTGCGGGCGCCAAGAGCGCCGTGCGCACGGTCACGGTGCCCGAGGACCGGGGCGGGCAGCGGCTGGACAACTTCCTGCTCGGCCAGCTGAAAGGGGCCCCACGCAGCCTGGTCTACAAGCTGGTGCGCAGCGGCCAGGTGCGGGTGAACGGGGGGCGGGCCAAGGCCGAGCGGAAGCTGGAGGGCGGCGACGAGGTCCGGATTCCGCCCGTCAGTCTCGTCGAGGTGGGAGACAAGGTGGCGCCGCCGAGCGGTTTCCTGAAGCGGATGGAGGCTGCCATCGTTTTCGAGGACGAGCGCCTGCTGGTCATCAACAAGCCGACCGGCGTGGCCAGCCATGGCGGCAGCGGGATCAGCCACGGCGCCATCGAGACGATGCGCGCGCTGCGGCCGAACCAGACGCTGGAACTGGTCCATCGGCTGGACCGCGACACGTCCGGCCTGTTGGTGATGGCCAAGAAGCGGTCGGCGCTGTCCGAACTGCAGGCGCTGCTGCGCGAGGACAGCGAGGACGGCACCCGCAGTATCGAGAAGCGCTACCTGACCCTGCTGGTCGGCCGCATGCCGGACGGCGTGATGAGCGTGGATGCGGCGCTGCACATCGGCCTGCGCCAGGGCGGCGAGCGCCACGTGCAGGTGCACCGCGACGGCAAGGAGTCGCTCAGCCACTTCCGCGTGTTGGAGCGGCGCGGCGGTCATTCGTACTGCGAGGTGCGCATCGAGACCGGCCGCACCCACCAGATCCGCGTGCACGCGCAGCACATCGGCCATCCGGTGGCCGGTGACGACAAGTACGGCGATCCGGCCGTCAACAAGCGCCTGCGCGAGCAGGTGGGCCTGAAGCGCCTGTTTCTGCACGCCGCCTCGCTGCAGTTCGCCCTGGACGGCGGCAGGACGCCCTACGTGCTCAACGCCCCGCTGTCCGAGGACCTGGCGGAGGCGCTGGATCGCCTCGGCTGATGACTCAGCCGGCGCCTTGAGCGAAGCAGCGCGTCGGCTTTTCCAGTACGGGCGGGAAGGTCACCGGCACGTTGATGGTGTGGCTGACCGGTTTGCCGTTGCGGGTGGCGGCGCGGAACTGCCAGGTCTGCACGGCCTCCAGCGCGGCCTTGTCGAGCGCGGCGTTGCCGCTGCCCTGCACCTGCGACACGCGGGCCGGCACGCCGTCCTTCTCGATGGTCACGCGCAGCACGGTGGTGCCGCCGTCGCTGTTGCACTCGGCCTCGGCCGGGTAGGCGGGTGGCGGCGTGTCGATGGCCGCCAGTTCGGTCGGCGCGATGAGCGGCGCCGCCGATTCCTCCTGCTTCTTGGCGCAGGCCGACAGGGCGAACACGCCGGCGAGCAGCAGCATCGGCGGTACAAACGCATGACGTTCCATCAGGCTTCTCCGAGCAGGGCGCTGGCCTTGGCCGCGCAGATGAAGTCGTTCTCGCTCAGGCCGCCCACATCGTGCGTGGAATAGCGCACGACGGCGCGGTTGTAGTGCACGCCCAGGTCGGGATGGTGATCCTCGGCGTGCGCAATGAAGGCGAGGGCATTCACGAAGGCCATCGTCTCGTAGTAGTTGTCGAAGGGGAACGTACGCGACAGCGCGTGGCCGTCCTCGACCACCTCCCAGCCGGGGATCTGCGGCAGCAGTTCGGCGATGCGGGCCGGCGGCAGGCGGTGCTCGCCGCCGCGCAGCGGTACGCAGTGCGCGCGGGCGAGGGGAATCAGATCGGACATGGCGTGTCTCCTGCGGGGCGACCAGTCTGAATGAAGCACGACGACCGGCCTGTGGATGTGAATGCCCGTGGGGCAGGGGGCTAGAATAGCCCTCATGATCCAGATTTCCGACAGCGCGCAGGCGCACTTCCGCAAGCTGATCGAACGCGAAGCCCTGCCGGGGCTGGGCGTGCGCCTCAGCGCGGTCCATCCCGGCACGGCGCAGGCCGATGCAAGGCTGGAGTTCGCCGAACCGCGCGACCTGGCGGGGGACGAGTGGGCCGTCGACTGCGACGGCTTCACCCTGTATGTCGATGCGGCCAGCGTGCACTGGCTGGATGGCGCCGATATCGACTACGTACTGAAGGGCGCCAGCGCGCAGCTGACCATCAAGGCACCGCGCATCAAGGGCGAGGCGCCTGGCGAGACGGCCTCGCTGGTCGAACGCGTGCGCTGGGTCATCGACAACGAGATCAATCCGCAGCTGGCGTCCCACAAGGGGCGCGTGGCGGTGGAGGAGGTCAGCGGCGAGGGCGTGGTGTGGCTGCGCTTCGGCGGCGGCTGCCACGGCTGCGGCATGGCCGATGTCACCCTCAAGCAGGGCATCGAGAAGACGCTGATGGCCCGCGTGCCGGGCGTCACTGCGGTCCGCGACGCGACCGATCACGGGACCGGCGACGCGCCGTACATCCCGCGCGGCAACGCGGCCTGACGGAGCCCACCGCCGGTGACGAACGCCACCGACGTAATCGCACACCTGCTGCCGCGCAAGGCGGCCCCCATCGTCGAACGCCAGACCGGCCTGCCCTTCGGTTGGGGCCTCTGGCTGCGTGCGCTGCCCGAGCGGCTGGGCCGCATCACCCGCGAGAAGGCGGACGCGATGCTCGACCTGCTGGCCTCGCATGCGCCGAAGGCGCGGCGTGCGGCGCCGTTCCTGCCGGGCCGTGCGCTGGCGCTGCGCTCGCTGTTCTACCAGGGCTGGGGGCCGCCGCCGCGAGAAGAACGTTGGCTGCGCTGGGTCGCCGGCGTCAGCAGCAGCCTGCTGCACCTGCTGTTCTTCCTGTTCCTGCTGTGGGTGGCGCTGGTGCAGATTCCGCCGCCGCCCGACGAGGCCGGCGACAGCAGTCGCGTGCGGCTGGAAATGATCGGCGAGGGCAGTCCGGAAGATGCGGGAGGCGCCACGCAGGCTGGCGAAGCCACCGCCCAGCAGGCGCCGGCGGCGGCACCGTCGTCGCGACCCTCGGTCTCGCCAGTGCCGGCACAACCGCAGCCGGTGGATACCTCGCCGCCGCCTTCGGATGCCGCTGCGCCGGAGGTGGCGGTGGATGTGCCGCCGGTTCCGCCGCGTGACGTGCCCGTACCGGAGATCGCCGATCAGCCACTGCAGGTGACCGAGGTCGCCGAACCCACCCGCGCGTTCGTGCTGCCGCCGCCCACGCCCCGGCAGGCCGAAATCACCCAGCCGGCCTTGCGGGACATCGGTGTCCCCACCCGTGAGATCCCCAGTCCGTTGGCCGCACCCGTCGTGCGGCGTGACGTGCCGGTACGTGCCGTCGACGTTCCCGTCGTGGCCACGCGCGAGGCCCAGGTCAGGGAGCGCGAGGTGGCCGCGCCCGCGCCGCAGGTCCGGGCGGTGCCTGTCCCTTCCCGCGAGGTGGCGCCGCGTCCCGTCGCCACGCAGGAACGCAGCGTGAGGCAGGCCGAGGTCGGCGAGCCGTCACCGCGACCGGCACCTCCGGCACCGTCCAGCGCACCTCAGCCGAGTACCGCGTCGTCTTCTGCCGATCGCACTGCCGCGCCAACGTCAGCGGCGACGAGTGCATCCCCACGGGGGAATGCGTCCTCCACCTCCGCCGCGCCGGGCGCGTTGCCGGCTGCCAGACCCGGTGGCTGGAATACGCCGGCGGGCACGGATGAATGGGGCAACAGCCGGCGCAACGTGGCGGGCGACAGTGCGTCCGACGGGCGCGACCGGCCCGGCCTCTACAACGCCGACGGCAGCCTGCGCGTGCCCGGCAATGCCGGTGAGGCGACGGCGCAACGCGGCGCGCCCGGCGGCGGCAACGATCAGTGGACGCGCGAGCGGCTGGACGAGGCGGGCACCTGGTTGCAGCGGCCGCCCTACGACTACGAGCCCACCAGTTTCGACAAGTACTGGGTGCCCAGCGAATCGCTGCTCGCCGAATGGGTGCGGCGCAACGTGCGCGAGGTCGAGATTCCGATTCCCGGCACCAACATGAAGCTCAAGTGCGCGATCTCCGTGCTGCAACTGGGTGGCGGCTGCGGCCTGGGCAGCCTGTTCCCGGAGCCGCCCAGGGCGCGTCCGCCGCCGGAGATCCCGGTCAAGCGAACACCGATCCCGACCGACAGCTGAGAAGGCAAGGGTTTCGTTGTTCCTGTGGGAGCGACGTCAGTCGCGATGAGCCATCCAGATGCTTCATCGCGACTGACGTCGCTCCCACAGCAGCCGAATTCGCCTGGAAACAAAAACGGAGCCCTCGGGCTCCGTTTCCGCATTCCCGATAGGGGGAAGACCTACTCGTGCACGCCGTGCAGGTCGCGCAGCTGCGAGGGACGCGAACCGAAATACGCCGCGAGGTCCGAGATGTCCTGGTCGCTGAGGGCGGCAGCCTGCGGGGTCATCAGCGCGTGCTGGCGATCGCCGCTGCGGTAGGCCTGCAGCGCATGCGCCAGGTAGTCGCCGTACTGGCCGCCGAGCTTGGGGTAGGTGTCGTCGATCGGTGCGTTGCCTTCGGCGCCGTGGCAGTCGATGCAGCTCTGGCCCGTGGCCTGGCCCTTGGCCTTGGCCAGTTCCTCGCCCTTGGCGATGTGGCCCTTGGGCAGGCCGGCGGACGAACTGGACCCGTGCTCGCCACTGGCGTGACCCGGATCGGCGGCCGAAGCCTCCGTGTTCTCCTTCGAGCAAGCCACCAGGGCGAGGGCCGCGAACAGGGCGATGGCTAGACGCTGGGCGTGCTTGGCGTTGGGCATGGTGGGCTTACTTGACGGTGGAGAGGAATGCGGCGATGTCGGCGATGTCCTGGTCAGAGAAGCTCTGGGCCTGGGCCTGCATCGTGGGGTGCTTGCGGTTGCCGGTGCGGTACTCGGTCAGGGCATTGGCCAGGTAGTCGGCCGATTGCCCGCCGATCTTGGGCACCTTGAAACTCGGATAGGCGTTCTTGTAACCGACGATGCCGTGGCAGCCCTGGCAGGTGTAGGTCAGGGTGCGGCCGGTGTCGGCATTGCCGACCAGCGGCTTGGGAGCGGCGGCGGGTGCCGCGGTCGGAGCGGCGGCTTCGGTCGCCGGCGGCGCGGCCTGGGAATCCTGTTGAGCGGTCAGGGCGGCCAGCGGAAGGGCGGCCAAGGCAAGGCAAGCGGCGAGCGGCAGCAGTCGCATCATTCTCGTGAAACTCTCAGGTTGCGCGCGCCACGTACCACCGCAGCGCTTGGCTGAACGCAAGTATAGCCTGCGACCGAATGTCGCGCACAGAGCGCGCGGTCGAGCGAAAGGACGCTGGCGTGCGCCGCCGGGCGGTTGCCGTGCGCGGTGACGCATCGACGTTGTGGGTGTAATAGACAGTGCTTCGCGTCGTCGAAGGCGAACGCGGTGCGAGGCATCGACGCCTGGGTCGGGACGCAGGCAGCACGACGTCCGACGCAAGTCACCATGACCTTCGGCGCATGGAAGTCGTTCATGGGTGATATACCTTCATACAACACCACCACAACACCACCACGGTACCGCCCCCATGTCCCGACCCCGCCCCGAATCCGGCCGTTCCTACCTGCGCCTGGCCCTGGTCCCCGTGCTGTGCGGCCTGCTGGTCCTGTCCGCCTGCAAGGGGGGCGGCCCGACGCCCGAGGCCCAGGCCAAGAACGGCGATGCCCCCAAGGAGCCCGACGCGGTCCCGGTCGAGGTCGCCAAGGTTACCCACCGTCCGGTCGCGGCCAGCTACAGCGGCACGGCCGCGCTCGAGGCGCTGGGCGAGTCGCAGGTCGTCGCCAAGACCTCCGGCGTGGCACTCGCCGTGCTGGTGGAGGAAGGGCAGGTGGTCCGCGCCGGGCAGGCGCTGGTGCGGCTCGACCCCGACCGCCTGCGCCTGCAGGTGGCCCAGGCCGAAGCGCAGATGCGGAAGCTCGAGAACAACTACCGCCGTGCGCAGCAGCTGGTCGAGCAGCAGATGATCAGCGCCAACGACGTCGACCAGATCAAGTACGACCTGGAGAACGCGCGGGCCTTCTACCGCGCCGCCGCGCTCGAACTGTCGTACACCACGGTCACCGCGCCGATTTCCGGCGTGGTCGCCTCGCGGTCCATCAAGACCGGCAACTTCGTGCAGATCAATACGCCGATCATCCGCATCGTCGACCAGTCGCGCCTGGAAGCCACGTTGAACGTGCCCGAGCGCGAACTGTCCACGCTGAAGGCGGGCCTGCCGATCGCGCTGGCGGTGGACGCGCTGCCGGGCAAGGTGTTCCAGGGCACGGTCGACCGCATCGCGCCGGTGGTGGATTCGGGCAGCGGCACCTTCCGCGTGGTGGGTTCGTTCGCCAGCGACGGGGTGCTCCAGCCGGGCATGTTCGGTCGCATCCGCATCGACTACGACCAGCGCGCCAACGCACTGGTGGTACCGCGCGTCGCGTTGCTCGACGATGGCGATCCGGCGGTGTTCGCCGTGCGCAACGGCAAGGCCGCGCGCGTGCCGGTGAAGGTGGGCTACGTGGATGGCGAGTGGATCGAGGTGCGCGAAGGCCTGAAGGCCGGTGAGCAGGTCGTCACCGCCGGCAAGGTGGCGCTGCGCGAAGGCAGTGCCGTGCAGGTGATCGGCGCCGAGCCGGCCAAGGTCGCCGCCAAGGCGGACGCCGCCAAGACCGCAGGAAGCAAGCAATGAGCACGCCGGGCCACGTTCCGGGGGAACACGACCCCCACGCACCGGGTGGCGACGGGACCATGGGCGGCGGACTCGTCGAGTTCTCCACCCGCCGCCGCGTCACCATCGCGATGTTCTGGATCACGATGTTCCTGTTCGGCGTGATCGCGCTGGGCTCGCTGAAGGTCAACCTGCTGCCCGATCTCAGCTATCCCACGCTGACCGTGCGCACCGAGTACACCGGTGCGGCGCCGTCGGAAATCGAAACGCTGATCAGCGAGCCGGTGGAAGAAGCCGTCGGCGTGGTGAAGAACCTGCGCAAGCTGAAGTCGGTCTCGCGCACCGGGCAGAGCGACGTGGTGCTCGAGTTCGCCTGGGGCACGGACATGGACCAGGCCAGCCTGGAAGTCCGCGACAAGATGGAAGTGCTGTCGCTGCCGCTGGAGGCCAAGGCGCCGGTGCTGCTGCGCTTCAATCCCTCCACCGAGCCGATCCTGCGCCTGGTGCTGTCCAACAAGCAGGAACCGAAGAACGACACCGACGCGATCCGCCTGCTCACCGAGCTGCGGCGCTATGCCGACGACGACCTGAAGAAGAAGCTGGAACCGGTCAGCGGCGTCGCCGCGGTGAAGGTCGGTGGCGGTCTGGAGGACGAGATCCAGGTCGACATCGACCAGCAGAAGCTGGCCCAGCTCAGCCTGCCGATCGACACCGTCATCCAGCGCCTGCAGCAGGAGAACATCAACATCTCCGGCGGCCGCCTGGAAGAAGGCTCGCAGCGTTACCTGGTGCGGACGGTCAACCAGTTCGCCACCGTCAACGAAATCCGCGACATGCTGGTGACCACGCAGAGCGGCGGCGAC
Organism: Pseudoxanthomonas sp.; assembly: GCF_035999195.1. NCBI lineage: Bacteria > Pseudomonadati > Pseudomonadota > Gammaproteobacteria > Lysobacterales > Lysobacteraceae > Pseudoxanthomonas > Pseudoxanthomonas sp. The sequence continues at coordinate 48,210 of NZ_DASYGY010000009.1, forward strand.
AACGCTGCGGCATCGGCAGCGGCGCAGATGGCGGCGATCGCGGCGTCCACCGGTTCGGCCGAAGCGATGGCAGCGGCGGCCTCGGTGCAGAGCGCCTCGGGCGGCGGCGGCAACGTCATCGCCGGCGGCATGCCGGTGCGCCTGAAGGACGTGGCCGACGTGCGCCAGGGCTTCAAGGAGCGCGAGGCGATCATCCGCCTGGCCGGCAAGGAAGCGGTGGAGCTGGCCATCTACAAGGAAGGCGATGCCAACACCGTCTCCACGGCCGAAGCGCTGAAAGCGAAGCTGGAACAGCTCAAGCAGCAGGTACCGCCGGATGTCGAACTGACGATCATCGACGACCAGTCGCTGTTCATCGAGCACGCGATCGCCGACGTCAAGAAGGACGCCGTGATCGGCGGCCTGCTGGCGATCCTGATCATCTTCCTGTTCCTGCGCGATGGCTGGAGCACCTTCGTCATCAGCCTGTCGCTGCCGGTCTCCATCGTCACCACGTTCTTCTTCATGGGCGAGCTGGGACTGAGCCTCAACGTCATGTCGCTGGGCGGCCTGGCGCTGGCCACCGGCCTGGTGGTGGACGACTCCATCGTGGTGCTGGAAAGCATCGCCAAGGCGCGCGAACGCGGCCTAGGCATCCTGGAAGCAGCGATGGTCGGCACCCGCGAAGTCAGCATGGCGGTGGTGGCCTCCACGCTGACCACCATCGCGGTGTTCCTGCCGCTGGTGTTCGTGCAGGGCATCGCCGGCCAGCTGTTCCGCGACCAGGCGCTGACGGTGGCGATCGCCATCGGTATCTCGCTGATCGTGTCGATGACGCTGATCCCGATGCTGAGCTCGCTGAAGGGCCGCCCGCCGCTGGCGTTCCCGGAAGAAGCGCCGCACCCGCAGTGGAAGCCGACCTCGCGCTGGCAGAAGCCGGTCGCCGCGAGCGGACGCGGCATCGGTGCGATGTTCCGCTACGCCTTCTTCGGCCTGGCCTGGGTGGTGGTGCGCGCGTGGCGCGGCCTGGTCGCCGTGGTCGGCCCGGTCATGCGCAAGGCCAGCGACCTGACGATGGCGCCGTACCATCGCGCCGAAGCCGGCTACATGCGCCTGCTGCCGGCATCGCTGCAGCGACCGTGGCTGGTGCTGGGCTTCGCCGCGGCCACGTTCGTGGTGGCGCTCGCCGCGGTGCCGATGCTGGGCGCGGACCTGATCCCGCAGCTGGCGCAGGACCGCTTCGAGATGACGGTGAAGCTGCCGCCGGGTACGCCGCTGGCCAAGACCGATGCCCTGGTGCGCGAGCTGCAGAACAAGCACGCCAAGGCCGAGGGCATCCATGCGCTGTACGGCGTGAGCGGCAGCGGCACCCGGCTGGACGCCAACCCGACCGAGAGCGGCGAGAACATCGGCAAGCTGACGGTGGTGATGGCCAACGGCGGCAACGAGGCCATCGAAGCCCGCGAAACCGAAGCGCTGCGCACGACCATGCAGGACCACCCGGGCGCGCAGGTCGATTTCAGCCGGCCGGAGCTCTTCAGCTTCTCCACACCGCTGGAAGTCGAACTGCGTGGCCAGGACCTGGCCAGCATCGAGCAGGCCGGCCAGAAGCTGGCGGCACTGCTGCGGGAGAACCCGCACTACGCCGACGTCAAGTCGACGGTGGAGCAGGGCTTCCCCGAGATCCAGATCCGCTTCGACCAGGAGCGCGCCGGTGCGCTGGGCCTGACCACGCGGCAGATCGCCGACGTGGTGGTGAAGAAGGTGCGTGGCGAAGTCGCCACCCGCTACAGCTTCCGTGACCGCAAGATCGACGTGCTGGTGCGTGCGCAGGAAGGCGACCGCGCCTCGGTGGAGAGCATCCGCCGGCTGATCGTCAATCCGGGCAGTGCCCGTCCGGTGACGCTGTCGGCCGTGGCCGACGTGGTGGCCACCACCGGCCCCAGCGAGATCCACCGCGCCGACCAGGTGCGTGTGGCCATCGTGTCGGCCAACCTGCGCGACATCGACCTGGGCAGCGCCGTGCAGGAAGTGCAGCAGATGGTCGCCGAGAACCCGCTCGGCGCCGGCGTCGGCATGCACATCGGCGGCCAGGGCGAGGAACTGGCGGAATCGGTCAACTCGCTGCTGTTCGCGTTCGGCCTGGCGGTGTTCCTGGTGTATCTGGTGATGGCATCACAGTTCGAGTCGCTGCTGCATCCGTTCGTCATCCTGTTCACCATTCCGCTGGCGATGGTCGGCGCCGTGGCGGCGCTGTTCCTGACCAATTCGCCGGTGTCGGTGGTGGTGTTCATCGGCCTGATACTGCTGGTCGGGCTGGTGACCAAGAACGCGATCATCCTGATCGACAAGGTCAACCAGTTGCGCGAGGCCGGCGTGTCCAAGCGTGACGCACTGATCGAGGGCGCCCGCTCGCGCCTGCGTCCGATCATCATGACCACGCTGTGCACGCTGTTCGGCTTCCTGCCGCTGGCCACCGCGCCGCTGTTCGGCAGCCCGGGTGCGGAAGTGCGCTCGCCGATGGCGATCACCGTGATCGGCGGCCTGCTGGTCTCGACCCTGCTGACCCTGCTGGTGATTCCGGTGGTCTACGACCTGCTGGACCGTCGCGCCGACGAGTACTACCGCGAACGCGGCCGTCGTGCCCGCAAGACGGCGGCGATGCCGGTCGACGGGGAGGGCGAGCCCGCATGAGCGTCGCGGAGTTCAGCATCAAGCGGCCGGTCACGGCGGTGATGTTCTTCATCTCGCTGTTCGTGATCGGCCTGATCGCGGCGGTCCGCCTGCCGCTGGAAGCCTTTCCCGAAGTGTCGCCCCCCTTCATCTTCGTGTCGCTGCCGTATACCGGCTCGACACCCGAAGAAGTCGAACGCACCGTGCTGCGTCCGGCCGAGGAAGCGCTGTCGACGATGGCCGGCATCAAGCGGATGGAATCCAACGCCAAGGCCGAGGGCGCGCAGATCTTCATCCAGTTCTCCGACTGGGACCGCGATGTCGCCATCGCGGCCTCGGAAGCCCGCGAGCGGTTGGATGCGATCCGCGACGAGCTGCCCGAAGACCTGCAGCGCTACTTCGTCTTCAAGTTCTCCACCACCGACCAGCCGGTGCTGCGTGTGCGCCTGGCCAGCAAGACCGACCTGACCGGCGCGTACGACATGATCGAGCGCGAGTTCAAGCGTCGCATCGAGCGCATTCCCGGCGTCGCCCGCGTCGAGGTGTCGGGTGCACCGCCGAACGAGGTCGAGATCGCGATCGACCAGGACCGGCTGACCGCGCACAACCTCAGCCTCAACGACCTGACCCAGCGCCTGCAGGCGGTGAACTTCTCGATCTCCGCCGGCGTCATCAGCGATGGTCCGCAGCGCCTGCGCGTGCAGCCGGTCGGCGAGCTGACCGACCTGCAGCAACTGCGCGATCTGGTGGTCGGCAGCGGCAACGTGCGGCTCGGCGACATCGCCGACGTGCGCCTGAAGCCGGCACGCATGGACTACGGTCGCCGCCTGGATGGTCAGCCGGCGGTCGGCCTGGACATCTTCAAGGAGCGCAACGCCAACCTGGTGGAGGTGTCCAGCAACGCGCTGAAGGAGGTGGAAGCGATCCGGTCGCAGCCCTCGCTCAGCGACGTGCAGGTCAAGGTTATCGAGAACCAGGGCGAGAACGTCACCTCCTCGCTGCTGGAGCTGGCCGAGGCGGGCCTGATCGGCCTGGTGCTGTCGATCGTGGTGCTGTGGTTCTTCCTGCGCCACTGGCCGTCGGTGGCCATGGTCACGCTGGCCATCCCGATCTGCTTCGTGATGACGCTGGGTTTCATGTACTTCGCCGGGGTGACGTTGAACATCCTGTCGATGATGGGCCTGCTGCTGGCCATCGGCATGCTCGTCGACAACGCCGTGGTCGTGGTCGAGAGCATCTACCAGGAGCGCGAGAAGTACCCGGACAACCCCGTGTGGGCGTCGATCGTCGGCACCCGCCACGTGGCCATCGCGCTGTCGGCGGGTACGCTCTGCCACTGCATCGTGTTCGTGCCCAACCTGTTCGGCGAGCGCAACTTCCTCAGCATCTACCTGGGGCAGATCGCCATCACCATCTCGGTGTCGCTGCTGGCCTCGTGGCTGGTGGCGGTGAGCCTGATCCCGATGATCTCGGCACGGCTCAAGACGCCGCCGCTGGTGCGCACCGAGTCGGGCATCATCCCGCGCATGCAGAAGCGCTACGCCGGCTTCCTGCGCTGGACGCTGGAGCATCGCGGCTGGAGCGTGCTGGGCATCCTGCTGATCGTGGTGGTGAGCTTCGTGCCGATCAAGTTCACCAAGTTCGACATGTTCGGTGGCGACGGCGGCGGCGAAGCCGAGCTGTACTACCAGTGGAAGGGTGCGTACACGAAGGAGCAGATGTCCGACGAGATCCTGAAGGTCGAGCAGTTCCTGGACGCGAACCGCGAGAAGTACCGCATCACCCAGGTGTACTCGTATTTCAGCGAGCAGGGCTGGGGCGGCACGCAGGTGAAGTTCGACACCGAGAAGGCCAGCGAAACCAAGCCCATCGTCGAACAGTTGCGCAAGGACCTGCCCAAATCGGCCCGCGCCAATATCGGCATCAATGGCGAAGGCGGCGGACAGGGCGGTGGCGGTCAGCCGGGCCAGAGCGTGTCGTTCCAGCTGGTCGGCGATTCCACCCAGACGCTGTCGGAGATCGCCAACGACCTGATCCCGATCCTCGCCAAGCGCAGGGAACTGCGCGACGTGCGCGTGGATGTCGGCGACCAGAACAGCGAGCTGACCGTGCGGGTGGATCGCGAGCGTGCGGCCGCCTTCGGTTTCAGTGCGGAAGAGGTCGCGCGCTTCGTCAGCCTCGCCCTGCGTGGTGCGCCGCTGCGCGAATTCCGCCGCGGCGAGACGGAAGTGCCGGTCTGGGTCCGCTTCGCCGGTGCCGAGGATTACGGCACCGAGGATCTCGCCGGCTTCATGGTGCGTTCGCCGGACGGACGCACGGTGCCGCTGCTGAGTCTGGTGAACGTGGCGGTGCTGCCGGCGGCCACCCAGATCCAGCGCACCAACCGCCAGACGACGGTGACCGTGCAGGCGAACCTGGCCGACAAGGTCACCGTGCCCGATGCACGCAAGGCGATGGAGGAGACGTTGAAGGGCATCGCCTTCCCGGCCGGCTACAGCTACTCGTTCGACGGCAGCGCCTTCCAGGAAGACGACGAAGCGATGGCGCAGATGATGTTCAACCTGCTGATCGCGCTGGTGATGATCTATATCGTGATGGCCGCGGTGTTCGAATCGCTGCTGTTCCCGGCGGCGATCATGAGCGGCGTGGTGTTCTCGGTGTTCGGCGTGTTCTGGCTGTTCGCCCTGACCGGCACGACGTTCGGCATCATGTCCTTCATCGGCATCCTGGTGCTGATGGGCGTGGTGGTGAACAACGGCATCGTGATGGTGGAGCACATCAACAACCTGCGGCGACGCGGCCTGTCGCGCACCGATGCGCTGGTCGAAGGCAGCCGCGAGCGCCTGCGTCCCATCCTGATGACGATGGGCACGGCGATCCTGGCGATGGTGCCCATCGCGATGGCGAACACGCAGATGGCGGGTGACGGCCCGGCCTACGCGCCGATGGCGCGCGCCATCGCCGGCGGCCTGGCGTTTTCGACGGTGGTCAGCCTGCTGTTCCTGCCGACGATCTACGCGATCCTCGACGACCTGCGCAGCGGCACCGCCCGCACGATCGAGCGGGCCCGCCAGCGGCGCGGCGGCAGAGCCGTCGCCGGCAGCGTGACGGCGGTGCACATCGAGTAACGGGAGTGGAAACGAAAAAGCCGGGCAATGCCCGGCTTTTTCTACGACCGGAGTTTCCCGGTCAGCCGACCAGCTTGCCCAGCATCCGCAGGCCGCCGGTCCACACGCCGATGGCGGTGCCCAGGCTGGTCAGGAAGAAGTTGAGCAGCACGCGCGCCACGCGGTTCTTCCACCAGCCACGCAGTGTCTGCACGTCGTCGCGCAGGGCCATGAAATCGGCGTAGGTGGGCTTGCGCAGCGTGGCTTCCACGAACGCGCTGACCGTGCCCGATGCCAGCGCCGGATGCAGCGGCGTGAGCGGCGAGGAGATGAAGGCGGCCAGGATGCTGAGCGGATGCCCGCCTGCGATCGCGCAACCGATGGCACCGAGCACGCCGGTGGCCAGTACCCACTGCAGCAGCAGGTCCGAACCGACGTCCACGCCGCCTTGCCAGAAGCCCCAGGCGAAACCGCCGACTAGGAACACGCCGATCACCAGCTCCATCCACGGCACGCGCGACTTGGGCTTGACGACTTCCAGCGCACTGCGCAGTTCGGCCGGATCGGCGAGGTCCTCGCGCAGGTGGCGGGTCAGGCCGGGCAGATGGCCAGCGCCGACCACCGCCAGCACGCGGTACGGCGACGCACTGGCCGGCTTGCGGAGGGCGACCTGGCGCAACGCCGCCGCCATGTACTGGTCGCGCTCGGCGATGATGGTCTGGTAGAGCTGCGGACTTTCGGCGGCGAACTCGCCGAAGCTCGCCTCCATCATGTCGCCCTGCTTGAGTTTCTCGATCTCGTCGTCGCCGACTTCCTCGTCGCCGAACATGCTGGCCAGGATGCCGGCGCCGACCTTGGTGCGCTGCCACCAGCCCAGCGACTGCAGGGCGCGCTTGAAGGTCAGGCCGACCTCGCGGTCGATCAGGTGCACGGGCAGGCCGCGCGCCTGCGCATCCAGCGCACTGGCTTTCAGCTCTTCGCCGGGTTCGACGCCGAGCTGTTCGGCCAAGCGCCGCTGGTAGGCGGCCAGCGCCAGGTTGGCGGCGAACAGGTGCGTCTTGCCTTCGCGGATCACCTTCACCAGGTCCAGCCGCGACAGTGTGTCCGGATCGGTCAGCGACTGCAGGCGTCCGGCGTCCAGTTCCACCGCCACGCTGTCGTAGTCGCCGCTGGCGATCGCGGCACGAACCGCATCCACGCTGGCGCGCGACACGTGCGCCGTGCCGAGCAGGGTGTAGCGGATGCCGTCCCGCTCGACGATCTCGTGGGGTTGTCCGTGCAGCGGATCGGCAACGGCGGTGCTGGATTCGGTCATCGTGTCAGCCATCTTGCGGGGGCGCGGTGGTGCCGGCGCCGAGGGTGCGCTGCATCTGGACGGTGTCCAGCCAGCGGTCGTGCTTCCAGGCGATGCCGCGGAAAATACCGACCAGGGTGAAGCCGAACTTTTCGTGCAGCCGGATGGACGCGGTGTTGGTGGGTTCGCCGATCACGGCGATCATCTGCCGGTAGCCACGCGCCTCGCAGGCGTCGATCAATGCCTGCATCAGTGCGGCGCCGATGCCCCGACCTTGCCTACCGGGAAGCACGTAGACCGAGTTCTCCACGGTCTTGCGGTAGCCGGCGCGTGCGCGATAGCTGCCGGCATACGCATAGCCGACGAAGTCTCCGTCGAGTTCCGCGACGAGATACGGATACCCGGCATCCAGTACGCCCTGCATGCGACGCGTCATCTCGGCTTCGTCCGGCACGTCGTACTCGTACGTGTTGACGCGATGGCGGACTTCGTCCGCGTACAGGGCGGCGATCGCCGGCACGTCGGCCGGCGTGGCGTCACGGACGATCAACGGCACGCGGCGGCCTCAGTCGATGTAGCGCTTGAGCAGATCGCCGTACGCATCGATGCGGCGGTCGCGCAGGAACGGCCAGATGCGGCGCACGTGCTCGCTGCGCTGCAGGTCGACCTCGGCCATGAGAATGGTCGGGTCTCCGCCGGCCTCGGCGATGAACTCGCCCTGCGGACCCAGCACATGGCTGTTGCCCCAGAACCGGATGCCGGAGGCACCGAGCGGCGACGGCTCGTGACCGACGCGATTGCAGCTCAGCACCGGCAGGCCGTTGGCGACGGCGTGGCCGCGGTGGCTCAGCACCCAGGCATCGCGCTGGCGGTTCTTCTCGGCCTGCTCGTCGTCCGGATCCCAGCCGATGGCGGTGGGATACAGCAGCAGGTCGGCGCCGGCCAGCGCCATCAGGCGCGCGGCTTCGGGATACCACTGGTCCCAGCACACCAGCACACCGAGGCGACCCACCGAGGTGTCGATCGGCGTGAAGCCGATGTCGCCCGGCGTGAAGTAGAACTTCTCGTAGAAGCCCGGATCGTCGGGGATGTGCATCTTGCGGTACTTGCCCGCGATGCTGCCGTCCTTTTCGTACACCACGGCGGTGTTGTGGTACAGGCCGGCGGCGCGGCGCTCGAACAGCGACGACACCAGCACCACGCCGTGCTGCTTGGCCAGTTTCCCGAGCCGCTCGGTGCTGGGGCCGGGGATCGGCTCGGCCAGGTCGAATTCGTTGACGGACTCGTGCTGGCAGAAGTACGCGCCGTTGTGCAGTTCCTGCAGCAGCACGAGCTTGGCGCCTTGCTTGGCCGCTTCGGCGACGCGTGCCTCGATGACCGACAGGTTGGCGTCGGCATCGCCGTGGTTCTTTTCCTGGATCAGGGCAACGGGCAGGGTGGTGCGGCTCATCGTGCGAGGCAGGGGCTATCGAGGGAAGGGCGCATGGTACCGCGTCCTCCGTGACGGCAGGCGTCCCGGGCGTGAACACGCGCGCTCAGGGCGTGTCGCGCGTCGCCTCCAGCCGCCGCTGCCGTCGTCCCAGCGCGACGCCGGTGAATGCCCATGCGACCGCCACACCGGCGCCGATGAACATCGCCGCCGAGGGATGCTCGGCCAGCACGTCAAGCGCCCGCTTCACCCAGCCGCTCAGCGCATCGCCGCCGCGGTAGACCACGGTGTCGATGAAGTTCTTCGCCTTGTACTTCTGGTCGGCGGGGACCACGGTGTACAGCATCTCGCGGCCGGGCCGCACGAAGGCGTATTCGCCCGCGCGCCGCACCACCATCACCACCACGAACACGGCGAAGACCGGCGACAGCGCCAGCCACAGGAAGCCGCCGGCCATGATCACCGGCACGGCCACCAGCAGCACGCCCACGCCCAGCTTGTGCGCGATGCGCCCGGTGATGAACAACTGGCTGAGGATGGCCAGCGTCTGCACGACCGTGTCGATCAGTCCGAAGACCTGGGTCTGTTCTTCCTTGCTGGCAAAGCGTTCGGCGACCAGCTTGGCCTGCTCGAAATAGAGGAAGGTGGTGACCGTCGCCAGCAGCAGCACGAAGAAGGCGATGCCCAGCAGGTAGGGCGAGCGGAACACGGCGGTCGCGCCGGCGAACGGATTGCCGCCCAGCGGACGCTGCCGGAGCTCGGCCGAACTGGCGCCGGCGGGCAGCGGATGGCGGTCGCGCCAGCGGTGCAGCCAGGTCGCGGTGGCGGCGCTGGCACCGATCAGCAGGGCCGACAGCAGCATCAGGCCACCATGTCCCAGCGGCTTGACCAGCAGCGTGGTCAGCAGTGGGCCGGCCAGGCCGCCGAGGCTGGCGCCCGCGGCGATCAGCGCGAACAGACGCTTGGCCTCGCCGCTCTCCATCACGTCGGCCAGCACGCTCCACGCCAGCGAGATCATCAGCAGGTTGATGACCGACACCCAGATGTAGAACGAGCGTGCAAGCCAGAGGTCGTCCGGTCGCGCCACCATCGCCGCGCCGTAGCCGAGCAGGCTGGCCACGACCACGCCGAACACCCACGGCACGATGCGCCGGCGCGACACCTTCGACGCGATCCAGCCATACAGCGGCAACACCGCCAGCGTGGCGACGAAGGTGCCGGTGAACAGCCACTGCAGGTTGTCGACGCCGCCGGCGACGCCCATCGTCTCGCGGATCGGCCGCAGCATGAAATAGCCGGCGAACAGCAGGAAGAACATTGCCAGCCCGGCGCCCACCACGGGCGCCTCGTGGGGGCGGACGTTGAACAGGCGCGCGAGCCAGCCGGCGGGGCCGGGCGAGGGGGCGGACGACATGCGCTCAGGCGACGGCGGCGATCAGCGCGTCGCGCTGTGCGGCCGTCAGGTCCGGACCGGTGCCGGCGCGCAGGTTGTCGGTCTGACGGTCGGGCTTGCCGGTGGCCGGAATGACCGCGGTCACCGCCGGGTGGCTGAGCGCGAACTTGAGGAAGGCCTGCGCCCACGAGGTCACGCCAGCGTCGCCCAGTTCCTGCGGCACCGGCTTGTCCTTCACCTGCGCGAACAGCTTGCCGTCCTCGAACGCGCGATTGATCAGCACCGCCACTCCCAGGTCCTGCGCCAGCGGCAGCACGCGCTTCTCCGCGCCCCGGCTGACGACCGAATAGTTGATCTGCAGGAAGTCCGGCTTTTCCGCCTGCACGACATCCGCCAGTTCGTCCTGCGCACGCTCGACATAGTGCGTCACGCCGACGTACTTCACCTTGCCCTGGGCCTTCAGTTCGCGGGCCACGGCCATCTGGGTCTTCAGGTCGCCGAGGTTGTGGACCTGCAGCAGCGCCACCTTGTCCGTCTTCAGCCGTCGCAGGGTGTCTTCGAACTGCGCCATGCCGGCTTCGCGCCCGGTCACCCCGGACAGCTTGGTCGCCAGCCAGGCCTTGGCGGTGAGGTTCTGCTCGGCCAGCAGGGCGCCCATCACGTCCTCGGCAGTCCCGTAAGTCGGGGCGGTGTCGATCAGCGTGGCGCCGGCGGCGAAGAACCGCTTCAGCACCTCACGCAACGGATCCCGCTCGGCGGCGCTTTCGCCGACCTGGAAACTGCCGGAGGTACCCATGCCGATGACGGGCACGCGTTCGCCGGAGGACGGGATGGCGCGGGTGTTCAGAGGGCCGATCGTGCTGGACGCCGCGGCGGCGGCAGGCATGGGCGTTGCTGCGCCTACACCGCCGGCCTGGGCGGCATCGCGGCACGCCGCCAGACCAAGGCCCGCGGTGGCCAGCGCAGTGGTGGTCAGGAACTTGCGTCGTGAGTACACGGCCGTCTCCTCGAGTGAAGGGAAACGGTGGTTATCCGGGATCAGGAAGCGCGAGATGTAAACGAAACGTTCAATCCGCGCCCAACTGATGTCACGGTGCCATGAGCCGTGAGGTCGCCGGGGGCCTCAGCCGAGCAGGCCCGCCGGCAGTTGCATGGTGATGCAGTGCAGGCTGCCGTTCTGCCAGATCAGCGCGCGGCAGGGCACCTGCACGATCTCGCGGTCCGGGTAGGCCTGCGCCAGCACGGCGGCCGCCCGGTTGTCGGCGGGGTCGCCATACGCCGGCATCAGCACGGCGCCGTTGACGATCAGATAGTTCGCATACGAGGCCGCCAGCCGTCGGCCGTCATCGATGACCGGCTGCGCCCACGGCAGGGGGAAGGTGCGATACGGGCGGCCGTCGGCGGTGCGCAGGGCGGCGATGTCAGCCGCCATGGCCTGCAGTTCCGCGAAATGCGCGTCGCCGGCGTCATCGCAGGCTTGGTAGACGATGGCGTCACCCGGCGCGAAGCGGGCGAGGGTGTCGATGTGGGCGTCCGTGTCGTCGCCTTCCAGATAGCCGTGGTCGAGCCAGAGCACGCGGTCCTGCTTCAGCCAGCGTGCGAGCTTGTCGGTCAGTTCTGCCCGGGAGGCGTCGGGATGGCGTTCGTGCAGGCATTGCCACGTGGTCAGCAACGTGCCCGCGCCATCGGTCTCGATGGCGCCGCCTTCCAACGCAAAATCAATGCGTTGGACGAAATAGTTGTGAAAAAGCTGCATGCCGGACAACTCGCCGACCAGGCGATCGTCGCGGCTGGATTCGTACTTGCCGCCCCAGCCGGTGAAGCGGAAATCGAGCAGCTTGAAGCGGTCGCCGTCGCGCAGCGTGATCGGGCCGGAGTCGCGCAGCCAAGTGTCGTCGTATTCGGCCGGGACGAAGCGTACCCGTTCCATGTCCACCCGCGCCGAGCGCAGCCGGGCCTCGGCATAGGTCTGCAAGTCGTCGTCGGCCACGCACACCACGACCGGCTGGAACCGGGTGATGGCGGCCACCAGCGCGACATAGGTTTCCTCGACCTCGGCCAGGCGATCGGCCCAGTCCGTGTCGGCGTGCGGCCAAGCGATCAGGATCGCGGACTGGAGTTCCCACTCCGCGGGGAAGCGATAGGCGTCGGTCATCGGGTTGCGGGGCGCAGCGGGCGCCGGTCAGCGGATGGGGGGCTTGGGGCCGATCTCGTCGGCGGAGGCCTGGTTCAGCACCACGTCGATGACGCGGTTCTTCTCGAAATAGACGGTGAAAGCGGGATACACCCAGCGGTGGATCACCGGCCACTGGCGCTTCTGGCCGCCGCGCGGCTCCAGCTTCTGCTGGGGCGCACCGAAACGGGCCTCGACATCGGCGGCGGTCTGTCCGCGTACGGGCGCGGCCGCGGCCGGCTTTTCCTGGGCGCGTTCGATCAGCAGCGTATCGGCGGAGGCCGTGCCGGCCAGGCCGAGCAGGGCGATCAACGGAAGTGCGAGGGCGCGACGGCTCATGGTGGAGTTCCCCTGGGTGAGCTGCCTTTTATAACAAAAGGCGGGCAACAAAAAGGCGGCCGAGAGCCGCTTTTTACATGGCTTGCCGATGGTTCGGACGGTTGCCGCCCCGGAGAGTGGCAACAAAAAACCGCCCGGAGGCGGCTTTTCGCGCATTGCCGGCCGGAGCCGGCAGTGCCGTTCTCAGCGCTGGCGCGCCTTGAAACGGGGGTTGGACTTGCAGATCACGAAGACCTTGCCGCGGCGGCGGACCACCTTGCAGTCGCGGTGACGGGCCTTCGCCGACTTCAGGGAGGACAGGACCTTCATGAGTTGAAACCTCGGCGTAAAAGTATGGGGTGAAGCGAAGCCCGCTATTCTAGCGGCAATTCCGTTGGCTTATCAAGCGGTTGCATCCTGTGGCCATGTCCGGGGTCCGAAGCGCGCTCCTCGTGGCCGTCACGGTCGCCATAATGGTGGCTGGAATCCTGTGGAGCCCCCATGTCCGACCTCGCCCCCGTCCTCACCATCGATGGTCCCTCTGGCGCCGGCAAGGGTACCGTCAGCCGGCTCGTCGCTGCCCGTCTGGACTGGCATTACCTGGATTCGGGCGCGCTGTACCGGGCCGTGGGGGTGGCAGCGAGCTGGGCGGACCTGGACATTTCCGACCCGGCGGCGCTGGTGCGCTGCGCATTCGATACGCGCGTGAGCTTCCGGGAGTCGGGGCAGGGATTGCGGGTGATCGTGGACGATCTGGACGCCACCGACGAGTTGCGCCTGGAGACGACCGGGGCGCTGGCCTCGGCCATCGCCGCCATCCCCGAGGTCCGTTCGGCGCTCAAGGAGCGCCAGCGGGCGTTCCGGCAGCCGCCGGGGCTGGTCGCCGACGGCCGCGACATGGGGACGGTCATCTTCCCGGATGCGCCCTACAAGGTGTTTCTGACCGCCAGTGCCGACGAACGGGCGGAAAGGCGCTATAAGCAGTTGAAAGACAAAGGGGTTTCGGTCACAATCGACGGTCTGCTGCGCGAGATCCTCGCCCGCGATGCCCGTGACGCCCAGCGCACGGTGGCGCCCCTGAGGCCGGCCGACGACGCCGTGCTCATCGACACCACCGGCCTCGGCATCGACGCCGTCGTCGAGCGCGTGCTGGCCCTGGTGCCCGCACGCGCAGGTTGAGCCTGGCGCTGCAGAAGGTCCGTGCGGAATCCTCCGCGCGGTTTTCCAACCACAACACTCACGGTCATACGCATCCCGCGCAGGCCGACAACGGGTGGACCGTCCGCGCTTGTGCGTGCCGGTCTGTGTCATCAACCGAGTATTTTTTCAATGACCGAATCATTTGCCGAACTGTTTGAACAGAGCCAGACCCACCTGGCCAAGCTGAAGCCGGGCGCGATCGTCACCGGCGTCGTCGTGGAAGTCCGCAACGACGTGGTGGTGATCAACGCCGGCCTGAAGTCCGAAGGCATCGTGCCGATCGAACAGTTCCGGAACGACGCCGGCGAAATCGACGTGGGCGTGGGCGACGAAGTCAAGGTCGCGCTCGACTCCCTCGAGAACGGCTTCGGCGAAACCGTCCTCTCGCGCGAGAAGGCCAAGCGCGCCATGGTGTGGGACGAGCTGGAAGAAGCGCTGGAGAAGAACGAGACCATCACCGGTCGCATCAGCGGCAAGGTCAAGGGTGGCTTCACCGTCGACATCAAGGATGTCCGCGCGTTCCTGCCGGGCTCGCTGGTCGACGTGCGTCCGGTCCGCGACCCGGGTTACCTGGAAGGCAAGGAACTCGAGTTCAAGCTCATCAAGCTGGATCGCAAGCGCAACAATGTCGTCGTCTCCCGCCGTGCGGTGGTCGAGAGCGAGCATTCGGAAGAGCGCGAGCAGCTGATGGACAAGCTGCAGGAAGGCGTGGTGCTGAAGGGTGTGGTCAAGAACCTCACCGACTACGGCGCGTTCGTCGACCTGGGCGGCATCGACGGCCTGCTGCACATCACCGACATGGCGTGGAAGCGCGTGCGCCATCCGTCCGAAGTCGTGGAAGTCGGCCAGGAGCTGGACGTCCGTGTGCTGAAGTACGACCGCGAGCGCAACCGCGTTTCGCTGGGCCTGAAGCAGCTGGGCGAGGATCCGTGGGACAACATCGCCCGCCGTTACCCGGCCAACAGCCGCGTGTTCGGCAAGGTCTCCAACGTCACCGATTACGGCGCGTTCGTCGAGATCGAGCCGGGCGTCGAAGGTCTGGTGCACGTGTCCGAGATGGACTGGACCAACAAGAACGTCAATCCGTCCAAGGTCGTGCAGGTCGGTGACGAGGTCGAAGTGATGGTGCTGGACGTGGACGAAGAGCGTCGCCGCATCTCGCTGGGCATGAAGCAGGTCGCCGCCAATCCGTGGGAGACCTTCGCGGCCACCCACAAGAAGAACGACAAGGTGTCCGGCCAGATCAAGTCGATCACCGACTTCGGCATCTTCATCGGCCTGGACGGCGGCATCGACGGCCTGATCCACCTGTCCGACATCAGCTGGAACACCACCGGCGAAGACATCGTGCGTAACTTCAAGAAGGGCGACACGCTGGAAGCCGTGGTGCTGGCCGTGGACCCGGAGCGCGAGCGCATCAGCCTGGGCGTGAAGCAGCTGGAGCAGGATCCGTTCGGCCAGTACATGGCCGCGCACCCGAAGGGCTCGAAGGTCGAAGGCACGGTGAAGGAAGTGGACACCAAGGGCGCCACGGTCGAACTGGCCGACGGCATCGAAGGCTACGTGATGGCGCGCGACATCAGCTACGACCGCGTGGACGACGCCAGCCAGCACCTGAAGGTCGGCGACAAGGTCGAAGCCAAGTTCATCGGCATGGACCGCAAGGGCCGCACGCTGCAGCTGTCGATCAAGGCCAAGGACGAAGCCGAGACCGCCGAGGCGCTGGCCGAGTACAACAAGTCGGCCGCCGAAGCGTCCACCGGTACCACCAGCCTGGGCGCGCTGCTGCGTGCACAGCTGGACGGTGGCAAGTCCGAGTAAGCGGCTCGCGCCGTTGCTTCAGTTCTGGTTGTAACGTTTCCCGCCGGCCCGGAAACCCCGGGCCGGTGCGGGTACTTCCGCCCTCATTCCGCATGCGATGACCAAATCCGAACTCATCGAGATCCTCAGCCGCCGCCAGCCGCACCTCAAGGCGGAGGACGTGGACCTCGCCGTCAAGGCGTTGCTGGAGATGATGGGTGGCGCCCTGTCGCAGGGTGATCGCATCGAGATCCGTGGCTTCGGCAGTTTTTCGCTGCATTACCGTCCGCCGCGCATGGGGCGCAATCCCAAGACGGGCGAATCGGTCGCGCTGCCGGCCAAGCACGTTCCCCATTTCAAGCCGGGCAAGGAGCTGCGCGAACGCGTCAGCGACGTCACGCCCATCGAGGAAAGCGGGGAGTAATCCCGCCCGCTCCGGCGCGTGTCGTTCCGCGTCGAGTCCGTTAAGCTAGGCGCCGTCCTGCAAGGAGTCGCCTGATGAACATGTTCCGCCTGGTCGTCGCACTGCTGTTCCTGGCCTACGGACTCATCATCGGTGTGCTCAATACGCAGCCGATCACGCTGAAGCTTCTGTTCACCGAATTCCAGACGTCATCCGGCGTCGGCATCATGCTGTCCCTGCTGCTGGGCGTGGTGGTGGGCGGGCTGATCGTGTTGGCCACCTTGGTCTGGCCGCTCTACGCCAAGCTGCGCAAGGCCAACCGTGCCGCGTCGGCGACGGTCGGCACCCCAGGCGTCGACGGCGGTCACTGAGCATGGATTTCCTGACCGAGTGGTTCTGGTTCTTCCTGTTCCTGCCCCTGGCGGCGCTCAGTGGCTGGATCATCGGCCGTCGCGGCGGCCAGCGGCACGGCGACACCCAGGTCAGCCGGCTGTCGAGCACCTATTTCCGTGGCCTGAACTACCTGCTCAACGAACAGCCGGACAAGGCGATCGAGCTGTTCCTGCACATCGCCGAGCTGGACAAGGAAACGTTCGAGACCCAGGTCGCCCTGGGGCACCTGTTCCGCCGCCGTGGCGAAGTGGACCGCGCCATCCGCCTGCACCAGGGGCTGGTGCAACGCAGCGACTTGAGTGACGCACAGCGGGTGCAGGCGCTGCTGGCGCTGGGCGAAGACTATATGCGCTCCGGGTTGCTGGACCGCGCCGAGACGGTGTTCACCGATCTGGCGCAGATCGACCAGCGCGCGCCGCAGGCGCTCAAGCACCTGATCGGCATCTACCAGGCGGAGCGCGACTGGGAGAAGGCCATCGACAATGCGCGGCGCTACGAAGAGGTTACCGCCGAGCCGATGGGCAAGCTGATCGCCCAGTTCGAGTGCGAACTTGCGGAGCGGCAACGCACGGCGAACAACATCGACGCAGCACGCGCCGCGGTGGGACGGGCTTACCAGGCCGACGCGGGCAGTGTGCGTGCCGGCATCATCGAGGGACGCATCGAGACGGATGCGGGCAATCCGGATGCGGCGATCCGTGCGTTCGAGCGGGCGGCACGGCACGATCCCGACTATCTCCCCGAGGTGCTGCCGAGCCTGCTGGCCAGCTACGAGCAGGTCGGCGATCTTTCCGGCGCGCGCGCCTTCCTGTCCGAGATGTGCGAGCACTACCGGGGGATCGCACCGGTACTGGCCCTGACCAAACTCGTCGAGCGCCAGGAAGGCGTGGCCGCGGCGCGCGCCTACCTGGCGCGACAGCTCAAGGACCGGCCCTCGGTCAGGGGCGAAGCGTCGCTGATCGACCTGACGCTGGCCGAAGGCGCAGATCCGGCGGCCACCCTGCACGATCTCAAGCACATCACCGACCAGCTGCTGGTACGCAATCCGAGCTACCGCTGTACCCGCTGCGGCTTCGGCGCCCGTACCCATCACTGGCAATGCCCGAGTTGCAAGGAGTGGGGAACGGTCAAGCCGCTGCTGAACTACGCGGTGGTGTGATGCTCAACGCGTACGCCTGGGTGGGTGGCCTGGCCGCTGCGGCTGCGGCGGCCACCTGGTTGGCGCGGCGCTACGCGCTGCGTGGCAACCTGATGGACCAGCCGGGCGAGCGGCGCAGCCACACGATCGCGACGCCGCGAGGGGGCGGGATCGCCATCGTCCTGGTGATCGCCTGCGCGGGACTCTTCCTGATGACGCGGCAGGCGCCCGTGGATGCGCTGTGGTTGGGCTTCCTCCCTGGCCTGCTCCTCGTCGCCGGGATCGGTTGGTGGGACGACCACCGCCCGCTGTCGCCCTGGCTGCGCCTGGGGGTGCAGGCGGTGGCGGCCACGATGCTGGCGACCGCGGCTGCCGGGCAGAGCGGCCACTGGCTGCCCGCGGCGCTCGCGTTCGGTGCGGCCATGGCGCTGGTCAACGTCTGGAACTTCATGGACGGGATCAATGGACTTGCGGCCAGCCAGGCGGCGCTGGCCGCGTTCGCCTACGCGTTGCTGCTGGACGGGGCCTGGCATTGGCTGGCACTGGCGCTGCTGGCGGGCTGCCTGGGCTTCCTGCCGTTCAACTTCCCCCGGGCCCGGATCTTCCTGGGCGACGTGGGGAGCGGGGCGCTGGGGTTTGCACTGGCGGGGCTGGCGGTGGCGGCCTTGATCACGCGCCCGCCCTCCCAGATTCCCCTGCTGCTGCTCCCGCTCTGTCCCTTTCTCATCGACGCCGGCTTCACGCTCCTGGGGCGCATGCTCCGCGGGGAGCGGTGGTGGGCCCCCCATGTGGGTCATGTCTATCAAATGGGTGCCAGAAAGCGGGGGCACACCTTTGTAACCGTGATTTACATGGCGTTTGGAGGCATTAGCTTATTGTTAAGCTATGCGGCATTGCGGGCTGATTACGTCGTCACCGTGTGCGTGACGATGGCGGTATTCGGTACAGGCGCGGCATTGTGGTTTTTATTGCGCCGGGGATGGCGCAGTTAGCACTGGGAGAGGGAACTGATGGAGTCTTGGCGGGATCGACTGGGCGGATTCATGCCTCGTGCCCTGGTGGCCATCCATGATCTGGCCATGGTCTGGCTGTGCTGGCAGGCGCTGCACCGGTTCCGTTATTCGATGCTGGCCCATGCGCCGGAGTTTCCGCTCTGGTCGAATGAGATCGCCATCGTGCTGCTCGCGCAAGGCGCCGTCTTCTGGTGGATGGGCCTGTACCGAGGCCTCTGGCGTTTTGCGAGCCTTCCCGACCTCTGGAACATCGTGAAGGCCTGTGCGCTGGGGTTCCTGGGCATCGTCCTTGGCCTGTTCTTCTATAACCGCTTCGGGTCGACGCCGCGTGCCGTGCTGGGTTTCTATCCGTTCGCGCTGGTAGGCTTTCTCGGTTTGCCGAGGTTGGCCTACCGGGCGTGGAAGGACAGTCAGCTGCAACGCAGCAGCGAGAGCGCGTCGCGTGTCGTGGTGCTGGGGGCGGGCAGGGCCGGTGAGGCGTTGGTGCGGGAACTGCGCCGGACGGGGGTGTATCACCCCGTGGCCTTCCTCGACGACGCCTCGCGGTTGCACGGTTCCAAATTGCTGGGTGTTCCGGTCCTGGGCGGCTTGGAAAGCGCCGCTGCCGTCGCTCGCGAGACCGCTGCACGGATGCTGGTCATTGCGATGCCGTCGCTCGACGCGCCGGCCATGCAGCGCGTCGTGGCGATCTGCGAGAGCACCGGGTTGCCGTTCCGCATGGTGCCGAGACTGGTGAATGTGCTGGAAGGGCAATCGATGCCCGGCGACCTCAAGGAGGTCGCGATCGAGGATCTGCTCGGCCGGAAGTCGGTGACGCCGGACTGGAAGCTCATCCGCGGCTGGCTGGGCGGGCGTACCGTCATGGTGACCGGTGCCGGCGGATCGATCGGTTCGGAGCTCTGCAGGCAGTGCGCCCGGCATGGCGCCCAGCGGATCGCGCTGGTCGAGATCGACGAACTTGCGCTGATCACCATCCAGGGCGACCTGCGTCGCGCCTTCCCGGATCTCGAGGTCTTGCCCGTGCTGGGCAATTGCGGCGATCCGGCTGTCATCGCCCACGCGATGCGCCTGGCCGAGCCCGGCGCGGTGTTCCATGCCGCGGCCTACAAGCAGGTGCCGCTGCTGGAAGGGCATCTTCGTGAAGCCGTGGGCAACAACGTGCTCGCGACAGAGACCGTCGCCCGCGCGTGCCGCGAAGCCGGGGTTGGCACATTCGTGTTGATTTCGACCGACAAGGCGGTCGATCCCGTGAACGTGCTGGGGGCGACCAAGCGACTGGCCGAAATGGCGTGCCAGGCGCTCGACGACGGCAGCTCCAGCACGCGCTACGTGACCGTGCGGTTCGGCAATGTCCTGGATTCGGCGGGCAGTGTGGTTCCGCTGTTCCGCGACCAGATCCGCAAGGGCGGGCCCGTCACCGTCACCGACCCCGATGTGACGCGCTATTTCATGACCATTCCCGAGGCCTGCCAGCTGATCTTGCAGGCCGCCTCCGGCGCAGCGCACGCGTCGATCTACACGCTGGACATGGGCGATCCGGTGCCGATCCGTCTGCTGGCCGAACAGATGATCCGCCTGGCGGGCAAGCAGCCCGGCCGTGACATCGCGATTGTCTACACCGGCTTGCGTCCGGGCGAAAAGCTGCACGAGACGCTGTTCCATGCGGACGAGCGCTATCAGCCCACGTCGCACTCGAAGATCATGAAGGCACTGGCCCGCGAGGTATCGCCGGAGTTCTTGGAGCTTGCACTGCAGCGCCTGCGGGCAGCGCACGCCCGCTATGACACCGCCGAACTGGCGGAAGTGCTCAAGGTCGCCGTTCCCGAATTCGCGCCGCTGTCAGCCGGACACGATGCATCCTCGGCTAATATCGTGGTCTTTCCAGGCCGTGAAGCGCGCAGGATCCGATGACTCGAGCAAGAATCCGCAAGGCCGTGTTCCCCGTGGCCGGCCTGGGCACGCGCTTCCTCCCGGCCACCAAGACCGTGCCCAAGGAGATGCTGCCGATCATCGACCGGCCGCTGATCCAGTACGCCGTCGACGAGGCGATCGAGGCGGGGTGCGATACGCTGATCTTCGTCACCAACCGCTACAAGCATGCGGTCGCGGATTATTTCGATAAGGCCTACGAACTCGAGCAGAAGCTCGAGCGTGCAGGCAAGACGGAGCAGCTGGAACTGGTCCGGAACGTGCTGCCGCCGCATGTCCGTGCCGTCTTCGTCACCCAGGCAGAGGCGCTGGGTCTTGGTCACGCGGTGTTGTGTGCCAAGCCCATCGTGGGCGATGAGCCGTTCGCCGTGCTGCTGCCCGATGATCTGATCTGGAATCGTGGGCCGGGCGCCCTGAAGCAGATGGCGGATGCCGCCGAAGCCAGCGGCGGAAGCGTCATCGCCGTGCAGGACGTGCCGCGCGACCAGACCGGCAGTTACGGCATCGTGGCGACCGATGCCTTCTCGGGCCGGGAGGGCCGCATCCACGCCATCGTCGAGAAGCCGAAGCCGGACGTGGCGCCCAGCACGCTGGCCGTGGTGGGGCGTTACGTGCTGGATGCGCGCATCTTCTCCCTGCTGGAAAGCACCACGCCGGGCGCGGGTGGCGAGATCCAGCTGACCGACGCGATCGCGACACTGCTGTCGGAGAAGCCCGTCCACGCCTACCGTTTCCAGGGCACGCGCTTCGACTGCGGCACCCATATCGGGCTGATCGAGGCGACCATCCGCTATGCGCTCGACCATGAGAAGCTCAGCGATGCCGCGCGCGACATGATGCAGAATGCGTTGAACGAACTCGGCGTGCAGGATCTCGGCTGACGGCGTCGGTCGCACGTCCATCGCACGCTCCGGCAGAGCCGACGTCCAGTGCGCATATCAGGCAGAAACTACTATGTGGATACGGCAGGGGCTGTCGATCCACTGCCCTCGCTCGCGTCGCGCGTCGAGGCGGCCGTGTGCATCGTCGGCGGCGGCTTCGCCGGATTGAACACTGCCTTGGGGCTGGCGGAGCGTGGCGTCCGCGATGTGGTGTTGCTGGAAGCGGAAACGCCGGCGTTCGGTGCCTCGGGGCGCAATGGGGGTTTCGTGTTCGGCGGCTTTTCGCGCGGCGAAGCGTCGCTGCTGCACGACCTCGGACCGTCGCGGGCAAAGGCGCTGTACGCGGGGACGACGCAGGCGGTGTCGCTCATCCGCGACAGGATCGCGTGCCACGGCATCGCGTGCGATGCCACCCATGCCGGCATCCTGTGGGCCAACTGGTTTCGCGATCCGCGCGTGCTGCGTGATCGCCAGGCGCTGCTCGCCGGGGCCTTCGATCAGGATTGGCGCTGGGTGGACCGCGACGATGTCAGGCGACAGCTGCTGACCACGCGCTACCACGATGCCTTGTATGAGCCGCAGGCCTTCCACTTCCATCCCCTGAAGTACGCGAACGGCCTTGTACGCGCGCTGCGCGAACGGGGCGTGTCGCTGTTCGCACAGTCGCCCGCCGTTTCGATGCAGCGCGCAGGCGACGGGTGGCGCGTGGCCACTCCGTCCGGCAGGGTCGACGCCAGGCAGGTGGTGCTGGCCTGCGGCGGTTATCTGGCGGGACTGCATCGGCGGGTGGATGCGGGCGTGCTGCCCATCGCGACCTACGTGATGGTCACCGAACCGCTCGGCGCGCGGATGGAGGAGGCGATGCGCACGCGTGCGGCCGTCTACGACACGCGCTTTGCCTTCGACTATTACCGGCCTTTGCCGGACTCGCGCTTGCTGTGGGGAGGTCGGATTTCCGTCCTGGACCGTTCTCCACAGGCCGTCAGGCGGCTGCTGTACCGCGACCTGATGAGGGTCTTTCCGCAACTCGAGGGTGTGGGAATCGACTACGCGTGGTCCGGGCTGATGAGCTATGCCCGCCATGAGATGCCGCAGATCGGCCAGGTCGAGCCGGGGTTGTGGCTCGCGCAGGCGTTCGGCGGGCATGGTGTGGCGCCCACCACGTTCGCGGGCGAGATCGTCGCCGCCGCCATCGCGGAGGGAGACGGACGCTGGCGTGAGTTCTCCGCCTACGGGCTGGTATCGGCGATGAAGCCGGCCGGCTTTCTCGGCGCGCAGCTGGGCTACTGGTGGGCGCAGGCGAAAGATGCGTGGAAGGCGCGTGCCGAGCGGAGTATGCGCGCATGAGCGGCGCGGGCGATGTGATCGCATGGGACGATTTCCTGCGCGTGCAGCTATGCGCGGGCACGGTGCTGCGCGTCGAGCCTTTTCCGGAGGCGAGGAAGCCGGCGTGGAAACTGTGGGTCGACTTCGGACCGCATGGGGTGAAGAAGACCAGCGCGCAGGTACGCGCGCTTTACGCGCCCGAGCATCTGGTGGGGCGACAGGTGGTGGGCGTGATCAACTTCCCGCCCAAGCAAGTCGGCCCTTTTCTCTCCGAATTCCTGCTGACGGGATTCCACACCGAGGAGGGCGTCGTCGTCACCACGATCGAGCGTCGGGTACCCGACGGCACGCGCATGGCCTGACGGCCATCGGACGCACAAAGAAATGGCGCCGGACGGCGCCATTTCTTTTTCTGTGCATCAATCTGCCGCTCAGAGCGATTCGAAGATGCCCGCCGCACCCATGCCGGTGCCGATGCACATGGTCACCATGCCGTACTTCTTCTGGTGGCGGCGCATGCCGTGGACGATGGTGGCGGTGCGGATCGCGCCGGTCGCGCCGAGTGGGTGGCCCAGCGCGATGGCGCCGCCCAGCGGATTGATCTTCGACGCATCCAGGTCGCTGTCACGGATCACCGCCAGCGCCTGCGCGGCGAAGGCTTCGTTGAGCTCGATCCAGTCCAGCTGGTCCTTGGTCAGGCCGGCCTGCTTCAGGGCTTTCGGAATCGCGGCGATCGGGCCGATGCCCATCACTTCCGGCCGCACGCCGGCCACCGAGAAACTGACGAAACGCGCCAGCGGGGTCAGGCCGTAGTCCTTGATGGCCTGCTCCGAGGCCAGCAGCACGCCGGCCGCACCGTCGCTCATCTGCGACGACGTGCCCGCAGTGACGGTGCCGCCGAACTGCGGGTTTCGGAATACGGTACGCAGCTTGGCCAGGCCCTCCAGCGACGTGTCGGCGCGCGGACCTTCGTCCTGCTCGACCAGCAGCTTCTTCAGGCGCACGGTGTTGCCGGCAAGGTCGGGCTGACGCGAGATCACTTCGTAGGGGCTGATCTCGTCGCGGAATTCGCCCGCAGCCTGCGCCGCCAGCGCCTTCTGATGCGATGCCACGGCGAACGCGTCCTGGTCTTCGCGCGAGATCTTCCATTCCTCGGCGACCTTCTCGGCGGTGATACCCATGCCGTAGGCGATCGCGACATGGTCGTTGTCGAAGACGCTGGGCGCCATGGCGATCTTGTTGCCCATCATCGGCACCATGCTCATGCTCTCGGTGCCGCCGGCGAGCATCAGGTCGGCGTTGCCGAGGCGGATCTGGTCCGCCGCCATCGCCACGGCCTGCAGGCCGGACGAGCAGAAGCGGTTGATCGTCTGCGCGGCGATCGTGTTCGGCAGGCCCGCCAGCAGCAGGCCGATGCGTGCCACGTTCATGCCTTGCTCGGCTTCCGGCATCGCGCAGCCGATGATGGCGTCGTCGATGCGGTTGACGTCGATGCCCGGGGCCTGCGCCACGACCGACTTCAGCACGTGCGCCAGCATGTCGTCGGGACGGGTGTTGCGGAACACGCCCTTCGGCGCCTTGCCGACCGGGGTACGGGTGGCGGCGACGATATAGGCGTCCTGGATTTGTTTCATGGCTTTCTCCGAAAGCCGGGATTGGGGATTCGGGATTGGAGATTCGCCAGAGCGGATCGCCTTGTCCGAACAATGCCCCGCCCCCGGCGGAATGTGGTGTTGGAGGGAGCCGGGAGTCCGCTGTCGCGAGTCCCGAATCCCCAATTCCTAATCCCGCGCAACGTCAGTTGCGCAAGGGCTTGCCGGTCTTCAGCATGTGCGCGATGCGGGCCTGGGTCTTTTCCTGCTGGGCCAGTTCGACGAAATGCTTGCGCTCCAGCTTGAGCAGCCACTCCTCGTCGACCACCGCGCCGCGGTCCACTTCGCCGCCGCACAGCACGGTGGCGATGCGCACCGCGATCTCGTAGTCGTACGGGCTGATGAAGCGGCCTTCCAGCATGTTCACCAGCATCATCTTGAAGGTGGCGATGCCGACATCGCCGGCCACCTGGATGCGGCGGGCGGGCAGGGGCGGGCGGTAGCCGGTCTCCGCCAGGGCCAGCGCTTCCTGCTTGGCGATGTGGAGCAGCTCATAGGCGTTGAAGGCGATCTTGTCGCCGGCGCGCACGAGGCCCAGTTCCTTGGCCTCGACGACCGAGGCGGACACCTTCGCCATCGCGACGGTTTCGAACGTCTTCTTCAACTCGGCGAACACGTCACCGCCGGGGCCGGCGGCCTGTGAGGCGCGCACGGCGATTTCCTTCAGGCCGCCACCGGCCGGCAGCAGGCCCACGCCGGCCTCGACCAGGCCGATGTAGCTCTCGAGGTGCGCCACGGTGCGGGCGCTGTGCATCTGGAACTCGCAGCCACCGCCCAGCGCCAGCCCGCGCACCGCCGCCACGACCGGCACCAGCGAATACTTGATGCGCTGGCTGGTGGCCTGGAAGTTGGCGACCATCGCTTCGAACTCGGCGATCCTGCCCGCCTGCAGCGCGCCCAGCGCGCCGGCCAGATCGGCACCGGCGGAGAACGGCTCCTTCGGCTGCCAGATCACCAGGCCCTTGAACCGCTGCTCGGCGATGGTGATGGCCTGCTGCAGGCCGTCGAGCACCGCGTCGGACACGGTATGCATCTTGGTCTTGAAGCTGACCACGCCGATGCCGTCGCCGTCGGTCCACAGGCGCACGCCATCGTTCTCGAAGACGGTCTCGCCCTGCGGGAAGACCTCACCCAGCAGCGGATCGGGGAAGCGCTGGCGCTTGTACACGGGCAGCGACGAGCGCGGCAGCTTGGCGTTCTTGCCGGGGCTGTAGCTGCCTTCGGCTGCATGCACGCCCTCGCGACCGTCGAACACCCAGTTCGGCAGCGGTGCGGAGCTCATGGCCTTGCCCGCCACGATGTCGTCGGCGATCCACTGCGCCACCTGCTTCCAGCCGGCGGCCTGCCAGGTTTCGAAGGGACCCAGGCTCCAGCCGTAACCCCAGCGGATGGCCAAGTCGACGTCGCGCGCGGTCTCGGCGATGTCGGCCAGGTGGTACGCGCTGTAGTGGAACAGGTCGCGGAACACCGCCCACAGGAACTGCGCCTGCGGGTGCTGGCTCTCGCGCAGCCTGGCGAACTTCTCCGCCGGGTTCCTGATCTTCAGGATCTCGACCACCTCGGGTGCCGCCGTACGGTCGGCGGCGCGGTAGTCCTGCTTCTGCACGTCGAGGACCACGATGTCCTTGCCGACCTTGCGGAAGATGCCGGCGCCGGTCTTCTGGCCCAGCGCGCCCTTGGCGATCAGCGCGTCCAGCCACTTCGGCGATTTGAAGTAGGCATGCCAGGGATCGTCGGGAAGGGTGTCGGCCATGGTCTTGATGACGTGGGCCATGGTGTCCAGGCCGACGACATCGGAGGTGCGGTAGGTGGCGGATTTCGGGCGGCCGATCAGCGGGCCGGTGACGGCATCCACCTCATCGAAGCCCAGCTTGAACTCGCCGGTGTGGTGGGCGGTGGCCAGGATCGAGAACACGCCGATGCGGTTGCCGATGAAGTTGGGCGTGTCCTTGGCGTACACCACTCCCTTGCCCAGCGTGGTGGTCAGGAACGTTTCCAGGCCTTCCAGCACCGCCGCGTCGGTCGACTTGGCCGGAATCAGCTCGGCCAGATGCATGTAGCGCGGCGGGTTGAAGAAGTGCACGCCACAGAAACGATGGCGAAGTTGTTCCGGAAGAACTTCCGCCAACGTGTTGATTCCCAAGCCTGACGTGTTGCTCGCCAGCACCGCATGATCGGCCACGAACGGGGCGATCTTCCGGTACAGGTCCTGCTTCCAGTCCATCCTCTCGGCGATGGCCTCGATGATCAGATCGCAGCCCTTGAGGTGCTCCAGGCCCGTCTCGTAGTTGGCCGGCGTGATGGCCTCGGCCAGCGACTTGCTGGCGAGCGGGGCCGGACTGAGCTTGGCCAGGTTGGCGATGGCCTTGTGGACGATGCCGTCGGGATGGCCGTCCTTGGCGGGCAGGTCGAACAGGACGGTGTCGACACCGGCGTTGGTCAGGTGCGCGGCGATCTGCGCGCCCATCACGCCGGCGCCCAGCACGGCCGCCTTGCGAACAAGCAGGGGGTTGGACATGGGATTTCCTCGGATTGCAGGGGTTAGGTGTGGTCGGCGCGCAGGCCGGCCTCGGCGAAGCGGATCAGTTCACGGGCGGCTCGCTCACGGTGCGCGGCCTCGGTGACGCCCGTGGGGCGCTTGATCAGGCCGAAATCGGCCATGGCGTAGGTCAGGGCGCCGGAGAAGAAGTCCAGCCGCCAGTACAGCTCTTCCTTGCTCAGCCCGGGCACGCAGGCGGCGATGGCCTTGCCGAACTCGCGCAGCACGTGGCCGTAGTGGTCGGACAGGAACTTGCGCAGGCCGTCGTTCTTCTCGGCGTAGGCGCGGGCGATGACGCGCACGAAAGCCCCGCCGCCATGGCGGTCCTGCGCCAGCGCCAGGGCGGGCTCGACGAAGGCGGCGAGGATGGGTTGCAGTTCCCCCGGGTGATCGTCCAGCGCCTTCCCGAGCAGCGACAGGCGCGCGGCGGTCATGTCGTCCATGCGGCGGCGGAACACCTCGTTGACCAGGTTTTCCTTGCTGCCGAAGTGATAGTTGACCGCCGCGATATTGACGTCGGCGCGGCTGGTGACCTGCCGCAGCGAGGTGCCGGCGAAGCCGTGCTGGGCGAACAGCTCCTCGGCCGCCCCCAGGATGCGTTCCTTGGTCGAGAAGTGCGTGGTGTTGCCCATGGAGTCTCCGGAAACTGAATCAAACGCTTGTTTGACTCATTCTCCCTCCGGCGTTCCGGAGTGTCATGCTGCTAAGCAGCAATTTCTTCATGGCGCGGCTGCAGAGTTCCGGCGGATACGTTAGAATCTCGCTACGCTTTCTGGTCTAAGCCCGCGTTTCGACGCGGGTTTTTCATGTTAACCTCGGGTCCTCAGTGGCCCGCCCAACGGAGAGAATCCCCATGGCGCTGGAGCGCACCCTGTCGATCGTCAAGCCCGATGCCGTCGCCAAGAACGTCATCGGCGAAATCTATGCCCGCTTCGAAAAGAACGGCCTGAAGATCATCGCCTCGAAGATGAAGCACCTGTCGCGCCGCGAGGCCGAAGGTTTCTACGCCGTCCACCGCGAGCGTCCGTTCTTCAACGCGCTGGTCGAGTTCATGATTTCCGGTCCGGTCGTCATCCAGGTGCTGGAAGGCGAGAACGCCGTACTCAAGCACCGCGAGATCCTCGGCGCCACCAATCCGAAGGATGCCGCGCCCGGCACGATCCGCGCCGACTTCGCCGACTCGATCGATGCCAATGCCGCGCACGGTTCGGATTCGGTCGAGAACGCGAACATCGAGATCGCGTATTTCTTCGCCGCGACCGAAGTGTTCTCGCGCTGAGCGATAGCGATGAGCAGCCACGAACTGCCGCCGATCGAGTTGAAGCTGGCCACGGACGCACCGTCCGTGGCTGTCGGCGTGCCCGTGTCCGCGAAGCAGAACCTGATGGATCTGGATCGCGAAGGGCTGGAGCAGTTCTTCACCGGCACGCTGGGTGAACAGAAGTTCCGTGCGCACCAGGTGATGAAGTGGATCCATCACCGGTACGTCACCGACTTCAACGAGATGACCGACCTCGGCAAGAACCTGCGCGCGAAGCTGCAGGAACATGCCGAGGTGGTGGTGCCGCAGGTCGTGTTCGACAAACCCTCGGCCGACGGCACCCACAAGTGGCTGCTCGGGATGGGCGTGGACGGCAAGAACGCCGTCGAAACCGTCTATATCCCCGACAAGAACCGCGGCACGCTGTGCGTGTCGTCGCAGGTCGGCTGCGGCCTGAACTGCACCTTCTGTTCCACTGCGACGCAGGGCTTCAACCGGAACCTCACCACCGCCGAGATCATCGGCCAGGTCTGGGTGACGGCGCGCCACCTGGGCAACGTGCCCGCGCAGAACCGCCGCCTCACCAACGTGGTGATGATGGGCATGGGCGAGCCGCTGCTCAATTTCGACAACGTCGTGCGCGCGATGAACATCATGCGCGACGACCTGGGTTACGGCCTGGCCAGCAAGCGTGTGACCCTGTCGACGTCGGGCCTGGTGCCGATGATCGACCGGCTGTCCACCGAGACCGACGTGTCGCTGGCCGTCTCGCTGCACGCGCCCAACGATGCGTTGCGCGAACAGCTGGTGCCGCTCAACCGGAAGTATCCGATCGCGGAACTGATGGCATCGTGCGTGCGCTACCTGCGTGCGAACAAGAAGCGCGACTCGGTGACGTTCGAGTACACCTTGATGAAGGGCGTCAACGACCAGCCCGAGCACGCGCGCCAGCTTGCGCAACTGATGCGCAAGTTCAGCAATGCCGCGCAGCTGAAGGATGCCGGCAAGGTCAACCTCATTCCGTTCAATCCATTCCCCGGTACGCGCTACGAGCGCGCGCCTGAGGAAGACATCCGTGCCTTCCAGAAGCTGCTGCTCGATGCGCAGGTGCTCACGATGGTCCGCCGCACCCGTGGCGACGACATCGATGCCGCCTGCGGCCAGTTGAAGGGGCAGGTGATGGACCGCACCCGTCGCCAGGCCGAGTTCCGCCGGCAGCTGCAGGAACAGGGCATCGACGATGCAGCGTAAGGCGCGCTGCCTGCTGCTGATCCTGCTGATGCTGGCGACCGCCTGCAGTCGTCTTCCCTTCATGGGCACCAAGGGCCGGATGGAGCATCTGTCCGGCCAGCAGGTCGCCCAGGATTACGCGGTCAGCGACAGTCCGGAAGTGAAGCGGCGCCAGGCCGTACAGACCCTGCTCGCGCGGGCCGTGCAACGGCTGCAGTCGGGGCAGCCCGAGGCGGCCGAGAAGGACGTCCGTGCCGCTTTGAAACTCGATCCTGGTTCGGTCGACGCGGTGACCCTGCTGGGCATCATCGAGGACCGGCGTGGCAATGCCGTTCTGGCGGGCCAGCACTACCGGCGCGCGGCCGAACTCGCTCCCGGGCAGGGTGCAGCACAGAACAACTACGGCACCTGGCTCTGCTCCAATGGCTTCGCCGCCGAATCGCTGGTCTGGTTCGACCGCGCGGTGCTGGCGCCGGGCTATGCCACGCCGACAGCGGCCATGGCCAATGCGGGCAGTTGCGCGCTCAAGGCTGGCCAGAGCGAGCGGGCGTCCCGCGATCTGCGGCAGGTGCTCGCCATCGAGCCCGCCAATACCGTTGCGCTGGAGGCCATGGCCGAGCTGGAATTCGACAGGCAGCAATACATGTCCGCCCGTGCTTTCGTGGAGCGCAGGCTGGCGGCGGGGCCGGCGACGGCCGCCGTGTTGAAACTCGCATCACAAATCGAGGACAGACTCGGCGACAAGGCCGCTGCCAGTCGATATGTTCAGCGGAATCGGGCGGAGTTCCCCGACGCGCAGGACGTCACAACCGGGGGAAATGCAGGGCCATGATGCAATCGGTAGTCGGGGATGTGTCCCCGCCGCAGGGGTGCGGCGAGGCGTTGCGGTCGGCGCGTGAACAGGCAGGCCTGTCCTTGCAGGACGTGGGCCAGCGCCTGAAGATGCCGGCGAAGGTGGTGCAGGCCCTGGAAGCAGGGCAGTGGGACCAGTCCGGTGGCGCCGTGTTCGTGCGCGGGCAACTGCGCAGTTACGGCCGCCTGCTGAAGATGGACGTGGAGCCGTTTCTGCAGCAGGCCGACGCGGCAGTGGCCAGGCCGGCGGAACTGGTCAGCCACAGCCACACGCCGCGCTTCCAGTACTTCTTCGAGAGTTTCAAGCGGCGCGCTGTCTACGTGGTCCTGACCATGGTCATCGCGACCCCGGTGTGGATGGGGCTTCGTCAGTCCGTGGGTTCCGATCCTGATGCGACCACAGCGTCGCTCGACGTCGTGCCTGGTTCGTCCGAAGCCGGGAAGGCACCGGCCGCCGAAGCGCCACGCGCCAGCACGCGTCCGCAGGCCGCGCCGTTCGTGGCGTCGATGGCGCCGCTGGCGCGCGCGTCGGCGCCGTGGCTGTCGCTGTCGTTCAAGGGCGACAGCTGGGTCGAAGTGAACGCTCCGGACGGACGCAAGCTCGAGCACGCATTGCTGCGCGCCGGCGACGAGCGTCGCTATGCGCAGGGCGAAGTCGGCCGCGTGAAGCTGGGCGATGCGACGGCGGTCGAGGTTCAGCAAGCGGGGAGTACGGTGGATCTGGCGCCGTACCTGCGAGCGAACGTCGCACGCTTTACGGTATCCTCTGAGGGTTCCCTGGCGCCGGTCGTTGACTGACCCGCGTGCGGGTTTGTCCAACCTAGACCGAGACCCCGCCTGAGACGGGGCAAGAGAGCGCATGGCGATTGATGATCTGCTCGACGAGCACGAACAAAGCGAACGTGTCCGCAGCTGGCTGAGGAGCAACGGTGCCGGCCTGCTGGGCGGCGTGGTCCTGGGTCTGGGTGTGATCTTCGGCTGGCAGTGGTGGCAGAAGGACCAGGCGGGCAAGAAAGAGCAGGCGTACCAGAGCTACCAGAGTGCGACCGAAGGTCTTGCCAAGGGCGACCTCAAGCAGGCGCAGGGCGCGGTGAGCGCCTTGATGAAGGAAGACGAGCTCTATGCCGATGTCGCCGGCCTGCAACTGGCCAAGGCGCAGGTGCAGGCGGGCGAACGCGATGCCGCCATCGCCACCTTGCGTTCGCTGACTCCCGACGATGCCTTGCGGCCGCTGGTGAACCTGCGCCTCGCACGCCTGCTGATCGATGCCGGTAAACACGACGAAGCGCTGAAGGCGCTGGACAAGGCCGAGGATGCCTCCAGTCTGGAAGTGCGCGGCGATGCGTTGCTGGCCGCCGGCAAGGCCAAGGAAGCGCAGGATGCCTACACCCGCGCGCTGACCACGCTGGATGCGGTGTCGCCGCAGCGTCGTCTGGTCGAGCTGAAGTTGATCGACGCCGGTGGCACGCCACCGAAGACCGGAGGTGCCGCATGACGCGCGCGCTGGTACGCCTGGCCGCCGCCACGGTATTCATTGCCGCGCTGGGTGGCTGCAGCACCGTGAAGGGCTGGTTCTCCGGCAAGGACAAGGAAGGCGAGAAGCCGGTCGATCCGGTCGAGCTCGTCGACTTCACGCCGACGGCAACCGTCGCCAAGCTCTGGAGTGCGAATATCGGCAAGGGCGAGCAGCGCCTCGGCCTGCAGCAGGTGCCGGTGGTCGACGACGGCCGCGTTTACGCCGCCGCGGTCGAAGGTGGCGTACGCGCGCTCGACCTGCAGACGGGCAAGCAGGTGTGGCACGCCAAGTCCGATCTCCGCCTCTCGGGCGGTCCGGGTGCCGGGCAGGGCCTGGTGGTCGTCGGGACGCTCGATGGCCAGGTGATCGCGCTGGATGCCGCGACCGGTGCGGAGAAGTGGCAGGTCAAGGTGCCGAATGAGGTGATCGCGGCTCCCGCCATCGGTCAGGACATGGTCTATGTCCGCACCAACGACGGCCGCATCACGGCGCTCTCCTCCGAGACGGGTGAGCGCCGCTGGTTCTGGAACAACGAGCTGCCCAGCCTGACCGTGCGCGGCAACGCGCCCGTGGTCGTGGGTCCGGGCGTGGTGTTCGTCGGCAACGACGACGGCACGGTCACGGCGCTGGCGGGCAACGACGGTCGCCCCTTGTGGACGCAGACGGTCGGCGTGCCCGAAGGCCGTAGCGAACTGGAGCGCATGGCGGACGTCGATGGCGCCCCCGTGCTCGAGGGCACGACCCTGTATGTCACCAGCTTCAAGAAGGAAACCGTCGCGCTCGAAGGCCCGTCCGGCCGTCCGTTGTGGACCCGCGACAACGGTGGTGCCGGCGGCTTGGGCGTGACCAGCAGTGCGGTCGTTGTCGCGGACCCCGCGGGCACGGTCTGGGGTCTGGACAAGTACAGCGGCAGCGCGTTGTGGTCGAACACCACGCTGGCGCGGCGCTCGCTGACGGCACCGACCATCCATGGCGACTACGCGGTGGTGGGCGATTACGATGGCTACCTGCACTGGCTGAAGACAGACAATGGCGAGGCGGCGGCCCGCGCGCGCGTCGGTGGAAAGGCCATCCGCGGCAAGCCGGTCGTCGCCGACGGCATCCTGCTGGTGCAGGACGTGGAAGGCGGCCTGACCGCATTCGGCTTCAAGTGATCGGCGGTGGGAGCGGCTCGGCCGCTCCCTTCGTGCTTCCGGAAAGGGCCGCATTGCGGCCCTTTTTCGCGGAGCAGGGCGTATTCCGCTACCATGGCGGCCCCTTGACCGACCGGAGCGGTCGCGCCCTCCGCGCGACGGCGAGCCTTCGGCGCCCCTCATCCTCACGGTTGCTCCCTGCATGTTGCCCCTCGTCGCCCTGGTGGGCCGTCCCAATGTCGGCAAATCCACCCTGTTCAACGCGCTGACGCGCACGCGTGACGCGCTGGTGCACGACCAGCCGGGCGTGACCCGCGACCGCAACTACGGCGTCTGCCGCCTGGACGAAGACGCGCCGTTCCTGGTGGTGGATACCGGCGGCATCGCCGGCGAGGAAGAAGGCCTGGCCGGCGCGACGGCGCGCCAGGCGCGGGCGGCCGCCGAAGAAGCCGACCTTGTGCTGTTCATCGTGGATGGCCGCGAAGGGGCCTCCGCGCTCGACGACGAGATCCTGGCCTGGCTGCGCAAGGCCGCGCGCCCCACGTTGCTGGTCATCAACAAGATCGACGGCATCAACGAAACCACGGCGATCGCGGATTTCGCCCGCTACGGTTTCGCCGATGTCATCACCATCTCCGCCTCCCATCGCCAGGGCCTCGACGATCTGCTTGAGGAAGTACATCAGCGGCTGCCGGAAGAGGGGGCTGCCGCCGGCCTCGATACCGATCCCAACCGCATGCGCGTGGCCTTCGTCGGCCGTCCCAACGTGGGCAAGTCCACGCTGGTGAACCGCCTGCTGGGCGAGGAACGGATGATCGCCTCCGAGGTGCCGGGCACCACGCGCGACTCCATCTCCGTGGACATGGAGCGCGACGGCCGCCAGTACCGCCTGATCGACACCGCCGGCCTGCGCCGCAAGGGCAAGGTGGAAGAAGCCGTCGAGAAGTTCAGCGTGGTCAAGACGCTGCAGGCCATCGAACAGTGCCAGGTGGCCGTGTTGCTGCTGGACGCCACCGAAGGCGTCACCGACCAGGACGCCAGCGTGCTCGGCGCCGTGCTGGATGCGGGTCGGGCGCTGGTCGTGGCGATCAACAAGTGGGACGGACTGACCGCCTACCAGCGCGAGCAGGCCGAGGCCCTGCTGGCGCGCAAGCTGGGCTTCGTGGAGTGGGCCGAAGTGGTCCGGATCTCCGCGCTGCACGGCTCGGGCCTGCGCGAACTGTTCAAGGCGATCCACCGCGCGCATGCGTCGGCGACCAAGGAATTCGGCACCAGCGAGGTCAACAAGGCGCTCGAGATCGCCTACGAGACCAATCCGCCGCCGAGCATCCGCGGACACGTCTCCAAGCTGCGCTACGTGCACCCGGGCGGCGCGAATCCGCCGACCTTCATCGTGCATGGCACCCGCCTGAAGGTGCTGCCGGAGTCGTACAAGCGCTACCTCGAGAACTTCTTCCGCAAACGCTTCAAGCTGGTCGGCACGCCCGTGCGCTTCGTGTTCCGTGAGGGCGCCAACCCCTACGAGGGCAAGAAGAACGTGCTGACCGAGAAGCAGATCGCCAAGAAGCGCCGCCTGATCCGGCACGTCAAGCGCGGCAAGTGACGGAGTATCCGACCCGCGTCGATTTCGCCGCCGCCGCGGGGATCGTCCGCGACGTCGCCGCCAACCGCATGCTGAAGGCCGAGCGCGTACCCGTCACGCGTGCGGGCGGCCGCATCCTGGCCGAGGACATCGTCTCGCCGATCGCGCTGCCGCCATTCGACAACAGCCGCATGGATGGTTTCGCCTTTGCGCACGCCAGCCTGTCGGTCGGCGGCACCACGTCGCTGCGGCTGGCGGGCGAGCAGTTCGCGGGTCGCCTGAGGGAACGCCACATCGGCGTCGGCGAGTGCGTCCGCATCACGACCGGCGCGCCGTTGCCGCCCGGCACCGATACGGTTGCCATCAAGGAAGACTGTGTCGAGGACGCCGGCATCGTCCGCGTGCCGGCGGGCCTGTCGCCCGGCGCCGATGTGCGCCGGGCCGGCGAGGACGTACCTGTGGGCGTGCGCGTGCTGCAGGAAGGCCAGGTGCTGACGCCGGCCCGGGTCTCGCTCGCCGCCGCGCTCGGCACCGCATCGCTGGCCGTTACCCAGCGTCCGACCGTCGCGGTGTTCACCACCGGCGACGAACTGGTCGAGCCCGGCCTGCCGCTCGCACCCGGCCAGATCTACAACAGCAACCTCGAGCTGCTGATGGCCCTGCTCCGCGCCGACGGCCTGGAGCCGACAGCATGGCCCTCCTTGCCGGACGATCCGGAACGCATGGCCACCCTGCTGACCGATGCGGCGGCCGCCTTCGACGTGGTCATCACGTGCGGCGGCGTCTCGGCGGGCGAAAAGGACCATCTGCCCGGCCTGCTGGCCACGCATGGCCGCATCCATGTCTGGAAGGTGCGGATGAAGCCGGGCATGCCCTTGCTGTTCGGCGAGATGGACCGTGCGTTGTTCCTGGGCCTGCCCGGCAACCCGGTCTCGGTGCTGGCGACCTTCCTGACGCTCGGCCGCGAACTGCTCGACGGGTTGCAGCGCCGCCGCGAGCCGCGCCCGCGGTGGACCGCAGTGCTGGGCGCGCCCTGGCGCAAGACGCACGAACGCCTGGAGTTCCTGCGGGGCCGACTGACTGCCATGCCCGACGGCCGGCTGCAGGTGATGCCGAACGCCGCCGACGCCTCGCACCAGCTGCGCGCCGCCGCCGACAGCGATGCGCTGATCGTGCTGCCGGAAGGCCCGCGCGTGTTCGAAGCGGGCGATGTCGTCGACGTGATCGCCTGCTGAAGCGGACGGCGTCGCGACTTGCGCGATAATCGCCGCATGGCCATCCGCGAAATCGAACCCCGGGACGTTGCCGCGCTGCTCGCGCAGGGCAGCGTGTTCATCGACGTGCGCGAGGAGCATGAACGCGCCAGCGGACAGGCCGAGGGTGCGCGTGGCATCGCGAAGGCGTTGCTGGAGAGCGATCCCGCCGCGCACCTGCCGGATCGCGATGCCAGCGTCGTGCTGATCTGCCAGAAGGGCGGCCGCTCGATGGAAGCGGCGCGCGCACTCGAGGCAGCGGGCTATTCCCGTCTTGCGTCCGTCGCCGGCGGCACGTCGCGCTGGATCGAAGAGCATCGTCCGGTCGTCGTTCCGGCACTGTCCGCCGACGCTCGCGACTTCAACGAGCGCTACTCGCGCCACCTGCTGCTGCCCGAGGTCGGCGTCGCCGGGCAACAACGCCTGCAGCGATCGCGGGTGTTGATGATCGGCGCGGGTGGGCTGGGGTCGCCGGCGGCGTTCTACCTGGCGGCCGCCGGCGTGGGCCACCTGCGCATCGCGGATGATGACGTGGTGGACCGCAGCAACCTGCAGCGGCAGATCCTGCATACCGAAGCCCGCATCGGCGAGCCGAAGGTCGCATCGGCGCAGGCGACGCTGGCGGCGCTCAATCCGCGCACGCAGGTGGAGGCGCTGGCGGAACGCGTCACCGCGGACAACGTCGAGCGCCTGCTGGAGGACGTGGATGTGGTGCTGGATGGCGCCGACAACTTCCCGGCACGCT
This sequence comes from Pseudoxanthomonas sp., assembly GCF_035999195.1. Classification (NCBI taxonomy): domain Bacteria; kingdom Pseudomonadati; phylum Pseudomonadota; class Gammaproteobacteria; order Lysobacterales; family Lysobacteraceae; genus Pseudoxanthomonas; species Pseudoxanthomonas sp. The sequence continues at coordinate 84,422 of NZ_DASYGY010000009.1, forward strand.
ACCTGCTCAACGATGCCTGCGTGAAGTTGGCCAAGCCGTTGGTGTACGGCGCCGTCCAGCGCTTCGAGGGGCAGGTGAGCGTGTTCGATGCCGGGCGGCATCGCGGCCGGCAGCCGTGCTATCGCTGCCTGTTCCCGGAACCGCCGCCGCCGGAATTCGCACCCAACTGCGCCGAAGCGGGCGTGCTGGGCGTGTTGCCCGGTGTGATCGGCCTGCTGCAGGCGACCGAAGTGATCAAGCTGCTGCTCGGTACCGGCGAAACCCTCGCCGGCCGCCTGCTGCATTTCGACGCGCTGGCCATGCGCTTCCGCGAGACCCGCCTGCGCCACGATCCGGACTGCCCGGTCTGCGCGGCCGGGCGACCGTTCCCCGGCTACATCGACTACGCGGCCTTCTGCCGGCCCGCCTGATCAGTCGAAGGCGCGCATGCGCAGCCCCTCGCGGAACTGGCGGGGCGTGATGCCGGTGTCGCGCTTGAACGCGGCACTCAGATGGCTATGGCTCGCAAAGCCGCAATCCAGGGCGATGTCGGCGATATCGGCGTTGCCGTTGAGCAGGTGCCAGCGGGCACGGCGCAGCCGTTGCGCCAGGATGTACTGCGCCGGCGTGGTGCCGAAGTTGCGGCGGAATGCGATCAGCAACCGGTGCACGCTCATGCCGGCCAGCGTGGCCAGCCCGGCGAGCGTGATGCGCTGGTCCAGCGCGCTTTCGATGTACTCGCACAGGCGACGCGCCACCTGCGGTGACAACGAAGCCGGCGCTGGCCTTGCCGCTACCGGCAACCGGTAGCCGTCGTACAGATGCTGGCGCAGTACCCGCTGCAACCGGTCGGCCATCATTACCGACAAGTCGTCGCACTGCTGGCTCAGCCGGCCCAGTCGCGCCACGCTGTAGTGCAGGAACTCGTCGCGGTGGCCCAGCCGCGGCATCAGGTCCTCGAGTGGCATCCGTGTCTCGTGTCCCGTTTCCACCTCGGCCAGGGGAGAGAGGCGCAACTCGGCGTAGGTGATCACCTGTCCGCGCGCCTGGCTCGCATAGCGCCGCGTGGCGGGCACCAGCCAGATGTCGCCGGGCGAAGGCGGCGCGTGCGTCGCCCCGGCGCCATCGATCTCGGTATCCAGCTCGCGCATCGTGCCGCTCAGGTGGACGATGACCGTATGGCGCGGTTGGTCGATGGCCCACAGCGTGCGCTGCCGGATGTCTTCGCGGCAGACCAGAAACTCCACGCCCGGCCAATGCGCCTGCGCCAGCACCGCGTAGGGCGGCATCGCCGCCGGTGCGACTCCGGTCGCCTCGCGTGAGGATTCCCATCCATCGTGCGCCGGAGAATTTGACAGTGGATCGGACATCGTGAAAGCCGGACGGACTGCTTCGCACGCATCTTAGGACCGTTCCGCATGGCTGCCTACTCGAGGCGCGCCGAGCGGAGCCTTCCTGTCCTGAACCCCTGTAGGAGCACTCCATGATCGATCATTCCATCCGCGGCAAGGTCGCCCTGATCGCCGGCGGCGCCAAGAACCTGGGCGGCCTGATCGCCCGCGACCTGGCCGGGCAGGGCGCCCGCGCCGTCGCCATCCACTACAACAGCGCGGCCAGCAGGGCCGACGCCGAGGCGACGGTCGCCGCCGTCCGGGCCGCCGGTGCGAAGGCGGTCGCCCTGCAGGGCGACCTGACCCGTGCCGATGCGATGGAGCGCCTGTTCGCCGACGCGATCGCCGCCGTCGGTCGTCCCGATATCGCCATCAACACGGTCGGCAAGGTGCTGAAGAAGCCGATCGCGGAGATCTCCGAAGCCGAGTACGACGACATGTCGGCGGTGAACGCCAAGACCGCGTTCTTCTTCCTCAAGGAGGCGGGCAAGCACGTCAACGACAACGGCAAGGTGGTCACGCTGGTCACCTCGCTGCTGGGCGCGTTCACACCGTTCTATGCGTCGTACGCCGGCACCAAGGCGCCGGTGGAGCACTTCACCCGCGCCGCCGCCAAGGAGTTCGGTGCACGCGGCATCTCGGTGACCGCCGTCGGCCCGGGCCCGATGGACACGCCCTTCTTCTATCCTGCCGAAGGGGCGGACGCCGTGGCGTACCACAAGACCGCGGCGGCGCTGTCGCCCCACAGCAAGACCGGCCTGACCGACATCGAGGACGTGGTGCCATTCATCCGCCACCTGGTCAGCGATGGCTGGTGGATCACCGGCCAGACCATCCTCATCAATGGCGGCTACACCACGAAATAGGCGATCCCGGCCAGCACGCGCCCGTCGATGTCGCGCAGGGCGCCCATGCGATAACGTGGGCGCCCTGCATACGCGAAACAAAGGAGAGGACGCATGCGCACCTTGATCTTGATCGTCGTCGGCCTGGCATTGGCCGGCCTGCTGGTAGGCGCGGCGCGTCCGGCGTGGCGTGTCCGCATGCTGGTGGGCTTCGCGGTCGCGTGGGCCCTCGTGGTGGTGTGGAACCTGCAGACCGGCATGTCCCATGGCTACAGCCTGCGCGAAGAACTGCCCATCCAGTTGCTGATCTTCGTGGTACCGGTCGCGCTCGCGCGATGGTTGGCCCGCGCGCGCCCGCAGGCGTGACGTGCGCATCCGGTAGACTCCCCGCATGAGTGCAGAATCCGGTGCCAGCCAACTGGTCAGTGTCGTCACCCTGCTGGGCGCCGCCGTCGTCGCCGTTCCCATCTTCCGGCGTCTCGGCCTGGGGTCGGTGCTGGGCTACCTGGCCGCAGGCCTGGCCATCGGCCCGTTCGGGTTGAAGTGGTTCACCGATCCGCAATCGATCCTGCATGTCGCCGAACTCGGCGTGGTGATGTTCCTGTTCGTGATCGGCCTGGAGATGCGGCCCAGCCACCTGTGGAGCCTGCGCAGGCAGATCTTCGGGCTGGGCGCGCTGCAGATCGCCGTCTGCACGCTGCTGCTGACCGGGGTGGGCCTGCTGTTCGGCTATCCGCTGCCGGTGTCGTTCATCGGCGGCATGGGCTTCGTGCTGACGTCGACCGCCGTGGTGATGCAGCTGCTCGCCGAACGCGGCGACGTGGCGCTGCCGAACGGGCAGAAGGTGGTCTCGATCCTGCTGTTCGAGGATCTGCTGATCGTCCCCCTGCTGGTGCTCGTCGCTTTCATGTCGCCGCAGGTGGTACAGCCGGAGGAGGGATCGCGCTGGGTGTCCATCGGCATCGCGGCGGCTTCGCTGGGTGGCCTGATCGCGGCCGGCATCTGGCTGCTCAATCCGTTCTTCCGCATTCTCGCCGCCGCCAAGGCGCGCGAGGTGATGACGGCGGCCGCCCTGCTGGTCGTGCTGGGGGCGGCGCTGCTGATGCAGCTGGGTGGCCTGTCGATGGCGATGGGCGCGTTCCTCGCTGGCGTGCTGCTGTCGGAGTCGACCTTCCGCCATCAGATCGAGGCCGACATCGAGCCGTTCCGCGGCATCCTGCTGGGCCTGTTCTTCCTCGGCGTCGGCATGGCGCTGGATCTGGGCGTGGTGGCCGAGAACTGGCCGCTCATCGTCGGTGCCGTGCTCGCGATGATGGTGGTCAAGGCCCTGTGCATCTACGCGGTCGCGCGCGTCACGCGCAGCGCGCACGCCGAGGCGCTCGACCGCGCGGTGCTGATGGCGCAGGGCGGCGAGTTCGCGTTCGTGCTGTTCGCCGCGGCGGCATCGGCGGGCATCATCGACGCCACGGTCAACGCCAACCTGACCGCCATCGTCGTGCTGTCGATGGCGCTCACCCCGCTCTTCGTGCTGGTGCTGCGCCGCTTCACCCATCCGGACACGCCTTCGATGGAGGGCATCGAGGAAGCGCAGGGCCTCAGCGGCAGCGTGCTGATCATCGGCTTCGGCCGCTTCGGCCAGGTGATGAGCCAGTCGCTGCTGGCGCGCGACGTGGACGTGACCATCATCGACACCGACATCGAGATGATCCGCAGCGCCGAGGAGTTCGGTTTCAAGATCTACTACGGCGACGGCACGCGGCTGGACGTGCTGCGGGCCTGCGGCGCGCAGACCGCGCAGTCCATCGCCATCTGCATCGACGACAAGGAGGCCGCGAGCCGCATCGTGGAACTGGTCAAGCACGAGTTCCCGCAGGCCCAGGTGCTGGTGCGCTCCTTCGACCGCGAGCATTCGCTGGCGCTGATCGGCGCAGGCGTCGACTACCAGATCCGCGAGACGTTCGAGTCCGCGGTGGAGTTCGGCAAGGCGGCGCTGATGAGCGTCGGCATCGCGCGCGAGGATGCCGATGCCATCGCCCTGGAGATCCGCCGGCGCGACGCCGAGCGCCTAGAGCTGGAGATCGCCGGTGGCGACCTGCGCTCCGGCATCCCGGCGCTGTATGGCAATGCGAAGCACACCAAACCCACGCCGACCCCGTTCACCAAGCCCAAGCGCGAAGCGAAGGCGCTCAACGAGGAAGCCGCGGAGATCATCGGCGAGGAAGAAGAGGAGTAGCCGGCACTAGTCGCCGGGGCGCTGGAGGAACGTCCGGAGCGCCGGCCAGTAGCCGGGATCCGATGACAGGTCGTCGTGACTGGCGCGTGGAAAATCCACGACCTGTGCCGGCCCCTTGAACGATGCCAGCAGCCGGTCGGTGTGCGGCGGCGGCACGACGTTATCCCGGCCCGCTCTCAATACCAGCAGTCGCCCGTCGTGGCGCGGCAGCCTTGCCGCGGAATCGTAGCGGTCCTTCAGCAGCAGGCCCACGGGGAATGCCGGATAGTGGGATTGCGCGACGGCGGCCAGGCTGTCGAACGGCGTCACCAGGACCAGGTGCCTGATCGGGCGCTCCGACGCCACGTGGGTCGCCACCCCGCTTCCCAGGCTGCGGCCGATCACGGCCACGTCGCCCTCCGGATGGCGATGCACGATGTCGTCGTACACCGCAAGCGCATCGGCCAGCAGGGCGGCTTCCGAGGGTTCACCATCACTGGCGCCGTACCCGCGATGCGCCACCAGATAGACCGTGCGGTCGGGCAGCCACTCCGCGAACGCACCGCGGCTGGCGTCCACCGCCTCGGCATTGCCACCGAAGTAGATCACCGCATCGCGGCGGCCGGGGGTGACGACCCAGCCACGCAGGACGGCATCGGGTCGGGTGATCGCGATATCGGTCTGGTCCGCGGCGACCCGCGTGAACTGCGGGAAATAGATCAGGCGGCGCTGCTGCGCGTAGAGCAGGGCGCACACTGCAAGGTAGGCGACGATCGCCAGCCCCAGGAGCCACGCCATCACGCGACGCGCGCGACGCTCAGCCATGCCGTTCCTGCGCGGCCTTGAAGGCGGCCAACTGCTCCGGCGTGGCCTCGCGCTGGTGTCGTGCCTTCCAGTCGGCGAACGGCATGCCGTAGACGCGCTCGCGCGCCTGCTCCTTGTCCATCGCGATGCCCGCCTGCTGCGCGGCCTCGCGGTACCAGTCCGCCAGGCAGTTGCGGCAGAAGCCGGCGAGGGTCATCAGGTCGATGTTCTGCACGTCGGGACGATCCTGGTTGAGATGCTGCAGCAGGCGTCGGAAGGCGGCGGCGTCGAGGGCGGTGGTATCGGTCATGGTGTGATGGGTCGCGTTGGGGCGGGGGAATCGGGGACAATACGCGCGGACTCTACACCGCGCCTCCCCATGACTGCCCGAATCCTCGACGGCCGCCGTATCGCCGAAAACCTGCTGGACGAACTGAAGGTCCGGGTCGACGCGCGCGTCTCCGCCGGCCAGGGCCGGCCGGGCCTGGCGGTGGTGCTGGTGGGCGGCGACCCCGCCTCCACGGTCTACGTCCGCAACAAGCGTCGCGCGGCCGAGAAAGTCGGCATCGAGGCGTTCGACTACGATCTGCCGGCGGGCACCTCGGAGGCGCAGCTGCTCGCGCTGATCGACCGGCTGAATGCCGACCCCAAGATCCACGGCATCCTCGTGCAGCTGCCGCTGCCGGGCATTCCCGACGCCACCCGCCTGATCGAGCGCATCGATCCGCGCAAGGATGTCGATGGCTTCCACCCCGCCAATGTCGGCCACCTGGCGCTGCGCCAGTTCGGCCTGCGTCCCTGCACGCCGCGCGGCATCACCACGCTGCTGGGTTATACGGACCAGCCGGTGCGGGGCCGCAACGCCACCATCGTGGGCGTCAGCAACCACGTCGGCCGGCCGATGGCGCTGGAGCTGCTGATCGCCGGCTGCACGGTGACCAGCTGCCACAAGTTCACCCCCCGCGACGTGCTGCAGGCTCGGGTCGGCGATGCGGACATCCTGGTGGTGGCGGCCGGCAAGCCGGGCCTGATTCCCGGTGAATGGGTCAAGCCGGGCGCGGTGGTCATCGACGTCGGCATCAACCGGCTGGACGACGGCCGGCTGGTGGGCGATGTCGGCTTCGACGCCGCGTTCGAGCGGGCCAGCTGGATCACGCCCGTCCCCGGCGGCGTGGGCCCCATGACCGTGGCCACGCTGATGCAGAACACGCTGGAAGCCGCCGAAGCGGGCCTCTGAGCGATGCTCTCTGCGGGTGGTGGGAGCGACGTAAGTCGCGATAGGGGAGTCCGAGGATTTCATCGCGACTTACGTCGCTCCCACACACTCATCCTCGTGGGCCGTGGCGGGAATGCATCGTTCCGTCCGGAGCACCCGCCGGAAGCCGCGCCGATCAGGGTATAATGCCGCGCTTCCCCAACTGTCCCGGGCCCGCCGATGCTGCGCATCCAGGCTGAAGCACTGACGTACGACGACGTCTCCCTCGTCCCCGCCCATTCCACCGTCCTGCCCAAGGATGTCAGTCTGGAAACGCGCCTGACGCGCGAACTGCGGCTGAAGTTGCCGATCGTCTCGGCCGCCATGGATACGGTCACCGAAGCGCGCCTGGCCATCGCCATGGCCCAGTTGGGCGGCATCGGCATCCTGCACAAGAACCTGACCGTCGAGCAGCAGGCCGCCGAAGTGGCCAAGGTCAAGAAGTTCGAGGCCGGCGTCATCAAGGAGCCCTTCACGGTCGGGCCCGAGACGACGATCGCCGAGGTACTCAAGCTCACCCGCGCCCGCAACATCTCCGGCGTGCCGGTGGTCGACGGCGGCCAGCTGGTCGGCATCGTCACCAGCCGCGACATGCGCTTCGAAACGAAGCTCGACGATCCGGTCCGCCACATCATGACCAAGAAGGATCGCCTGGTCACCGTGCGCGAAGGCGCCAGCGACGGCGAAGTCCTGCAGCTGCTGCACAAGCACCGCATCGAGAAGGTGCTGGTGGTCAACGATGCCTTCGACCTGCGCGGCCTGATCACCGTCAAGGACATCCAGAAGAAGACCGACAACCCCAACGCCGCCAAGGACAGCGCCAGCCGCCTGGTCGTCGGCGCCGCGGTGGGCGTGGGCGGCGATACCGACCAGCGCGTCGAAGCGCTGGTGGCTGCGGGTGTGGACGTCATCATCGTCGACACCGCGCACGGCCATTCGCAGGGCGTGCTGGACCGCGTGGCCTGGGTCAAGAAGCGCTTCCCGCAACTGCAGGTCATCGGCGGCAACATCGTCACCGGCGATGCCGCGCTGGCCCTGATGGATGCCGGGGCCGACGCGGTAAAGGTCGGCGTGGGCCCGGGTTCGATCTGCACCACGCGCATGGTGGCCGGCGTCGGCGTGCCGCAGATCACCGCCATCGACATGGTCGCCGAGGCGCTGCAGGACCGCATTCCGCTGATCGCCGATGGCGGCATCCGCTACTCGGGCGACATCGGCAAGGCGATCGCCGCCGGTGCCTCCACGGTCATGATCGGCGGCCTGTTCGCCGGCACCGAGGAAGCGCCGGGCGAAGTCGAGCTGTTCCAGGGCCGCAGCTACAAGAGCTACCGCGGCATGGGCAGCCTGGGCGCGATGGAGAAGGGGTCCAAGGACCGCTATTTCCAGGATGCCAGCGATGCCGACAAGCTGGTGCCGGAGGGCATCGAAGGCCGCGTGCCGTACCGCGGCTCGGTCGGCGGCATCATCCACCAGCTGGTCGGCGGCCTGCGCGCCACGATGGGCTACGTGGGCTGCGCGACCATCGAAGAGATGCGTGCCAAGCCGAAGTTCGTGGTCATCACCGGCGCCGGCCAGCGCGAGAGCCACGTGCACGACGTGCAGATCACCAAGGAACCGCCGAACTATCGCATGGGCTGATGCCCATGCGCGGGATTGGACATTCGGGATTCGAGATTCGACAAGAGCAAGAGGCGTCGCCAGCACACATGACCAGCATTTCCGAATCCCCAATCCCCAATCCCCAATCACGGCTTCACGACGACAAAATCCTCATCCTCGATTTCGGCGCGCAGTACACGCAGCTGATCGCCCGCCGCATCCGCGAGATCGGTGTGTACTGCGAGATCTGGGCGTGGGACCACGACCCGGAGGAGATCGCGACGTTCGGGGCCAAGGGCATCATCCTGTCCGGTGGCCCGGAGTCCACCACGCAGCACGGTGCCCCCAAAGCGCCGCAGCAGGTGTTCGACAGCGGTCTGCCGATCCTGGGCATCTGCTACGGCATGCAGACGCTGGCCGCGCAGCTGGGTGGCGCGACGGAAGCCGCGGACGCACGCGAGTTCGGCCACGCCGAAGTGCAACTGGTCGCGCACGACGCGCTGCTGGGTGGCCTGAGCGACCACCAGGGCGAGCCGCGCCTCGATGTGTGGATGAGCCATGGCGACCACGTCGCGAAGGCGCCGCCGGGCTGGACGATCACCGCGACCACCGACCGCATCCCGGTCGCGGCGATGGCGTTGGAAGAGAAGCACTGGTACGGCGTGCAGTTCCATCCGGAAGTGACGCACACCAAGCAGGGCCAGACGCTGCTGCGCCGCTTCGTCGCCGAGATCTGCGGCTGCAGGACGCTGTGGACGGCCGCCAATATCATCGACGACCAGATCGCCCGCGTGCGTGAGCAGGTCGGTTCGGACGAGGTGATCCTGGGCCTGTCCGGCGGCGTGGATTCGTCGGTCGTCGCCGCCTTGCTGCACAGGGCCATCGGCGAGCAGCTGACCTGCGTGTTCGTCGACACCGGCCTGCTGCGCTGGCAGGAAGGCGACCAGGTGATGGCGATGTTCGCCGAGCACATGGGCGTCAAGGTCGTGCGCGTCAATGCGGCGGACCGCTATTTCAAGGCGCTGGAAGGGGTCGCCGACCCGGAAGCCAAGCGCAAGATCATCGGCAACCTGTTCGTCGAGATCTTCGAGGAAGAATCGAACAAGCTGAAGAATGCCAAGTGGCTGGCGCAGGGCACCATCTACCCGGACGTGATCGAGTCGGCCGGCAGCAAGACCGGCAAGGCGCACGTCATCAAGAGCCACCACAACGTCGGCGGCCTGCCCGCGCACATGAAGCTGGGCCTGGTCGAGCCGTTGCGCGAGCTGTTCAAGGACGAGGTGCGCCGCCTGGGCGTGGAACTCGGCCTGCCGCGCACGATGGTCTACCGACATCCGTTCCCGGGTCCCGGACTGGGCGTGCGCATCCTCGGCGAAGTAAAGCCCGAGTACGCCGAACTGCTGGCCAAGGCCGATGCGATCTTCATCGACGAACTGCGCAAGGCCGACCTGTACGACAGGACCTCGCAGGCGTTCGCGGTGTTCCTGCCGGTCAAGTCGGTGGGCGTGGTCGGTGATGCGCGCGCGTACGAGTGGGTCATCGCGCTGCGCGCGGTCGAGACGATCGACTTCATGACCGCGCACTGGGCGCACCTGCCGTACGAATTCCTCGGCACCGTGTCCAACCGCATCATCAACGAGCTGCGTGGCGTCTCGCGCGTGGTGTACGACATCAGCGGAAAGCCGCCGGCGACGATTGAGTGGGAGTGAGGCGTTAAGGCATGTTGTTTGCACGCCATCCGGTTCCCGTTCGTGGTGAGCCTGTCGAACCACGCTCTTGGCGCTGACCCCGGGGCACAGGGATGCGCTTCTGGGTTTACATGCTCGAATGTGCGGATGGCTCGTACTACGTAGGCCAGACAGACTGCCTGGAAAGGCGTGTTGCCCAGCATCATGCGGGTGATGCGCCCGGGTGTTATACGTTCAGACGCCGTCCATTGGCGTTGGTCTGGTCGCAGGAATTTTCGAGCCGGGTGGAAGCGCTCGCGTCGGAGAGGCGGATCAAAGGCTGGAGTAGAGCGAAAAAGCAGGCTTTGATCGCCGGTGATTGGAAAAGGCTCAGTGGACTGGCCAAGGGAAGGACCTCAGGTCAAGCGCCTTCGGCCGGAATGGATGAACCCTGCGAAGAGCGTGGTTCGACAGGCTCACCACGAACGGGTTCCGGAGGTAGGCAGGTGTCGGATTCAGTCAACGACATGGAAGAGCACTGGATGCGCCACGCCTTCGCGCTGGCCGACCGCGCCGAGCGCGAGTTCGACGAGATCCCGGTCGGTGCGGTGCTGGTGAGCGCGGCGGGTCAGGTGCTGGGCGAGGGCTGGAACCGCAACATCGCCGACCACGATCCCAGTGCGCACGCCGAGATCGTGGCGATGCGCGAAGCGGGCAGGGCGGTGGGCAACCATCGGCTGGTCGGCTGCACCTTGTACGTCACCCTGGAGCCCTGCGCGATGTGCGCGATGGCGCTGGTGCATGCGCGGGTCGCGCGCGTGGTCTACGGCGCCAGCGACCCCAAGACCGGCGCCTGCGGCAGCGTATTCGATCTGATCGCGGATCCGCGGCACAACCATCGGATCGAGGTGGTGGGCGGCGTACTGGGCGACGAAGCCGGACGCAGACTGACCAATTACTTCCGCGCCAAGCGCGGCCGGCCGCTGGTCTAGGGCGTCGGGAACTTCCGCTTCACCTTGCGGTGGTCCATTTCCTCGTTGATGGCGGTGACCGCCAGCGTGGATTCGCGTGCGAGCAGCAGGCTGGCCGCCAGCATCGCCACCACGCCGAGTGCCGCCAGCCAGGTCGGCAGCGAGCCCAGCCGGTGTCCCGTGAACGTGTCGACGGCCACGGCCAGGCTGGTGCCGACGAAGCAGCTGATCGCGGCGTACAGCAACTGGCCGGCACGCAGGATGATCAGGCTGCGCCGGCGCTGCAGCGCGATCCGCTTCTCCAGCAGCGAGCGATCCGCCTCGTCCTCGGCATCGGCCAGTTCCCGCAGAAGCGTGCGCGCGCGGTCGATGATGCGCGCCAAGCGATTGTTGGCTGACAGCAGCAGCGACGCGGTCGCGGTCAGGAAGAATGCCGGCGCCAGCATCGCGGTCAGCACGGCATGGTCGGTGGAAGGATTCATGGGCCGGTCGTCGGGGTGGTCTGCGTTATGATGACATGATGCGGTGTCGCCGCATCCCCGGCGTGCATTCCCGGGCTCTTTCCCCGTCACGGACCGCTGCATGGCCTCGAACAACGCGCACAACGACCGACTGATCTGGATCGACCTCGAGATGACCGGGCTGGATACCGACCGCGACTCCATCCTGGAGATCGCCACGGTCGTCACCGATTCGAAGTTGAACGTGCTGGCGGAGGGGCCCGAGTTCGCCATTGCGCATCCGGTGTCCGTGCTGGAAGCGATGGACGACTGGAACCGCAACCAGCATGGCCGTTCCGGTCTCTGGAAGCGCGTGGTGGAGAGCCAGGTCTCGATGGGTCAGGCCGAAGCGCAGACGGTGGCCTTCCTCAATGAATGGCTGCCCGCCGGCGCATCGCCGATGTGCGGCAATTCGATCTGCCAGGACCGGCGCTTCCTGCACCGGTTGATGCCGCGTCTGGAGAAGTACTTCCACTACCGCAACCTGGACGTCAGCACGCTGAAGGAACTCGCGCGCCGCTGGGCGCCGCAGGTGCTGGAAGGTGTGCGCAAACAGGCCAGCCACACCGCGCTGAGCGACGTGCGCGACTCCATCGAGGAACTGCGCCACTACCGCAGGCACATGGCGGCGCTCGCCGGCGAGTGACGTAGCGTGCGCCATGCGCACCACCTGTAGGGCCACCATCGCGCGCCATGCAAAAGGTGCACGTCACGTGTCGAACACGATCACTTGAAGCAGGTATTGCGCGTCGTGCGCGCGGCGCGCGCTACCTGGGCATGTCGCCGTCGTCGACCACGCCCTTGGTGATGATGTCCGTGAGCGGCGTGCCGTCCGCATTGTGGTGATACACGTGCAGGTCGCGTTGGGGGTACGGGATGTTCAGGCCGTTGCCGATGATCTCGGTGCGCACGGCTTCGGTCAGATCGCTCCGGGCCTGGCCGAAATCCTTCGTCTTCGCCCACGCGTACAGTGTCAGGTCGACGCTGCTTTCGCCCAGTTGCGACACGAACACGAACGGCTCGGGATCCTTCAGCACCATCGGATTGGCATGCGCGATATCGAGCAGCACCTGCTTGGCCTGCTTGAGGTCGTCGTCGTAGCCCACGCCCACCAGGATGTCGATGCGGCGCTGCGGCTTGGCCGTGAAGTTGATGATCGGTGCGGTGGTGATCAGGCTGTTCGGCAACACGATCAGGCGGTTGTCGAGCGTCCGCATGCGGGTCTGGAAAATGCGTACCTCCTCGATGACGCCCTCCAGCCCTGCCGCCTGCACGAAATCGCTTTCCCGGAAGGGCCTCAGCACGATCAGCATGACCCCCGACGCGATGTTCGACAGCGAATCCTTCAGGGCCAGGCCGACTGCGAGTCCCGCGGCACCCAGCACCGCGAGCATCGAGGTGGGATTCACGCCCAGCGATGTGAGCACGGTGATGATGACCAGCACCATCATGGCCACGTAGCTGACGCGGCGCAGGAATCCGCCCAGCGTGGTGTCGGCCTGCGTACGGATCAGCACGCGTTCCAGCCCCGCGCTCAGCCGCTTGGCAAGCCACATGCCGACCAGGAAGATGACCGCCGCGGCGAGCAGCTTGAGGCCCCAGGTTTCCAGGAACTGCAGCCAGTCGATGCCGCGCAACTCGTTGAGCAGGGCTTCGGGCTCGGTGGGAATGGCGGGCAGGGTGGGGGCTGGGGTGGCGGGCGCGGACATGGACACTCCTGAAATGCAGCACGCCCCAATCAGGGGCGTGCCGGGTTTGCGGGAGCATGGTAACCGCGTCCGCGTGAACGCGTCCCCGGCCGTCAGCCGGCCTTGGTCTTCGCCAGGCGCAGCCAGGTATCGACGACGGTATCGGGATTGAGCGAGACCGACTCGATGCCTTCGGCCATCAGCCATTCCGCCAGGTCCGGATGGTCGCTCGGCCCCTGGCCGCAGATGCCGACGTACTTGCCTTTCGCGCGGGCGGCCTTGATCGCCATCGACAGCAGCTTCTTGACGGCGGGGTTCCGCTCGTCGAACAGATTGGCGACGATGCTGGAATCGCGGTCCAGGCCCAGCGTCAGCTGGGTGAGGTCGTTGGAGCCGATGGAGAAGCCGTCGAAGATGTCGAGGAACTCCTCGGCCAGCAGGGCGTTCGACGGCACCTCGCACATCATGATGATCTTCAGCCCCGGCTTTCCATCGGCGGCGCCATCGCCCTGGCGCAGTCCGTGCCTGGCCAGTACCTCGACGACCTTGCGGCCTTCTTCCAGCGTACGCACGAACGGGATCATCGCCCACAGGTTGTCCAGCCCCATTTCGTCGCGCACGCGGCGCACGGCCTGGCATTCCAGGGCGAACGCGGGCTCGAACGAGGGATCGACGTAGCGGCTCGCACCGCGGAAACCGATCATGGGATTCTCTTCATGCGGCTCGTAGCGGGTGCCGCCGATGAGGTTGGCGTATTCGTTGGACTTGAAGTCCGACAGGCGCACGATCACCGGATGCGGTGCGACCGAGGCCGTGATCGTCGCGATGCCTTCGGCCAACCGGTCCACGTAGAAGCTGACCGGGTCGGCGTAGCCGGCGGTCTTGGCATCGATCTTCCTGCGGACGTCGAGGTCCTGGCGATCGTATTCCAGCAGGGCGAGCGGGTGCACGCCGATGTGGCTGGCGATGATCATCTCCAGGCGCGCCAGACCGATGCCGGCGTTCGGCAACTGGCCGAAATCGAACGCGCGCTCGGGGTTGGCGACGTTCATCATGATCTTCAGCGGCGCCGGCGGCATCGCCGCGAGATCGGTCGTGGTGCGCTCGAAGGGCAGGGCACCGGCATAGATGAAGCCGGTGTCGCCCTCGGCGCAGCTCACGGTGACCTCCACGCCATCCGCGACCAGGTCCAGCGCATTGCCGGTACCGACCACGGCCGGTACGCCCAGCTCGCGCGCGATGATGGCGGCGTGGCAGGTGCGGCCGCCGCGGTTGGTGACGATGGCGCTGGCACGCTTCATCACCGGCTCCCAGTCGGGGTCGGTCATGTCGGCGACCAGCACATCGCCGGGTTGCACGCGCGCCATGTCGTCCAGCGAACGCACCACGCGGGCGACGCCGCTGCCGATCTTCTGGCCGATGGCGCGGCCTTCGGCGATCACCTCGCCGCGCTTCTCGAGGGCATACCGTTCGATCTGCGTGGCCTTGGCGCGCGACCTCACCGTTTCCGGGCGCGCCTGCACGATGAATAGCTTGCCGGTCACGCCGTCCTTGGCCCACTCGATGTCCATCGGGCGGCCGTAATGCTGTTCGATCACCAGCGCCTGCTTCGACAGCTCGTGCACGTCCTCGTCGGTGATGGAGAAGGTGTTGCGCAGGTTCGCCGGCGTATCCTCGGTGCGCACGCGCTCGCCCGGCACGTCGGAATACACCATGCGGATCGCCTTGCTGCCCAGCGAGCGGCGCAGGATGGCGGGCTTGCCCTGTTTCAGCGTGGGCTTGTAGACGTAGAACTCGTCGGGATTCACCGCGCCCTGCACGACCATCTCGCCCAGGCCGAAGCTGGACGTGACGAACACGACATCGCGGAAGCCCGATTCGGTGTCCAGCGTGAACAGCACGCCGGACGCACCGACGCCCGAGCGCACCATCAGCTGCACGCCGGCGGACAGGAACACGTCCTCGTGCTTGAAGCCGTGGTGCACGCGATAGGCGATGGCGCGGTCGTTGTAGAGGCTGGCGAAGACCTCCTTGACCTTGTGCACCACGTCATCGGCGCCGGTGACGTTGAGGAACGTCTCCTGCTGGCCGGCGAACGACGCGTCGGGCAGATCCTCGGCGGTGGCCGAAGACCGCACCGCCACCGCAACGTCGCCGCCGCCGTTGTCCGCGCAGAGCTTCGCGTACGCGGTGCGGATGTCGGCATCCAGATCGGGCTGCAGGGGCGCGTCGATCACCCAGCCGCGGATCTCCTTGCCCGCCGCCGTCAGCGCCGCCACGTCCTCGACATCCAGCGTGGCCAGCCTGTCGAAGATGCGCGTGGACAGGTCGTTGTGCGCGATGAAGGCCTTGAAGGCCTCCGCCGTGGTCGCATAGCCTCCCGGGACCGAGACGCCGAGATTGGCCAGATGGCCGATCATTTCGCCCAGCGACGAATTCTTGCCGCCGACGCGGGCCAGGTCGGCCAGGCGCAGCTCGTGCAACCACAGGATGTTCTCGTTCAAGCGCAATGCTCCGAAGCAGGCCGCGCCATGCCGATGACCATCGGCGTGGGGTGCCGTGTCCATGGGGAAAGAGGCGCTATGATGCAGTGCATACCAATTGCAGACAAGCTTGATCTGACGGGGGTTTCCATGGTGAAGCAGGGAAGGGAAGCGCATGTCTGAGCTGCGCCCGGTGTTCTACGTCTCCGATGGCACCGGTATCACCGCCGAGACCATCGGCCACAGCCTGCTGACCCAGTTCGCGGGCATGCGCTTCCAGACCGACCGGCTGTCGTTCGTCGACGACGAGGAAAAAGCGCGCGACGCAGCCGATCGCATCCGGCGTACCGGCGAGAAGCTGGGCAGCCGTCCCATCGTCATCAACTCCTGCGTGGATCCGGCGCTGAGTGCGCTGGTCGCCGAAAGTGGCGCGCTGATGCTCGACGTCTTCGCGCCCTTCATCGAACCACTGGAGCGCGAACTGGGCCAGCAGCGGCAGTCGCGGGTGGGACAGGCGCATGGCCTGGTGGACTTCGAGACGTATCACCGCCGCATCAACGCGATGAACTTCGCGCTGACCCACGATGACGGCATGGCGGTGAACTACGACGAGGCCGACGTGATCCTGGTGGCGGTGTCGCGCGCAGGCAAGACGCCCACCTGCGTGTACCTGGCCTTGCACTACGGCATCCGCGCGGCGAACTACCCGCTGACCGATGGCGATCTCGAGACCGACAGGTTGCCCGTACGCCTGCGGCCCTACAGGCGCAAGCTGTTCGCATTGACCATCGATCCTGACCGCCTGCACCAGATCCGGCAGGAGCGCCGCCCCAACTCCAGCTACGCGAAGATGGAGACCTGCAAGCGCGAGGTCGCCGCGGCCGAGGCGATGTTCCAGGTGGAACGGCTGCCCACGCTCAGCACCACCAACAAGTCGATCGAGGAAATCTCCAGCAAGGTGCTCTCCACGCTGGGACTGCAGCGCGAGATGTACTGACGGACAGGGCCTTGGGGACGCCCTGGTGTTCGGCCGGGAATCCTTAACTTAGGCCGCACGCGTCGGGGCGTCAATGCTGCCGCCGGCGGGCGTGCGCGTGTAGGATCGACGCATGTCACAGGCCCTCGCACGTACCGCGCGCATTCCCCGTCTGGGCCGTTTCGGCTGGCTGATGGCGCTGTACGCGGAGAACCACGCGCGGCTCACCCGCCTGTTCGCGCCGGACCGTCTTGCCGTCGGCATCTACGTGTCGAGCATCGGCGATGGCCTGGACCTGCGGCTGGAGGTCATCGAAACCCATCGCTACACGGTGGAGTTGCGGTTGACCTACGACATCTATGATCCGCTGACCGGCGAACCGGATCCGTCGGCCTTCGTGCGCCTCTACCGTGACGCGCACCAGGCCGAGGCGACGCATTGCTACGTGGGCAAGCGCTGGCAGGATGTCATCGGCCTGTATCCGCCGCCGGCCGAGGTGATCAGCCACCGCATGCGCATGAACACGTTCCTGGGCAAATGGCTCGAGTACCTGGGCGAGCAGGGGCATGGGGTGGCGACGCTGCGTCCGGCGGGCGTCGCACGCGACGTCGCGTGAGCATCCTTCCCGGGCGGCTCATGCCACCCGGACGAATCGGATGGCGTTGAGCCGGCGCAGGCCGTGGCTGGCGTCGCGCGAGAGGTTCATCACGTCCACCGAACCCTGTGTCTCGAGTTCGAGCAGGCGCTGCGCGACGGCATCGAACGCAGCGGCGTCCAGTCCCAGCGATCCCGCCGTCCATCGCGTGTCGCGATGAAGCGGCAGTTGCGAGACCAGTTCGTCTGCAAGGGCATCGTGGGTCATGTCGCGGCTCCGCGGGAGGGGCACCACTCCGACTGACTGTTCCGCGTGTTGGCGGGAGGGTCACAGCACAGGCATTGCGGCAGCTTGTACGCCGCAACCCGTGAGGTTCTTGTAAATGCGGGCGAAGGCGACCGTCCAGCCGAATGACGGGCAAAAGAAAGGCCCGGTTTCCCGGGCCTTGAAAGATTGGCGTCCCCACGGGGATTCGAACCCCGGTCGCTACCGTGAAAGGGTAATGTCCTAGGCCTCTAGACGATGGGGACGCACGAAAGTTGTTGCCGGTTTTTCTTTCCGGACGGCCTATTGTCCGGAAGTTGGTGGAGCCAGGCGGGATCGAACCGCCGACCTCCTGCATGCCATGCAGGCGCTCTCCCAGCTGAGCTATGGCCCCACGTGCTGGCAGGAGCGAAATAATAGCCAGCCTGTTTCCGATGCGCAAGCATCCCTTACGAAAATTTTCACGACTGGCGGAAGAAAGTGCATGCGGTTGAAATACGCCATCGGACATAGAAAGGCGGCGCACGGCGGATGATCGCGTTTTCAGTGAAGGAGTGGTCCGCATGGGCGCCCGGTCTGGTGGACCAGGATGCATGGCGCGCGTGGGCGGCCGCGCCCTGGATACCGACCGGCGATGACACCCCGGCGCTGGCCGAAGTACCGGCCATGCAGCGCAGGCGCATCGAGCGGCTGGGCCGGATGGCGATCCAGACCGCATGCTGGTGCCAGCGCGCGGAGGAGAACGGCATGCCCCTCATCTTCGCCTCGCGGCACGGCGACGTCTCCCGTTCGATGGAACTGCTGGAAGCGCTGGCGACCGGGCAGCCGGTGTCGCCCACCACGTTCGGCCTGTCGGTGCACAACGCGATCGCCGCGTTGTACTCCATCCTGCGTCGCGAACGCGGCAACTACATCGCCTTGGCCGGCGGCATGGCGACGGTGGAGGCCGCCTGCGTCGAAGCGGCGGCGTTGCTGGCCGACGGCGCGGACGAGGTGATGCTGGTGGTGTACGACGCGCCATTGCCCATCATCTATACCGACTTCGCCGACGAGCCCGATGCGGGCTTCGCCTGGTGCTGGAGGATCGGTCCGGCGGACGCGGCGTTGCTGACGTTGCGGCTGGCCTGGAGCGGCGACGACCCGGAGCCGGGCCCCGCCGCGACACTGCCGCATGGCCTTGAGGTACTGCGTTTCCTGCTGGCGGGAGATCGGACGCTGCAATGGCGATGCGACGACCTGGACTGGCACTGGCGGCGCGATGGGTGACCGCATCGACCATGCCTGGCGCGTGCTGGGCACGGGCCTGAGCTTCCTGGCGTTCGGGCTGGGCGGGCTGGTCCTGGGTCTTTTGGTGCTGCCGCCGATGCTGTGGCTGATGCGCGATCCGGCGCGACGTCAGCGCTGGTCCCGTCGCCTGGTGCAGCGGAGTTTCGCCGCCCATGTCGCCTTGATGCGGTGGCTTGGCGTGATGACGTACGAGATCCGGGGGCGCGAGCGGCTGGACCGCGAGGGCCTGCTGGTATTGGCCAACCACCCCACGCTGATCGATGTGGTGCTGTTGATCTCGCTGTTGCCCAATGCGGACTGCGTGGTGAAGTCGGCGGTGGCGCGCAACCCGTTCATGCGCGCGACGGTCAGGGCGGCAGGCTATGTGGCCAACGACGACGGGCCGGGCCTGGTGGAGGACTGCATCGCCGCCGTGCGGGCGGGGGGCGCACTGGTGATCTTCCCCGAAGGCACGCGGACCACGCCGGGGCGGCCAATGAAGCTGCAGCGGGGTGCGGCCAACATCGCCGTGCGGGGTGAACTGGACATCACGCCGGTGCGCATCACCTGCACGCCGCCGACGCTGGGAAAAGGCGAGAAGTGGTATCGTGTGCCGCCGGTGAGATTCCACATGGTGATCGATGTTCAGGAAGACCTGCCGATCGCCCCGTTCCTGAACGGAATGGCGGGGACGGATCCATCGGCAGGGGGAGAAGCGCTGGCAGCCCGGCGACTCACGGAACATCTGGCCAACTACTTTGCGGGAGATCCATCGCGTGCAGGCACTTGAGCACGAGATCAAGGAATTGATCATTTCGTCGCTGTCACTGGAAGACATCTCCCCCGACGACATCGATACCACCGCGCCGCTGTTCGTGGAGGGACTGGGGCTGGATTCGATCGACGCCCTGGAACTGGGCCTGGCGCTGCAGAAGCGCTACGGCGTGGCGCTCTCCGCAGACTCGCAGGAAACCCGCCGGCACTTCGCCAGCGTGCGTGCCCTCGCGGATTTCGTCGCCTCGCAGGGCAAGGCCTGAGCGCAGGACGGCAGGACTGGCAAGATGACCAAGAACGAACTCTTCGAGCGGATCGCCACGATCCTGCATGACAGCTTCGAGATCGAGCCCGCACGCATCACGCCCGAGGCCCGGTTGTACGACGACCTCGACATCGACAGCATCGACGCGGTGGACCTGATCGTGCAGCTCAAGCCGCTGCTCGGGCGCAGCCTGCAGCCGGATGCGTTCAAGTCGGTGCGCACGGTGCAGGACATCGTGGACGTGCTGTACGGCCTGATCCGCGAACAAGCCGCCTGAGCGCAGGGCGCGCCCCTGTGTCCCGGATAGGCGCGGCCATCTTCGTGGCGTTGTCGTTGGCCTACCCGCTTGTGGTGTACTGGGCGATGGGACGCTTCGAGCCGCGCTGGCTGGCGCTGCTGCTGTTCGCGCTGGGCCTGCTGCGTGCCGTCGCCACCCGCCAGCCGGTGTGGCTGGTCGCGGCCGCCGGTGCCGCGCTGCTGGCGCTGCTGGCCACCGTCTTCAACGAAGCGTTGCCGCTGAAGCTCTATCCGGCCCTGATCAACGCGGTGATGCTGGCGGTGTTCGCGACCAGCCTGGTGTTTCCGCCCTCGGCGATCGAACGCATCGCCCGGATCGCGGAGCCGGACCTGCCGCCGGCCGGCGTCGCCTACACGCGCCGGGTGACCCAGGTCTGGTGCGGGTTTTTCGTGTTCAACGGTGCGCTGGCGCTGGTCACGGCGCTGTGGATGTCGGACCGCGCCTGGGCGCTCTACAACGGCCTGATCGCCTATGGGCTGATTGGCCTGTTGTTCGGCGGCGAGTGGCTGGTGCGCCAGCACGTGAAGGCGGGGCACCGGCATGGCTGAGTGGCGCGCACTCGCTGACGTCGCGGTGCGCGCCGTGCCCGGTCGCGCGTTCGTGTCTGCGGGGGCGGCCACGGCGGACCATGCGGCGTTCCATCGCGACATGCTGCGCTGGCGGGCGGCGTTCCGTGCGCGTGCCGGCGAGGTCTGGGCGCTCCATTTCGACGACGCCGCGCGGTTCGCCGCGGCGCTGTACGGCGCATGGCACGCGGGCAAGACCGTGGTGCTGCCGGGCGATGCGCTGAGCGGCACACGGATGCGCCTGCGGACGCATGTGGATGGCTTCGCGGGCGACTGGGCCGAAAGCGATATGCCGTCGCCGGACGACGCGGCGGAAACCGCAGCCACCCTGGATCCGCTCGACCCGGATGCCACGCGGCTGATCGTCTTCACCTCGGGCAGCACGGGCGAGCCGGTGGCCATCGAGAAGCGGCTGCGCCAGCTGGATGCCGAAGTGCATGCGCTGGAAACCGCCCTGGGTGCTGGCCTCGATGGGGTGGCCGTGCACGGCACCGTCTCGCACCAGCACATCTACGGCCTGCTGTTCCGCGTGCTGTGGCCGCTGGCGGCCGGGCGCGCCATCGTGCCGCGCGCCTTCTTCCCGGAAGACCTGCTGGCCGCGATGGAGGGCCAGGATGCGGTGCTGGTCGCGAGTCCGGCCCACCTGAAGCGCTTGCCGGCGCAGTTGCCGTGGACATCGCTGCACGGGCGGTTGCGTGCCGTGTTCTCGTCCGGCGGTGCGCTGCCCGCGGACGCGGCGCACGACACCGCGCGCCTGCTTGGCGTTCCGCCCACCGAGATCCTTGGCAGCAGTGAAACCGGCGGTATCGCCTGGCGCCGCTGGGATGGCGAGCAGCCGGCATGGACCCCGTTGCCCGGCGTCGACTGGCGCGTGCACGACGGTGTGCTGGAAGTGCGTTCGCCGCACCTGGCCGATGCGGCGTGGTGGCGCGGCCAGGATCGCGCCGAGGCGGACGGCGATGGCGGGTTCCGGCTGCTCGGGCGTGCCGACCGCATCGTGAAAGTGGAAGAGCGTCGCGTCTCGCTGGACGCGCTCGAGCGCCGGCTCCAGTCGCATCCCGCGGTGAGGGAAGCCCGGGTTCTGTTGCTGGGCGGCGCGCGCAGTGCCCTGGCCGCCGTCGTCGCGATGGCGGACGGCGTGCCGGTCCCGGACGATGCCGCCGCGCGTCGTGCGTTGTCGCAGGCGCTGTCGCGGCATCTCGCCGACACCCAGGACGCCGTGACGCGGCCCCGTCGCTGGCGGTTCGTGGTGGCGCTGCCGTCGAATACGCAGGGCAAGGTGACCGAAACCGCGTTGACCGCGCTGTTCCGGCCGGAGCGTCCGGAGGCGAACTGGACGCTGCGCGAGGCCGCGCGGGCGCAGGCCGAGCTTCGGCTGGACCCCTCCCTGGCGGTGTTCGATGGCCACTTCACCCAGGCCGCCGTGCTGCCCGGCGTCGCACAGCTGGACTGGGCGGTGCACCTGGCGCGGGAGGTGTTCGCCATGCCGCCGCGCTTCCTGCGCATGGAGGCGCTGAAGTTCCAGCGCGTGGCGCGGCCGGGCGACGTGATTTGGCTGGAGATCGAATGGCTGGCCGACCGCAGCACCCTGGTGTTCCGCTACACCTCCGTGCACGGTCCGCATGCGAGCGGCCGGGTAATGTTTGCCGATGAGCAGTGAATCCGTGCCGTCGTCCGCCGCGTTCCATCCGCTGGTGGTGATCCCGGTGTTCGACCATGAGCACGCCATCGCCACGATGGTGGCCGGCGTGGTCGCCACCGGCATGCCGTGCCTGCTGGTGGACGACGGCTCGGGCGAGGCCTGTGCGCGCGAACTGGACCGGCTTGCGGCCCTGCACGCGCCGCAGGTGCGCCTGCTGCGGCTGCCGGTGAACCAGGGCAAGGGCGGGGCGGTGCTGGCCGGTTTCCGCGACGCCGCCGCGCACGGCCATACCCACGCGCTGCAGATCGACGCGGACGGACAGCACGATCCGGCCGACATCCCGCGTTTCCTTGCCGAAGCCCGTGCGCATCCGGACGACGTGATCTGCGGCGTGCCGCTGTACGACGACAGTGTGCCGAAGGGGCGGCTGTACGGTCGCTACCTGACCCACGTGTGGGTGTGGATCAACACGCTGTCGTTCGCCATCCGCGATTCGATGTGCGGCTTTCGCGTGTATCCGCTGCCGCCGGTGCTGCGCCTGATGGATGAGGAGACCCTCGGGCGGCGCATGGATTTCGATTCCGAGGTGCTGGTCAGGTTGTTCTGGCGCGGCCTGGCGGTGCGCAACCTGCCCACGCGCGTGACCTATCCGCTCGACGGCGTGTCGCACTTCGACCTGTGGCGCGACAACGTGCGGATCACCCGCATGCACACGCGCCTGTTCTTCGGCATGCTGCGGCGGCTGCCGCGCCTGCTCGCGCGTCGACCGGTGGCGTCGGCATGAGCGCCCGCAGCCAGCACTGGGCCGACCTCGGCGAGTCCACCTCGGTGCGCGGCATCCTGCTGCTGTGCGCGGTGCATCGCTGGCTGGGGCGTTGGCCGTTCCGCGCCTGCGTGTATCCGGTGGTGCTGGCGCACTGGCTGCTCAACGGCACTGCGCGGCGCGCATCGCTGCAGTACCTGCGTCGCGCGCACGCTCATCTGGGCGTGCCGGCGCGGCGTCCCGGCATGGGGCAGAGCCTGCACCATTTCGCGATGTTCGCCGAAACGATGCTCGACAAGATCCTCGCCCTGGGCCAGCGCTATCCGGTCGACAAGGTCCGGATGGAACGCAACGGCGTGCTGGCGCGGGTACGCTCGGGGCAGGGCGGATTGATCGTGACCGGCCACCTGGGCTGCCTTGAGCTGTGCCAGGTGATGGCCGAGCAGGTGCCGGGCATGCGCCTGACCGCACTGGTGCATACGGCGCACGCCGAGCGCTTCAACCGGATGATGCGCCAGCTGGACGAGACCACGCGGGTCGAACTGCTGCAGGTCACCGACCTGGGGCCGGCCGACGCGGTGAAGCTCGCCGAGCGCGTGGCGCGCGGGGAGTTCGTCGCCATCGCCGGCGACCGCGTCCCGCTGCGCGGTGGCCGCAGCGTCAGCGCCCCCTTTCTCGGTCATGAGGCGCGCTTCCCGATCGGGGCCTACGTGCTGGGCGCGGCACTGCGCTGTCCGGTGTTCGTCATGGCCTGCCTGCACGAGGGCGACGGCTATGCCGTGCAGTTCGACACCTTCGCCGAGCGCATCGAACTGCCGCGCGGCTCGCGCGATGCGGCCCTGGCCGGCTACGCTGCGCAGTTCTCGGCATGGATGGAACAGCAGGTCCGCCGCTCCCCGTACGACTGGTTCAACTTCTACCCTTTCTGGGATCAGGTAACGCATGACGCCCGCAATGAATGACCCCGCGGCGCCCGTCTTCGGCGATGCACCGCTAAGCATCGAGGACGTGGTGGCGCTGGCGCGACGGCAGGTACCCGCGGTGCTGTCGACGCACCCGGCGTTCCGCGCGCGGATCGCCAAGGGTGCGGATTTCCTCAGCCGGTTGCTGGAAGAGGAGGGCGTGATCTACGGCGTCACCACCGGCTATGGCGACTCCTGCACGGTCAACATTCCGCCCGCGCTGGTCGCGGAACTGCCGCACCACCTGTACACCTACCACGGCTGCGGACTGGGCCGCTTCCTGGACCCGGCCGAAACGCGTGCCGTGCTCGCCGCGCGGCTGGCCTCGCTGGTACGCGGCATGTCGGGCGTCAGTCTGCCATTGCTGGAAGGACTGGCCACGCTGCTGCGGCACGACGTGCTGCCCCTGATTCCCGCCGAAGGCTCCGTCGGCGCGAGCGGCGACCTGACGCCGTTGTCCTACGTGGCGGCGGTGCTGTGCGGCGAACGCGAAGTGCTGCACGAGGGCCGCCAGCGGCCCGCACGCGAAGTGCTGGCCGAGATAGGCATGACGCCACTGACGCTGCGTCCGAAGGAAGGGCTGGCGATCATGAACGGGACCGCCGTCATGACCGCGCTGGCGTGCCTGGCCTTCCACCGTGCGGCGTACCTGTCGCGGCTGGCCACCCGGCTGACCGCGTTCAACGTGCTGGCCAGCGACGGCAACGCGCACCACTTCGATGCGGTGCTGTTCGCCGCCAAGCCGCATCCCGGACAGTCGCGGGTGGCGCAGCGGCTGCGCGAGGACCTGCACAGCGACCGTCCGCCGCGCAACGAGCAGCGCCTGCAGGACCGCTACTCGCTGCGCTGCGCGCCGCACGTGATCGGCGTGCTGGAAGACGCGCTGCCGTTCCTGCGCCAGCTGATCGAGACCGAACTCAACAGCGCCAACGACAATCCGCTGATCGATCCGGAACGCGAGCAGATCCTGCACGGCGGCCATTTCTACGGGGGCCACATCGCGTTCGCGATGGATTCGCTGAAGAACACCGTCGCCAATGTCGCCGACCTGCTGGACCGCCAGCTCGCCCTGATCGTGGACGCGCGCTACAACCATGGCCTGCCGGCCAACCTGTCGGGCGCCACCGGCCCGCGTGCGGCGATCAATCACGGCTTGAAGGCACTGCAGATCAGCGTGTCGGCGTGGACCGCCGAAGCCTTGAAGCTGACGATGCCGGCGTCGGTGTTCTCGCGGTCCACCGAATGCCACAACCAGGACAAGGTCAGCATGGGCACGATTGCCGCACGCGACTGCCTGCGCGTGATCGAACTGACCGAACAGGTCGTGGCCGGCATGCTGATCGCCGCGCGCCAGGCGCTGGCGCTGCGCGAGCGTGTCGGCCTGCAGTCCACCCTCGGTGAGGGGCCGGCGACGATGTACGCCGACCTGCAGGCGCGCATCGCGCTGGTGGAGGAGGACCGTGCGCTGGACGGCGAGCTGCGGCAGCTGCTGGTCGACATCCGCGACGAACGCTGGGATGTCTATGCCGACTGACCTGCGCGACGACCTGGCGATCGAGATCCGGCTCAGTCCGGCGTTCCACGATTGCGATGCCATGCAGGTGGTGTGGCACGGGCACTACTTCAAGTACCTGGAGATCGCCCGTTGCGCGTTGCTGCAGCGCTTCGACTACGACTATCCGCAGATGCAGGCCTCCGGTTATCTGTGGCCGGTCGTCGATGCCCGGGTGAAGTACATCCGGCCGCTGCGGTACGCGCAGCCGCTGGTGGTGGCCGCCCGCATCAGCGAGTGGGAGAACCGGCTGAAACTGGACTACCGGATCCGCGACGCCGCCAGCGACGAGGTGCTGACGCGTGCGCACACGATCCAGGTGGCGGTCGACGCCGCTTCAGGCGAGATGCGCTATCAGTGCCCGCCTGTGCTGTGGGAACGGCTGGGAGTCCAGGCGCCATGAAGAGGGCCCGTGCAGGTCTGTTCGCGTTCGTGCTGGTCTTGGTGGCGGCTGGCGCCGTGCCGATGGCCATCGCGGCCGATCCGCTGCTGCAGGTGCGCGACCAGGTGGCGCAGGTGCCGGTGTTGCGCGGCGACTTTGCCCAGGAAAAGCAGGTCGCCGGCTTCAGGAATCCGCTGCGCTCGAGTGGCCGTTTCCTGCTCGCGCGCGACAAGGGCGTGGTCTGGACCACGACCGCACCGTTTCCGTCCGAACTCGTCATCACGCGCGACCGCATCCTCAGCCGCCAGCGCGACGGCAGCCGTCGCGTGGAAGTGGACGGCAAACAGCAGCCCGGACTGCGCAGCGTCAACGCGATGATGTTCGCCCTGATGAGCGGCGACATGAAGGCATTGACCTCGGCGTTCGACGTGAAAAGCGAGCCGGCGACGACCGGCTGGGCGATGACGCTGGTGCCGCGCTCGCGCCAGCTGGCGCAGGCGTTCACGTCGGTGCGCCTGTCGGGTGACCGTTACGTGCGCGAGGTCGAGCTGCGGGAGGCCAACGGCGATCTCACCCGACTGCGTTTCAGCGGCATGAGCGAGGCGCCGGCCACGCTGTCGCGTGACGAGGCGGCCCGGCTTGAGTGAGTCCGCGCTCCCCGCCGCACCCGGCCGGCCACTGCGTGGCTGGCGTTGGCTCGCGCTGGCGTGGCTGCTGGTGCTGTCCGCCGTGGTGTGGCACCACGTGCGGTTCTGGCAGGCGCCGCGCATCGACACCGATGTGCTGGCCTTGCTGCCGGAAGAAGCGGGCGATCCCGCGGTCGCCGATGCGACCCGGCGCATCGCCGGGAACAGTGCGCGCGATATCGTGGTCCTGCTCGGCGCAGAGGATGCCCAAGCCACGCTGAAGGCGCGCGAAGCCTTCGAGGCCGCGCTCTCCGGTCCCGCCGCGCAGGCCATGCTGGCGACGGCCGGATCGCCGGAGGACTGGTTCGTCCAGGCGCGCGACACGCTGGCGCCGTATCGCGACCGCCTGCTGACGCCGGCGCAGCGCGACATGCTCCTGCGCACACCGGCCGATGCGCTGGCCGAGTCGGCCCTGGCCGCGCTGTATGGCCCGATGGGCGCACCCCGGCTCACCGACTGGCGCAGCGATCCGCTCGGACTGTGGCCGCAATGGTGGCAGGCGCAGGCCGTGGTGTCCGGCGTGGCGCTGGATGGCGACGGCCTGCTGCAGGCAGAAGGCCGCCACTGGGCCGTGCTCCAGTACACGTTGCGGACCTCGGCGTTTCGTCTGGATGGCGAGCGCCATCTGCGGGACGCACTGGATGCGGCGACCGCCGCAGCCGGCGCGGTGACGCCGGATCTGCGCGTACTGAAGGCCGGCGTGCCGCTGCATGCGGAATCGGCCGCCGTACAGGCCAGCCGCGAGGTCAACACGATCGGCTGGGGCTCGCTGGCGGCGGTGCTGCTGCTGGTCTGGCTGGCGTTCCGTTCGCTGCGTCCGCTGTTGCTGGTGGCGCTGTCGCTGCTGGTCGGCTGCGCGGTGGCGCTGAGCGTGACGGTGCTGGTGTTCGGCAAGATCCACCTGCTGACGTTGATCTTCGGCGCCAGCCTGGTGGGCGTGGCGGAGGACTACGGTATCCATTGGTTCGCATCACGGCAGGGCGTGGCCAGCGAACGGCGATGGTCGCTGTTGCGCCATCTGCTGCCGGGCCTGTGGCTGGCGCTGCTGACCAGCGCGCTTGCCTACCTGGCGCTGGGACTGGCGCCGTTCCCCGGCCTGCGGCAGATGGCGCTGTTTTCCGTCGTCGGCCTGGCCTCGGCGTTCCTGACGGTGATCTTCCTGTTCCCGTGGCTGGATGGCGGGCAGGTGCGCGCGACCCGCTTCTCGCGCTGGCTGGGCGGCACGCTGGCGCGCTGGCCGCGCGTGTCGCGCCGTCGCGGCGCGCTGGTGGCTGCCGTCGTGGTGCTAGTCGTGGCTGTTCCGGGCTTGCTGCGCGTGCAGGGCAACGACGACCTGCGCGGCCTGCAGTCTTCGCCGCCGGAACTGATCGAACAGCAGCGCGAGGCCGGCCGTCTGCTCGGACTGCCCAGTCCGGCGCAGTTCTTCCTGGTGCAGGGCCGCGATGCGGAACAGGTGCTGCAGCGCGAGGAACAACTGGTCGCACGACTGCGCCAGGCCGAGGCCGGCGGTGCCGTCGGCGGGCACCGGGCGCTGAGCGACTGGCTGCCATCGCAGCGCAGGCAGGACGAGGACGCGGCACTGACGTCGCGCGTCGAACGGGAGGTGCTGGCGCGGCTGTCGGCGGTGACGGGCGAGAGCCTCGAGCGCGGCGATCTGGCTACCGACGCCCTCGGTATCGAAACCTTCCTGGCGTCGCCGGCCTCGTTGCCCGTGCGTCATCTGTGGCTGGGCGAGGTGGGGCAGGGCGTGGCCTCGGTGGTGCTGGTCAACGACCGCTCGCAGCCGGAGGCGCTGGCCACGTTCGCCAGGCAGGCCGACGGGCTGGACGGCGTGCGCTGGGTCGATCGCACCGCCGACATGTCACGCCTGCTCGGGCACTACCGGCACATGATGTCGTGGCTGCTGCTGGCGGGCGTGGTGGTGGTGTTCGTGGTGCTGGCTCTGCGTTATCGCGGTCAGGCGTGGCGGGTGATCGCGCCGACCCTCCTGGCCGGTGTGCTGACGGTGGCGTTGCTGGGCTGGCTGGGCCAGCCGCTGCAGTTGTTCAACGTGCTGGCGCTCATGCTGCTGCTGGGCATGGGCATCGACTACGGCATCTTCCTGGTCGAGCATCGCGGCGATCCCAGCGCGTGGCTGGCGGTCTGCGTCGGCGCCGCCAGCACCTGGCTCTCGTTCGGCCTGCTGGGCCTGTCGGCGACCCCGGCGCTGCGTGCGTTCGGCCTGACCCTTCTGTTCGGCATCGGCCTGGTCTGGCTGCTGTCGCCCCTGTTCCGGCCCGGTCCGGACGAACTCCCCTCGGATGGACACTCTCCCGCATGAAGACGGAACGCACCGACATCCTGATCATCGGCGCAGGCCCGGCCGGTTCGGTCGCGGCGGCGATGCTGCGCCAGCAGGGCCGCAAGGTGCTGGTGGTCGAGCGCGAGCAGTTCCCGCGCTTCTCCATCGGCGAAAGCCTGCTGCCGCAGAGCATGGAATACATCCAGGCGGCCGGCCTGCTGCAGGACGTGGTGGAAGCCGGCTTCCAGTACAAGAACGGCGCCGCGTTCGTGCGCGGCGAGCGCACCACCGAATTCGATTTCCGCGACAAGTTCTCCGAGGGGTGGGGCACGACCTACCAGGTGCAACGCGCCGACTTCGACCATGTATTGGCGAAGGGCGCCGAACGGATGGGCGCCGAGGTCCGTTACCGGCACGAGGTGCTGTCCGCCGAACCGGGCGAGACGCCGCGCGTGACGGTACGTTCGCCGGAAGGCGAGGAGTACGTCATCGAAGCGGATTTCATGCTCGATGCCAGCGGTTTCGGTCGCCTGCTGCCGCGCCTGCTGAAGCTGGAGTCGCCGTCGAACTTCCCGGTGCGTGGCGCCATCTTCACCCACGTGCGCGACCACATTCCGCACGACGCCGGCTTCGACCGCAACAAGATCCTGATCACCACGCATCCCGAGCACGTGGATGTCTGGTACTGGACCATTCCGTTCTCCAATGGCTGCTGCTCGCTGGGCGTGGTGGCGGAGCAGGCCTTCCTCGACCGCTACAGCGGCACCGAACTGGAACGCCTGCAGGCCATCGTCGGCGAGGACCCCAACCTCACGCGCCTGCTGAAAAACGCGGAGTGGGCCGTGCTGCCGGTGCGCCAGATCACCGGCTACTCGGCCAACGTGTCGTCGCTGTGGGGTCCGGGCTATGCGCTGCTGGGCAATGCGGGCGAATTCCTCGATCCGGTGTTCTCCTCCGGCGTCACCATCGCGTTCAAGTCCGCGCAGCTGGCCAGCGAGTGCCTGCGTCGCCGGTACGCAGGCGAGACGGTGGACTGGGAAGCCGACTTCGCCGTGCCGTTGCGTGGCGGCGTGCAGACCTTCCGGCGGTTCGTCGAATCGTGGTACGCCGGCGGCTTCCAGAAGATCATCTTCCATCCCGATCCGCCGCCGAACATCCGCCGCATGATCTGCGCCATCCTTGCCGGCTACGCGTGGGACAGCACGAATCCGTACGTCGCCGACACGCAGCGCCGCCTGCAGGTGCTGGAGCAACTGTGCACCGGTTGATCGTGCTGCTGATGACCTGCCTGCTGCTGTCCGCGTGCGCCACGCGGTCCACAGGCCCCACCGTGGCCCTGCCGTCGCTGCGACTGGCGCCGGCAGCGCTGGGACACACCCTGTCTGCGCAGCAGCGTCTGGTATTCCATTTCGGCACGCAGGTGCGTGAGCTGGACGCGCTGCTCGAGATCGACGCCACCGAGGTGCGGCTGGCGGTACAGGCGATGGGCCGCACCGGCGTTCGCCTGCAGTGGGACGGAACGGACCTGGTCGAAGCGCGCGCCGCGTGGCTGCCTGCCGCCGTGCGCGGCGAGCGCGTGCTCGACGACCTGCAGTTCAGCCTGTGGCCCGCCGATGCGATCAGGCCGGTCCTGCCCGCCGGGTGGGAGCTGACCGAGCGTGGCACGCTGCGCGAGTTGCGCCACAACGGCCGGGTCTGGTTGCAGCGCGAACAGGTGGATGCCGGCACGCTGCGCATCCGCAATGACGCCGACGGCTATGAACTGACGATCGAATCGGTCGCGGGCGGAGCGCAGCAGCCATGAGCGGCGATGCCATCTTCCTCAACCGGCTCGGCATCGTCTGCGCGCTCGGCGACGGCGTCGACGAGGTGCGCGCGGCGATGTTCCGCGCCGATGCGCCGCAGGGCGTGGCGCCCAACGACCGCCTGTTGCCCGGACAGACGCTGGCACTGGGTGCGGTCGCCGGTCCGCTGCCGTCGCTCGACCATCATCCCGTCCGACTGCATGGCCGCAACAACGCGCTGCTGCGTGCGGCGTATCTGCAGATCCACGAGCAGGTGCAGCAGGCGATCGAGCGCCATGGGCCGTCGCGTGTCGCCGTGGTGGTGGGCACCAGCACGTCCGGCATCGGCGAGGCCGAGCAGGCGATGACGCACTGGCATCGTCATGGGCAGTGGCCGGACGGGTTCCATTACGTCCAGCAGGAAATCGGCTCGCCGTCGCGATTCCTAGCGGCCGAATCCGGCGCCCGTGGCCCGGCGTGGACGATTTCCACGGCCTGTTCCTCCAGCGCGAAGGCGATGGCCTCCGCCGCCCGCCTGCTGCGAAGCGGACTGGTCGATGCCGTCATCACCGGTGGCGCGGACTCGCTGTGCGCCTTCACCGTGCGTGGCTTCATGGCGCTGGAATCGGTGTCCGTCGAGCGCTGCAATCCGTTCTCCGCGCACCGGCACGGCATCAACATCGGCGAGGGCGCGGCGCTGTTCCTGATGACGCGCGCGCCGGGGCCGGTGCGCCTGCTCGGCTGGGGCGAGACCGCCGACGCCCACCACATCTCCGCACCCGAACCGCAGGGCATCGGCGCCATCGACGCCATCGGCCAGGCGCTGGCGCGGGCGAAGCTGGCGCCGTCGCAGATCGACTACATCAACCTGCATGGCACGGCCACGCCGCAGAACGATGCGATGGAAAGCCGCGCGGTGTCTGCGGCGCTCGGCAGCGAGGTGCCGGCAAGCGCCACCAAGCCGTTGACCGGGCACACCCTGGGCGCGGCGGGTGCGATCGAAGCGGGCTTGTGCTGGCTGGCGATGACCGACAATCCCACCCACCTGCTGCCGCCGCACTGGTGGGATGGCGCGGTGGATCCGGACCTGCCGCCGCTGGCGTTCGTCGCGCCCGGCGCTACCGCGCACCGCCCACTGCGCCACGTGCTGAGCCAGTCGTTCGCCTTCGGTGGCAGCAACGCCGTGCTGGTGTTCGGAGGAGCCTGATGCGCGAGCTGTACGACATCGAACGCGTGGTACCGCATCGCGGCACGATGCTTCTGGTCGACCGGCTGCTCGCCTGGGACGAGGACAGCGTGGCCGTCGAGCTGCGGGTGCCCGACGAAGGACCTTTCTGCCATGCCGACGGCGTGCCGGCCTGGGTCGGCGTGGAATACATGGCACAGAGCATCGCCGCCTGGTCGGGGTGCCGTGCACGGGCGGCCGGACGCGCGCCGTCGGTCGGGTTCCTGCTCGGTACGCGCCGCTACGACAGCCGCGTGTCGTGGTTCCGTGCCGGCAGCGTGCTGCGCGTGGAGGCGATCCGCGAGTTGATGGGCGACAATGGCCTGGGCATGTTCCGCTGCCGCATCCTGGGGGAGGGCGAGGAACTGGCGACCGCCAACGTGTCGGTGTACGAGCCCGCCGATGCGATGGCCTATCTGGAGAGTACGCAGGAATGAGTGAAGAACAGACGGTCCTGGTCACCGGGGGGAGCCGGGGGATAGGGCGGGCCATCGCGCTGCGGCTGGCGCAGGACGGCTTCGACGTGGTCGTGCATTGCCGCAGCCGCCTCGACGAGGCGGAAGGCGTCGCCGCGCAGATCCGCGAGTCGGGCCGGCAGGCGCGCGTGCTGGCGTTCGACGTGGCCGATCGTGCCGCCGCCGCGCAGGCGCTGGAGGCCGACATCGGCGAACACGGCACCTACCACGGCATCGTCTGCAACGCCGGCATCGCGCGCGACACCGCCTTCCCGGCGATGAGCGGCGAGGACTGGGACGACGTGCTGCGCACCAACCTCGACGGCTTCTACAACATCCTCCATCCGCTGGTCATGCCGATGGTGCGGCGGCGCAAGCCGGGGCGCATCGTCACGCTGTCGTCGGTGTCCGGTCTGGTCGGCAATCGCGGGCAGGTGAACTACAGCGCGGCCAAGGCCGGCATCATCGGCGCGACCAAGGCGCTGGCGCTGGAACTGGCCAGCCGCGACATCACCGTCAACTGCGTGGCGCCGGGCCTGATCGATACCGAGATGGTCAGTGGCGAGGTCGTCGATGAAGCGCTGAAGATGATCCCGATGAAACGCGTCGGCCGGCCCGAGGAAGTCGCCGCCGTGGTGGCCTTCCTGATGTCGCCGCAGGCGTCGTACGTCACCCGCCAGGTGATCTCGGTCAACGGAGGCCTGGTCGGATGAGTCGCAACGATCGACGCGTGGTGGTCACCGGCGCCGGCACCATCAGCCCCCTCGGCCACGACTGGCCCAGCGTGCACCTGCGCCTGCGCGAGTGCCGCAACGCGGTGCGCCACATGGACGACTGGGCCAAGTACGAGGGCCTGAATACCCGGCTGGCCGCGCCGGCCGAGGCGTTCGAGCTGCCGGCGCACTACAACCGCAAGACCACGCGCAGCATGGGGCGCGTGGCGCTTATGTCCGTGCGCGCCACCGAGCTGGCGCTGGAGCAGGCGGGACTGCTGGGCGATCCGCTGCTGAAGAGCGGCCGGGTGGGCGTGTCCTACGGCTCCTCCGCCGGCAGCCATGAAGCGGTCGGCGACTTCGGCCGCATGCTCAACGAGCACACGACCGAGGGCATCAACGCCACCACCTACCTGAAGATGATGAGCCACACCGCGCCGGTGAACATCGGCGTCTTCTTCGGCCTGACCGGGCGTGTGTACACCACCTCCAGCGCCTGCACCTCGGGTAGCCAGGGCGTCGGTTGCGCGTACGAAGCCGTGCGCAGCGGCAAGCAGGTGGCGATGATTGCCGGTGGCGCCGAACAGCTGGACGCCACCGCCGCGGCGGTGTTCGACACTTTGTTCGCCACCAGCGTGCGCAACCACCAGCCCGAGCTGACGCCGCGTCCGTTCGATGCCAACCGCGACGGCCTGGTGCTGGGCGAGGGCGCCTGTACGCTGGTGCTGGAAGACCTGGAACACGCACAGGCGCGCGGCGCCACCATCCTGGCCGAGATCGTCGGCTACGGCACCAACAGCGACGGCCAGCACGTCACCCAGCCCAGCGCCGGCACGATGGCGCAGGCCATGCGGCTGGCGCTGGAAGATGCAGGCCTGTCGCCGGACGCGATCGGCTACGTCAACGCGCACGGCACCGCCACCGACCATGGCGACATCGCCGAGACGGCGGCGACCGCGGCGGTGTTCGGCAACCGCATGCCGATCAGTTCGCTGAAGAGCTATGTCGGCCACACGCTGGGCGCCTGCGGTGCGTACGAATCGTGGATCGCGCTGCAGATGATGCGCGAGGGCTGGTTCGCGCCCACGCTGAACCTGGAAGAACGCGACCCGCGCTGCGCCGACCTCGACTACATCACCGGCGAGGGCCGCGAGCTGCAGACCGATTACGTGATGAACAACAACTTCGCCTTCGGCGGCATCAACACGTCGCTGATCTTCAGGCGCTGGTGAGCGTCACTGCCGGGCAGGGCGCGATGCCTGTCCCGTCGTGTCGAGAGATTCGCGCGACCGGCAACCGGTCGGGTCGGGCGCGCGACGGGCATCCTCCGCCATCGCGATGCGACGCATCAGTTTCCTTCCGACCTCGTCGTTCCAATTGAAGCTGTTCTGCAACACCACCACGGCGATCCCGCGGCAGACGTCGATGCCCACGAACGCGCTGTGCCCGGAATTGACGCCGAACTGATAGAAGACGCCCGGCTCCTTCAACGGATCGGCGTGCCAGGCGACGCTGGGTCCGGCCGGGTCGAGCGTCGCCGAGAGATCCAACTCAGTACCGGACAGCGGCAGGTGTGCGGCGGCATAGCGGAGCAGGTCTTCGGTGGTGGAGTAGCCACCGCCCACGCCCTGCATGAACGGGTTCATGGTCCAGTCCGCCACCTCCTTGCCGCGCCTGATGAACTTCGGCTGGTCGCCGGCATGTCCGCTCATCCGAGTCCCTTCGTCGACGCTGGTCGCGCCGAACGAGGTGTTGCTCATGCCCAGCGGTGCGAGCAACCGGTCCTGGAGCAGGGCGTCGATGGTCTGCCCGGTCCTGAGCTCCAGCACATGGCAGAGCAGGCCGTAGCCGAGATTCGAGTAGCGCGATCCATCCTGGTCCGCCTTGGGCTTTTCCCACTCCTCCAGGTAGTCGAGCGCACGTCCGGCATCCAGCCGGCGATAGAAATCCTCGCCGGTGAAGAGATAGCCGGTGAACAGGCGCAGGGTCTCGAGCGTGGCGGGTTGCCTCGGCAGTCCGGACGTATGCGTGGCCAACTGCCTGAGCGTGATCGAAGCCGCGTCGTCGCTGAGAACAGTCTGCGGCGGCAGCATCTCGCGCAGCGTGCTGTTCCAGTCCAGCTCACCGTTCTCCACCATCAGTTCGACGAGGGCGCCTACCCAGCCCTTGGTGATCGACCCGACGGCGGCGACGGTATCGGGCTGTGGCGCCGCCGGGGTGCTCCGGGACATCACCCCGTCGCTGAAATAACGCCGGCGGCCGTCGGCGGTGTGGATGCCCACGATCACCCCGGGCGTGCGCCCCCGTTCCACCAGCGGCTGCGCCAGCCTCCGTGCATCCGCCAGCGGGTCGTAAGGCCGCGAGACATCGAAGTCGGACGGTGGGCCGTCCTCCGTTGCGATCCCCGAAAGATTCGCGCACCCGCCGGCCGCGAGGGAAAGGGCGAGCAGCAGGACGATCGGGCGACGCGGCATCCTTTCCTCCTTGATCCCGTTCGCATGCTACCCGAGGGCATGCATGCGCCGGAACCGGCCCTGGTCCAGTCAATCCTCCTCGCCATCGCCCTGCGGGCTCCCGGCGCATCACGCCTCCCTCAGAACCAGAGCCTGACGCCCGCCACCACACGGGTATCGCGCACCGACTCGCCCTCCAGGCGACGCAGATCGGCGGTGTCGCCGAGCGCGCGCTCGTGCACCACCCCGACATACGGGGCGAAGCGGCGGCTGATCTCGTACCGCAGGCGCAGGCCGGCCTCGATGCCCGTCACGCCGCGCCCGATGCCGTAGTCCGGATCGTCGTCGGCCGCGATGTCCACTTCCACCAGCGGCTGCAGGATCAGGCGGTTGGTGATGCGCAGCGTGTACTCGGCTTCGACGTTGGCGGCGACCTGGCCATCATCGCTGACATACGCGGTCGCCGACACCTCGAACCGGTACGGTGCCATGCCCTGCACGCCGAACGCGGCCCACGTGCGCGCGTTGCCGGGCTTGAAGTCATGCCGGATGCCCGCCATCACCTCCCACCACGGCGACACGCTGCGGCCATACAGCACCTCCAGGTCGGCGCTTTCGGTATGCCCGCCCATGCGTTCGCCCTCGCTGCGCAGCCACAGGCGGTCGGTATCGGTGCCGAACCACGCACTGCCTTCCCAGGCCTGGCCGGTGCCTTCATCGGCGTCCCAGGCTTCCAGCCGATTGAAAGTCACCTTGTGGTTGAACGCCGGCGCATGCTGCATGGCGTGGTGGTCGATGTCGGGAAACGCGGCCGCCAGATCCTCGGGCGTGATGGCCGGAATCGGCTCGCGCGGTGCCGTGGATGCAGTCGCCGGTTCTGCCTGCGACATCGCGGCGTGGTCGTGATGCGCGTGCGCGTCCTGCGTCGGCGCATCGGTCGTGGCGCGATGATGCGCATGGTCGTGATGCTGTGCCGAGGCGGGCACGGCGAAACCCAGTGTCAATGCGATCGCGGCGACCAGACCGAGCGGGGCAGGGGAGTGGGTCTTCATGCCTCGATCCTCACTTCCCGCATCATCCCGGCTTCCATGTGGTACAGCAGGTGGCAATGGAATGCCCATCGCCCCAGCGCATCGGCGCGTACGCGGTAGCTGCGTCGCGTGCCCGGTGGCATGTCGATGGTGTGCTTGCGCAGGTGGAAGCCGCCGTCGGCGTCCTCTAGGTCGCTCCATACGCCGTGCAGGTGGATCGGGTGCTGCATCATCGTGTCGTTGACCAGCACCATGCGCATGCGCTCGCCGTACTTCAGTCTCAACGGCTCGGCGCTGGCGAACGGAATGCCGTCGAACGACCAGGCGAACTTCTCCATGTGCCCGGTCAGGTGCAGTTCGACGGTGCGGCCCGGTTCGCGACCGTCGGGATCCTCGAACAGGCTGTGCATGGCGCCATACGTCAGCACCTGGCGCCCGTTGTCGCGCAGGCCGATGCCGGGATCGTCGAGTTTCGGTTCGCTGGCGGAGGACTGCATGTCGACCAGCGGATTGCCGGCTTCGCTGGCGGGATGGTTCGGTGCGTTCGATGTCGCGCCGTGCGCACCGTGGTCCATGGCGCCCATGTTCGCGCCGCAGCCGCCTTCGCCCATCATCGCGCCGCAGCCCCCTTCCATGCCCTTGTGCGCGCCATGGCCGCCCATATCGTGGGCCATGTCGGCCATCGTCAGCAGCGGACGCGGGTCGCGCGACGGGATCGGCGCTGCCAGTCCATCGCGGACGGCCAGCGTGCCGCGCGCATAGCCGGTGCGGCCCATGTCCTGCGCGAAGATCGTGAAAGCGTCCTGGCCCATCGGTTCGACGAGCACATCGAAGGTCTCCGCCACCGCGATGCGGAACTCGTCCACGCTGACCGGATGGATGTACTGGCCATCGGCGGCCACCACGGTCATCTTCAGGCCGGGGATGCGCACGTCGAAATAGCTCATCGCGCTGCCGTTGATGAAGCGCAGCAGCACCTTTTCGCCCGGCTTGAACAGGCCGGTCCAGTTGCCCGCCGGCGCGGCGCCGTTCACCAGGTAGGTGTAGGTGTGCGCGTTGATGTCGGAGATGTCGGTGGGCGTCATCCGCATGCGGCCCCACATGCCGCGGTCGGCGATCGTCTCCGCCAGCCCGTCGCGGCGCGCGTCGCGCACGAAGTCCACCAGCGTGCGCTGGTAGTAGTTGTCGTGCTCCGGCATCTTCTTCGTGCGCCGGTACAGGGCGGCCGGATCCAGGTCGGTCCAGTCGGACAGCAGCACGACGTGCTCGCGATCGTAGTGGTACGGGGCCGGCTCGCGCGGATCGACGATCAGCGCGCCGTACAGCCCGGCCTGTTCCTGGAACAGCGAGTGGCTGTGGTACCAGTAGGTGCCGGACTGCTTCAGTTGGAACCGATACTGGAACGTTTCGCCCGGCGCGATCCCGTTGAAGCTCAGCCCCGGCACGCCGTCCATGTTCGACGGCAGCAGGATGCCGTGCCAGTGGATCGAGGTCATGTCGCGCAGCCGGTTGCGGACGCGGACGGTGACCGTGTCGCCTTCGCGCCAGCGCAGCGTCGGCGCGGGCAGGCTGTCGTTGACGGTGATCGCCGGTCGCGTGCGGCCGGTGATGTCGACCGGCATCGCGCCGATATCCAGCGCGAACTCGGTGCCGGTCACCAGGGCCGCGCCGCCGCGTCGGGCCGGCGTACCGGCGGAGGCCGGCGCGCGCGCCAGGCCCAACCCCAGGGCGGCGCCACCGGTAGCGAGACCGGTGACGAACTGGCGACGCGTGGGCCGGAACGCACCCAGGCGTCCGGGTGTGGAGTCGTCGTATTTCATTCACATCATCCTGTGCATCGTCGGCACGGCCAGCCGCTGTCGCGGTGGCGTCCGTCGTGGTCGTGGCACCCGTGCGCGATGTTCGGCACCGGGCTGGCGGAGGGCCGCAGAAGCGGCTTCAGGCGGCCAGGATGGGAGGTCGCAAACGGTGGGGCAGGCGCACGGAGGCGTGCGCGTCGGCGTGGTAGGTCGGGGCGTCCGCCGCGGGATAGCGCGATGGGTCCAATGGCGCCAGCCAGGTCACCGCCGGTGCATGCTGGGCACAGAAACCGTCGCAGTTGCCGGCCTTGCAGCACTCGGGCAGACCGGCATCGTCGTCGTGGTGGGCGGACGGGGATGCGTCTTCGACATCCACCGTCATGTCCATCTGCACGCCTTCATGGCAGGGCGGAACGCCGTCGTCGGCCTGGGCCGTTGCCGCCATGTCGCCCATCGCCATGCGCGTGGCGGCATGCGCGTACGCCGTGCCATTGAGCAGCAGTGCAAGGCAGAGCAGGGCACGGAGCAGGGTGGCGAAGCGGGGCATGCGCGCATGATACGCCAGCGGGAGCGCCTACCGTGGCGGAGGGGTTCAGCAAGCGTGAGCTGGCGGCGCACGCTGCCCAGGCCCACCGGGACACGATATCCTTGCCGGGCTTCAGAGGACTTCGGACAACGCGGCAATGGCATGGCGGGCACGGTAATGACGAGCAACAGGCCCGCGGGCGTTTCCACCGATCCCTCCCGGCAGTCTCCGATCCCTCACCGCATCATCGTCGCCGACGTGGGCGGTACCTATGCGCGGCTGGGCTGGATCGACGCCGGCGGCAGCAACGAGATCCACGATTACCGCCGCTACGCCTGCGCCGAGCATCCCGACCTCGCCTCGATCCTCCGCGACTACGCCGCCGGCACGCCGTCCCATGGCGCGGTCGTGGCCATCGCGGGCGTGCTGGAGGGCGACCGGCTGATCAATTCCAACCTGCCATGGGCGGTGTCGGTGGAACAGACGCGCGCCGGTGCGGGTCTGGCCTGGGTGCAGCTGATCAACGATTTCGAGGCCGTCGCCAATGCCGTGCCCACGCTGGCGCCGGACACCTTGTCGCCGCTGACGCCGTCGACCGTCTCGGGTGCGTCGTCACCGGCGCTGGTGATCGGCCCGGGCACCGGGCTGGGCGCGGCGGTCTGGATCGAGGGCCAGCCGCCACGCGTGCTGCCGACGGAAGTCGGCCAGGCATCGCTGGCCGCCGGCAATGCGCTGGAACTGGACATCGTGCGGCGCCTGCTGAAAGACCGTCCGTATCTGCACAACGAGCACGTGCTGTCCGGCCCGGGCCTGATGAATCTCTACCGGTGCCTATGCGAGCTGCGCGATGCGACGCCGGTGCACGCGGACGCGGGCGCGCTGGTGGCCGCGGCCGCGTTGGATCCGCTGGCACGCGAGACGCTGGAGACGTTCTGCGGCTGGCTGGGCAGTGTCGTCGGTGATCTGGCCATCATCTTCGGTGCGCGGGTCGTGTACCTGGCCGGCGGCGTGACGGCGCATATTCCGGAGTTCCTGCACGACGGCCGGTTCCTGCAGCGCTACCTCAACAAGGGCGTGATGACCGAGCAACTGGAACGGGTGCCGGTGTGGCGGGTGGAACATGGGCAGTTGGGACTGCTGGGGGCGGTTGTTCATCGCAGAGAAACTGGTAGCCGCTAAGTAACTGTTTCTTGGTACGCCTCGGCGCACCAGAGCGACTGGGCTTGCAATGACCATTGCAAGCAATGTGGGACTTCTCGGGACCAATGTAGACATTCTTACCGCTTTGGTGCCCATCGCAGAGATTTTTCGGGCTGTAGAGTGTCTGCCTTTCTAACCAGTAGGCTGGTCTCCAAACCAGAGGAAGTCCAATCGGCTTCGCTGCCACCTTCTGCGAACGAAGACGACCGGCTTCCAGGCCACTCCCGGTGGCGTATGGGGGGACTCGATTTTGGCCAAGGTGTGATAGGCCGCGGTCGCGTATCCTCGGAACAATACTCGTCCGTAGGCACGCATGTAGTCGTCGAGGCGATCACAGTCCGCGTGTTGGGCCATCGTCAGGCAGATCTGCCGGAGAATGGCTTGGACGGGCCGAGAAAGGATGCGCCCGTCAAAATAGAGCCTGTCCTTAACACTATATGCCCTCACCAGAATTACAGAGGGGCGGGGCTGCCACTCCTCATACTCGGATGTGCCATCGATCCCCAAGCAGATTCGCTCGCGCTCGGAGAAGCTGCCGGCCGGAAACTTGGAAGCCACACAGCGCGACACCCGCTTCATGGGCAGTTCGAAGGAAAGGGGTAGCTCCAGGAAGAGATCCTTGGCTCTACCTGTGTCACTTGCTATCCGTAAGAGATTAGCCCGTTCAGCATTCTCGGTTCTCTTAGCTTGATGTTGAACGGTCGACCGTCTGGTCAGGACATCCGTTGCTGTCGGTGAGGGGTGGCGCCAGGGGAGCTTGGTCTTGAAAAGCCCCATCGCCGCATCCTCCCAGAGGGGCAAGTCCTGCTCCAATCCGAATACGTCTCGCTGGATACGGCTTTCGCGGGCCCACTTCAGATACCGCCCCACGTGCCTGGTTCTGGCATTTATCAGCTTCGCAGGTTCCTGGAGCAGTTGCCGGTCATCCACAAAATCCATTCCGCACACGCACACTAGAGGCGATACGTCGGGCCGAATGCTCTTCCAGAGGGGCGCAGCGCAGGTAGGGCAGCGTGATGTCAGTGGGACATCATGCCAGGGACAGCGATTGACCCAAGGCATTTGAAACAGCAGCGAGTGATATCCGGTCTGAAGGCATTCGAGACATACAGTCAATGTTGTGCGCCAGTGGATATGCGCATTACCGAATGCCTGCCACTGTTCAACATTCCACGAAGGACGCAACGCCGATGCAGATGGCACCGCCTTTAGTAGCGAATCAATCAGTTTCCGTGATCGGCATAAGCGCTGGCTCCAGTCTTCGCTATAAGTCAGGCGCACGCCCATTGTGGC
Source organism: Pseudoxanthomonas sp. (assembly GCF_035999195.1). Lineage (NCBI taxonomy): Bacteria > Pseudomonadati > Pseudomonadota > Gammaproteobacteria > Lysobacterales > Lysobacteraceae > Pseudoxanthomonas > Pseudoxanthomonas sp. The sequence continues at coordinate 125,567 of NZ_DASYGY010000009.1, forward strand.
GAAGGCGTCCGATGGGACGAAGTAGTTGATCCGTAGGTTCTGGACGACAAATCCAAAAGAGGAGATGCCAGCGAGATCACAGACATCGCGGTGACCAATGGTAGGTAGGCTGCTGCAATCAGAGGTCTTCACTGAAAACCACCTCGCCTGATTCGGCGTTGTACAGGGCCAGATCCGAGAAGCGAACGGCCGCGCCGATGTGCTCAGGAGTAAGTCCAGAAAAGCCAGGGGAGCAGATCACTCGAGTCGAAAGGAAGTATGCGATCAAGCTGGTTGCCTTCATGGGCCAATCATCAAACTGCGATCGACGAGCAGCCACTCTCTGGATGCAGCCCTCTTCCCATATCCGAGCGCTCTCATTACACATGCGGAACTCGCCCTCATAGATTCGCGGGGCGAGGTGCCTTGGTAAAGAAACACCGGCTCCCGCTGCATGCTCTACTTCGTCCTCGAATCGCTGTAGAAATACATAGAGGTCGTCTGGGCCACGAATTCCGTGCATGCGGTGGTAGCGTGTCAGATAGCGACTTCGAATCTGCGGCGGAACCATGAGTGTGTTGATGCCTTCTTTCTTTCCAGAGGTATGGCCGTCCTGAAAGAGGAATATTCCGAAAAATGAAACTCCGTTCTTGTAAAGAGCTTTGTCGATCGTGCAGATGTGGTTGAAAGCATCAGCCTCCAGTAGGTTGGCGTCGTCGAATATCGGCATGAAGCGACGTGCTCCTGTGGGCTGGAGCTGCATCTGGACATTGCTCACAATTCTTTCGAGCTTCTGATCACTACCCTGTCGAGCAACAGTTCTTACTCCGATCTGCGTTAGGAACCAGTCGAATACGGCGCCCTCACCGCTTCCAACCGCTCGCAGATCGAGATGTTTGGCCACGTAAGCCACTCTCTGCCAGGCGTGGTAGACGCATATAAACTCTGCAAGCGTGCTCTTTCCAAAGCGGGTGAAAGAATGCAACCCCATCCCGTGGTATTCCGCCTCTATGGCTGATGCAACCTGCGTGAGCTGATCCTCCATTGCAGCCGTCGGGATGATGGGACGCCCCTCATGATCGAAGAAGGTGGTCATGGCGGACTTGCCTTCTTGCCAAGATTCACCCGTCCCGTGAGCGGGACGTACACGTCGACCAGACGGGAGGCTGGTTTGGCGGAAGCAGTACTGGAAGCGGGTTCTGTGACCAGCTGGGTAGGAGAGGGAAATGAACCTGCGGCAGCCAGCTCCGTACGGTGTTTTGCCATCAGGGTGGCGGCCTCTCGACTTTCCGAGAACTTTTCACGTAAGTAGTGCTTCAGTGCATAGACGGCGCAGGCGGCGCCCTTGATCTCAAGCCTGCCCGCGCGCGACAGACGGTGGATCGTTTTTCGAAGTCCTAAACTATGCGGCGTGCGGCTCCATGGCCGCAGGGCTCGAAGGACAACAAACAACTCCCCCTTTTCGTCATACAGGTTGATAAACCTAGCATCGAGGATGTCGACCGTTGCAGAGTACTTCTTTCCCACTAGATCCCAACGGCCCCGCAAAGAGATGGAGCGGTATCGCGCATGTCGGAATCTCACGTAGGGTTGTCGCTTGCGCTTCTTAGATCCCGAGATCTTGACCGAGCATTGCAGAGTGGACAGCATGTTGGCACGCTCCGCATGGTCACGCGCGGCGAACACCCAGCCACCCGTTCCCACAAATGTTTGAAGCACCTGGATGGGGGAGCGATTCTGTAGCGCATCCAGTTCCGTAGCGTTTGCGCCGCTGATCGTGACATCCATCAGATCCTCAAGCGCAGTGGTATCGGCGGGGTAGACCTGAGGATCGGACGTGTTTGTGTTGGTGGCCGTATCGCTGTTCTCACCCGCGGGGCGATAGGCTCCGGGAATTTCCCTTATGACAGTCTCTTCGATTCTCTTGTTCCACGCTTCCAAGTGACCGCGCGTCTCCGGAACGTGAGCGCGACCGAAGTGGATGACTCCCAGCAGCTGGCTCGCCATACGTTGGCGATTGACGTCCAGCCGATGCGCCATTGCGTTGTCTGCGCTGGTTATTGATGGCATCGCCACGACGCCGATCGCCGGTGCCGTGCCAATGCCACTGCCAGGCACGTAAACCATCGTCGGCGCAACCAGGTCGCGTGGCGCCCATTGCCGAAGACTGTTAGCGCACGTCACATTGAAGTCAGTGCCGCTATAATTGAGGCCGAAGGACAGCGTCCAGCTCGAGCACAAGCGCAACAGCGCAAAGTAGCCGACGATCAGCCAGGACCGGAGGATCTGCTGCAGAAAGGGCTGGCCGTTGCCATCCTCACCTTCAATATAGAACGGGCAGTCCAAAGCATGTCCGTCGTACTGTGCCCAGTCGGTGAGCTGCAGGGCAAACACCTCGCCCAGTTGGCCCGCTGCATTTGCATCCTCGACCTCAAAGTCCTCATCGATGAACGGTTGTCCTTCGCGCTGCACATGCAAGAATGCGAGAATGCTGCGACGCGCGTAGGTCTTGTCGTTGGCGGGATAGCGATCTTTAGGCACGTTGTCCCGTATCCACTTGCACAGGTTCTTGAAGAAGGATTCGAACCTCCTGCTGGGAGCATTGCGGCCTGGAAGCGGACCGGAGTAGTCGGTCAGCAGTTCCTGGAAGGCAGTAGCCTTCTTCAGAAAAGCCTTGAACGCACCAGGGGCGGCAAAGGCTGGGTACTCATCGGCTTCGGCGGTGTTGGTATGCCTGACGCGATGGGGAATGCAGGCGCGCCAGCCCCAAGGCTTGCGGTCTGGTGCGATCGTGCGGGCCTTCTCTATGGTCGCTGCCAGCGTCTTTACGTGGACGCCATACTGTTTGGCCGCCGACGTCATGGACGATCCCGCCGCGACGGCGCGTACAGCTTTGCGCCGAGCGTCGAAGGCATTCTTTTGATCAGGCAGCAATTCGCTGGGCTCAAACTGATCCCACTGTCCAATCTCCAAGAGGTTCAGCTCATGCATGGGCTGCCTCCGGCAAGGACACCCGTGTGGAGACCATGAGGCGCTGGTTCACATCGAGATGGAGAAGGCCGCGATGGATGAGCCAGCACGTCGCGCTGCGCACGTCACGCCAGTCAAACGGGCCGCACAGGGTTCTTTCAATGGCATGGAAGGAACTGAAGGGATGGGTCCGCATATGCTCAAGGACGGCATCGGTGAATACGGTGAGACCTGCCAAGGCATCGGCCGCTTGTACGTAAGGCAGCAATTCCAAGCGCGTGGCATTTGCGACCCTGGCCAAGATCAGCGACTGGGGCTTGCGGATGGCCAGTGTCAACCCGGCGGTTCGGGCCGCTTCCAGGAGCCTGCTGCATACACGTTCTTCGGCTCGTACAGCCTGAATGCTGGGCTTGGACTGGCGGCGAAAGATGGAAAAACTCTCGGCGCCGCTTCTCCGACTGACCCAGAAGCACAACTCGATCTGACGATCCTCGACTGAAAGGAACCGTGGTCGCTCGACGTAGCTCACCACATCGGGATCGAACTCATACTCCAGCGCGAGTGCAAGTCGGCAGGGTTCTACGACGGAAACGACCCGCATCTTGTGCTTGGGTGACAGGTAGTAATACACGTCGTTCTTGCGCTCTTCACGGGGGGTAAGAGCGCGAGAAGTTAGGGGTGGGTGCGGATCCTCTGCATAATACGCACGCGATTCGGGGTTCAGGGGGCTAGTCACGTGCTTCCCCACCTTCGGTAGATGCACGTGAGGAAGACTGAGCTCCGGTCGTGAATAGTCCAAGGGTTGGGCGGACCTGTGTCGAGAGGACCGGAACGTCCATGACGGTATCGGGCAATGGCAGTCGCCACTCAGTCAGCACGTGCTCTGGCTCTTGGTAGACAAACAATCGAACCAGACGGTTTCGGGCCACGTCATAGACCGCGTAGCCTTCGTACTGACGTCGGCCAAGCTGGGGACGGGGCGAGGTATCGTCGTGGATCACTTCCACCCGGTGCACATACATTTCGGGCAAGTGATAGGGACGCGGCTCAAATCTGGAAAACACCAGATACCGGGGCTCGACCTTTGAACGGATAGGGCTCATGGCGCTACTCCAAGCAGTTCTCTCCCGCACCCGAACTTCCAGATAGGAAGAGGTGTACCAAGTGGCGAAATGGGAGTAGGATCAGCGCGTTCGTGCTGTTCGCTGCTCTAAAGACGCCCGGTCGCCACCGGGCGTCAACATTTCTGGCTTAGGCCGCTGGTCTGAAATACTCTTGAGGTGCCTGCGTGAGGTCGGCACTGTCACCTATCGCGGAAGCGGGAGTGCGGCATAGCTCCCGGATGCACTTACTGGGTTGAGCTAAAAGTGAAAAGACGGTCGCCGCCAGAACGGCGATACTGGTGCGCCAGCCAATTGGCGACGTCTTGGGCCAAAGCGAACTTGCCGCGCCGGTTTTCCACGGCAAACACACGCACAGGCACGGTGCCACGCAATTGCGCCTGGCGAAAAGCGTCCAGCGAGCTGTATCCGAGAGCCCGCCAAAGCTCCTCCTGGCCGATCAAGGGCCCATAGGTACGGAGCAGATCGCGCGTCAGCAGGTCTTCCAACGCCTCAGGTGTTGGTCCCAGTGGAGATGCAGCAGGCTCCGCCACACACATGCTCCTTCGGGTCTATGTCATGACAACGCTAGCGCGTTGCTCCGTGGGAAGGTAGGAGTAAAGGGTTTACTCTAGCGGTGTCATAAGCCACTGGGCGGCCTACTGATGTCCGAGTACGAGTCCAAGCGCATTGCGCAAATCTACAGGCGGATTGATGCCGGAAATAGTGCCTACTTGATGGAGCAGGTAATCGGTGTACTACGGGTCAGTGCATGGTTTGAGTTTTTACGCGCCAATTTGCCTGGCGATGCACCGCTTACACCCTATGCGGTAGGAAGACTGCTTCAGCCCGAAACCTATGTGAAGGAGGGAGCGCATCACCAGAACCTCTGGGCGAAGTATGCGCAGGGACAACATGTTCCAAGTGCTCTCACTCTCAGCAAGATTGAGGTTCATGTGCCCGGAAGCGCTGCAGTGCTGAATTCGCGGTTATGGTGGATGCTCGATTGCAAGCGGCCGAGGCATATGGATGTGGCGATGCTGGATTCGCTGCCTTATCCGATACGCGACTGCATGTTTGTCCTCGAACAAGGTCGAGTCGTCATCGCCCGATCTTGGGATGACTCGCTCGATCGCCTATGTGAGCGAGCCAGCGGCTTGGAAGCGTTGGTGGCGGCCGTCTGGGTGCTTAGGGAGGCTCTGCATGCCGGAGATGAGGATAATTACCTGAGCATCGGGGAGTATCTTCACTCCATCCTGCTGATGGTGCTGGCATCGAAAGAGCTGCACTGCATCCGCTACACGTTGATGGCCTTCTTCTTCGAGTTTGTTTTCCCGCTTTGCAGCGGCAGGGACCTGACGTTAAATCCTGACCCCCAGCAGTTATTGGAGAGCGCCGAGGCATTTGATGAGGTCCGCTGGCTCTACGAGGACAGTGGAACCGTCGAGCCTGTCCACCATGGCGATTCCTCGTCTTGCTACGCGTTGTTTGAGGGAAGTTTGGGCTGGGATATGCGCCTTGGGCTCGGTCCCCACTATGGCGTCCGCGAAGGGGCCAGCAATCCGGAGGCTCACTTGTACGCTAGGCGCTGTCGAATCTATCGGACCTGCGCGCTGGCTGTATTGGGGCAGGGCCCTGCCGTGAGTGTGCCGCCTAGAGCGGTGCGCCTGAGAGTATGTGGCGGTGAAGCCAGCGCTGCGTTTCGATCGCGGCGTCTGCGCGATATGGCTGTTTCATAGGAGCGTCGTACCTGCGATACTGCACTAGGAGAGCTTGCTGAGCGCGAGCGTCGTGATTTCGCGCGGCAATATGGTCACGCAGTTCAGCCGGACCAGGAGTCCGCTTCTCGGTAGTGATGCGATCGATCCAAGCGGGCATCAAGCACACTCACAGCAGGGTGTTTACACTCCATTTCCCGCTGCTTTCTTTTCCAAAGGTCACCACACCGCATGAGTAAGCCCACCCTGGACTCCATCGCCACGGCCAAAGCCAAGCTGGAAGAAGAACTTCGCAACCTGGAACGGCAGGAAGTCCAACTGCGCCAACAACAGGCGGCTGATGCTTTTGCCGAGGTTATGAATCTGGTGGGCCAGTACAACGCGCATTTCAGCGCCAAGCAAAAGGCAGAGATAGTGGCAGCGGTCGGGGCTAGCAACGCCGCTCGGGTCAAAAAGTCCACCGGCAATCAGGGGGTGGCGCCCAAGTACTGGTTGCCACACACGCAGGAGACGTGGAGCGGCCGCGGGCGCCCGCCACGCTCCTTTACCGCCTGGGAGGGCACCGCGGCCTACAAGGAATGGAAGGCCAAGCATCCCAACGAGAAGTTCCCCAAGTATCCGGGCGCCTAGCCAGACGTCATAAGTGCAGGGTGCAGGGCCTCGGTACTTGGCAGGGCGGTCCAGTAGGTGGGTCCGAGATTGAACCACTGACACGCAAAGCCTTGCGCCAGCGCCGTCGGCGGCCGCACCGAAGATGGGGTGAAGCCACAGCGGCCGTAACGACCGGCCGCCACTGCCGCGGCACGTCGCAGGATCTCGCCATACATGCCTTCGCGTACCCGGGAGGCGGGCAGGGTGCCTTGGCGCGCCAACGCGGCGCCTTGGCGGACCGCCGCCCACGCGCAGTATCGCCATTGCGCGGCGCTTAGCGACAGGCGCGACAGGCGCTGGGCAAAGGCCATGTCCTGCTGCCAGTGAAGGTCGAATTGGCAGCGGACTAACTGCTCGGCGTAGAACGCTTGGGCCTCATCGCACACTAGGCGTTGCCACAACTCCGCACCTAGGGTCAGGACCAGTTCGTCGCAAGGTACCGAGGCCAGAAAATCCTCGATCGCCGGCAAGGCGCTCTCGGCCTGGTAGGAACTCCAGGTCCACTTCCATGGAATGCCCTCCAGCGGCGTCTGCCGCGCTCCTAGCATCGAAACTGATGCCTCCCCCGGCAGGGCCAGGATCTGATGGGAAGCCAGGACCTGCAGGGCTTCCATGGCCAGCTCTGTCGTGGGCGCAATCGCCAAACGCTGCTGGTGAGCTTGAAGCAGGGCCCACAGGTACACGGCACCAGGCAATCCCAGGTCATCCAGCGTGTGAGGCGTCATCGAAGCCGGCCGCATTGCAGGGATACTAAGATTAACTTAGTATCCAGCGGCAGGCACTTCGGCCATCCTTTTCATCTGGATGCGACCCGAGGCCTGTGTGTCCGAATCAGCTGACAAGCGATCGAATTTCGCCAGGCGCCTGAAACAGGCGCGCCTGGGACGAGGCCTGACGCAGGCTCAGCTGGGTGTTTTGGCTGGTATGGAGCCCGACGTGGCGAGCACCCGCATCAACCAGTATGAGCGTGGCGTCCATGAGCCGCGCTCGGCCACGGCCAAGCAGCTGGCCGAGGCCTTGGGCGTTCCGGCCGCCTTACTCTATACCGATGACGATCTGCTGGCCAAGCTGCTGCTTCGGTGGGGATCACTGACCAAGCAGCAGAAGCGCGAGCTGGTCAAGCTGGTCGAGGCCACGCCCGGAAAGTAGAGGGACAATCGCATGGGCGATAGCCTTGGGGAGGTGTCCCGTCGGGCACTGACTCCGCCAGCGTGCTCATTCACCCTACCGAGCCCTGACATGGGGTCGTCATCTGCTGATGGCGAAAAGACCAGTTCGGAATAACCTCCGAGATTCTGGGCAATGAATCGGATTGAACGATTAGGGATCGTTATCGCGGGTAGGAAAAGTATGAGGGTCGGCAGGGATTCGTGAGAAATACAGCCGAATCCGCTTTAAGTTTTTGATGTTGCGTGCTTTTCTTCTTCATACGCCGCTGAGGCCACGAAGTGGCCTATTAGCACTTCGCGTCGAAACTGAATAGACAGAGTCCGCTACCCTCTCGGCTCGGCGATCTGCGTCCAGTGGGGCTCCAAAACGATCTCGGTGAATTGGAGAGGCGCGACCTTACGTTCCAGGTCGAGCGTGTAGTCTCCGAACCGATTGATGTGGCTGGTCCGATACGGCGACAAGCCGCCCAGAACCTCGGGATTCAACTCCATCCCCTCCTCCTGCAGGCTGGCCAACGTGCGTGTCATCTGGTCTACGTTGTGCAGGATGCAGGATCTCCTTGAGCTGCGCGATAAGCGTATCAGCACGCTTGCCGTGCTCTACTTGGTAGGCCAACAGTCTTTGCTGGGCCGTGTTCTCCAGGTTCTGCATCAGCCGGATGTACAGGTCGGCCGCATCGTCCCATGTCTTGGCGTGCTGGGACCGAATGAAGATCGTCGCCAAGGCATAGCGCTTGGCCGGCTTGAGTTCGGCCAGTTCGCTGGCATCGAGCGCACGCGCCATGGCGCGGAACTGCTTCAGCTTCGGAACCGGAATATCCACGGCCGGCAACTGCTGGGCCAGATGTTGCAGGCGTTGGATATGTTGCAGATAAAAGCGCACTTCCTTATTGGTGGGCCGTTTGGGCTCGCGCTTTAGCGCATTCCAGCCGGTATATGTGGCATTGGCCGGTGCGGCCAACAGTTCCTTGATCAAGCTCTTGGCTGGCGCGGTCAAGGCCTCATTGATGCTGCGGTAATACTGCTCATGCACCTGCTCGCGGGCCTGAACCGCAATCTTCTCCAGCGTACTGAAGCCCGGCAGCTCAAAGCGATGGTGAACCAGCTCCTCCAGCAGCACGTTGATGATGTCGGCGATGACATGCTTGGTTTGAGCGGCGGCCTGGGCCACCGTTGCCAGCCATTCCCTCCCGCTGACATCCAGCGGACGAACGCGCAGGAACTTTCGCAGGCGCGCCATATGGGCGCGTTTAGCGCCGGAGACGTCGTAGCGATTCAAGTCTCGGATGGATAGCGCCCGGCGCAGCCCGGCTGCCTGGGCAATATGTTGCCGAATCCGTTCTGGGACATCGGCTAGGATCACGAAGTAGCCCAGCCGCTGGAACATCTTCAGGTGAATGAGCACAGCCAACTGAGTGGTTGGCTGGGTCGCCATGCTACGTGCGAGGCGCACTTCGCCGCCGCTGGGCGTGTAAATCTCGTCCAGTTCCTTGGCCGTGGGATCAGGTTTCAGGCGCGGATACGCGGTCTCGTGCAGCGTCGCCATGCAGTGCCCTGGTCAGGGTTGAGGTCAATCCCAGTGACGCCCGTCCTCGGCGCGCACGGAGGCTTCCAGAAAGCAGTGGTGGTTATCGGCAACGCGATGCATCTCATCCAGCAGCATGGCCATCCTCTCGTCCATGTCCGCGGCGTCGACCACCGGCATCGTGAGTCGGTACTCGCTTCCCTCGGCATCAAGCCGATGGGCTTGAAACGGGGATAGGCACATCGCCTCAATGCGTGCCCGAGCGCGGCCAGCGCCCCTGCCTCGGGGCGTAAACGGGCTCACTAGCAGGCGCAGCGTCAGGCTCACGGTCGCGGCCGGCGCTGGCAGCGCCGCCGAGGCGAGCGCGGGGGGCGGCGCGGCCTGGAGGCCGGCTTCAACGCGTTGGCGGGCGAACGGATCGCGGCCCTGGATGTAACGCATGGCCGAGTGCACGTCTCGCCATCCGACGTACTCCATCAGGGCTTTCACGTCCCAGCCGTTGTCATTGGCCCAGCCCGCAAAGCCCCGGCGAAGGGAATGGCTGCTGTAGCCTCCCACGGCCTCCAGACCTGCGGACTGAAACAGGTCGCGCAGCAAGGGGATCAGGCTGTTCGGATGCAACCCTTGGCTGCCGACGTTGCCCCATTGATCGACACGCCGGAACAGCGGGCCTTGAGTTAGCGCGGCTGCCTGCACCCAGGCCTGCGTGGCACTGACCGCGCACAAGCGCGACAGAGCGGGCACCTTGTACGTATTGCCTGCCGACTGTCTGTCGCCCTTGCTGCGCGGCAGGAAGCAGATCATTCCCTGCTCGGGTACCAGTTCCAAGTACTCAATCTGCAGCCGGATCAACTCATCGCCGCGGAATCCTCGCCAAAAGCCCAGTAACACCAGCGCCTTGTCGCGCATGGCACGCAAGGCATACGCGTGGTCGGCGCGCTCCTGGGCCGCCAGCGTGGCTTGGTCCAGCCACCCGACTACTTGGGTCAGCTGGGCCAGCTGCAACGGCGTGGCCTGCTTTTCGATTCGGGGGTGTAGCGTCTGAATGCCCTTGAGGACCTTGCGTACCAGCGGCGTACGCGTGGGATCGACGAACCCGTGCTCGGCGTGCCAATGCGCCAGTGCTGCCAGTCGTTGCTTCAGCGTGTTGATTGCTGCCTTGGGGGCCTGCTCGGCCAGATAGCGGGCCACGCTATCGGGCGTCGCCGGCAGATGGCCACCCCATTCGACCTCGAAGTGGCGCAGCGCCGAGGCATAGCTGCGCTGCGTGTTCTGACGCGTGGCCGCTTCGAGGTAGCGGTCCACATCGCTCACGCCTGGCAGCACTCCGCCGACGCGCAACCGGCCGGTTGTCGCAGCGTAGAGAGGATCGTGCACTCGGCACGTTGTCCGCCATGGCAACTGGCGATCACCCGCTCCAGTTCCCGGGCCATCCTGCGCAGATCCTCCATCCGGGCCTGGATATCAGCCAAATGACTGCGTGCCAGCCGATCTACGTCCATGCAGGACATCTGGTCGTCCCCGGACAACTGCAGCAGGCTGCGGATCTCTTCCAGACTGAAACCCAGATCCCGGCCGCGGGTAATGAAGCGCAAACGCTCGATATCGGCAGGCTCGTAAACGCGATACCCGCTGCCGGTGCGACCAGGTTGGGGTAACAGGCCGATCCGCTCGTAATAGCGGATGGTTTCCAGATGGCACCCACTGGCCTCGGCGGCCTGACTGATCTTCATGTGGCGACTTGACTCTGTAGTAGCTACGGACTTTACCTTGCCCCCTGTCCAGCCGCCAGCCTCCCGCCCGCGCGCCTCTACCCGTGTCCGGAGCTCTCCATGTTGCGCTCACGCCTGATCCGGTATGCCGCGTATCCCGCCCTGATGGGCGCGGTTCTGGCCGGCACGGCCGCAGTATTGGCCGATGGCCTGCCGGCTTGGCCAACCTTGGCGATCCTGGCGACCGCGGGCATTGCCATGGTGGCGCTGCTGGAGTGGCTGCAGCCCTACGAGCCGTCATGGCGCCATAGCCAAGGCGACCTCAAAGCCGACTTGATGCATGGCGCCGTCAACTTTGGCCTGCTGGCCGGCACCGCCTATGGATTGCATGCCTTTCGCGGCCTGCTGCCCGCCGGCAGCCTATGGCCGACCCAGTGGCCCCTGATCGGGCAGATGCTGCTGGCGGGGCTGGTGATCGACTTGGGCCTGTATGCCATGCACCGCTTCAGTCATCGGGTGCGATGGGCATGGAAACTGCACGCTATCCACCACAGCGCTGAGCGCTTGTATTGGCTCAATGGAGAACGTCGTCACCCGTTGAGTGCACTGCTGATGGCCGGCCCGGGCTTGGGGTTGACTGTCGCCTTGGGTGCGCCGCCGCTGGTGATCAGTGCGTGGCTGACACTGATGAGTGTTCAACTGGCTTTCCAACACGCCAACTTGGACTACCGCGTTGGCCCGCTACGTCGCTGGCTAGGCGTGGCCGAAGTACATCGGTGGCATCACAAGCGTGACTATGAAGATGCCCAGGTCAACTTCGGCGAGTTCTTCATGATCTGGGATCGTCTGTGCGGCACCTTCCTTGATCGCCCTGAAACGCTGCGCGCCGGCGAGGTCGGGTTGCGCGAGGAAACGATGCCTGCCAGCTATTGGGCGCAGATGTGCTGGCCGTTTAACGAGGCTCCAGATCAACGGGATACGGCCTTTGCGCAATATCTTTGGCAAGGCGATCAAGCGCTACAACAAGGCGATCTCACGACGGCCTACAAACGGTACGAATTGGCCCACGTGCTCTCGCAGCACCGCACGCGCTTGCACGTGCGTAGTCATTGGGCGTTCGCAAGATGGGCGTGGCAAGCCCACGACATGCGCGAAATGGCTGGACAACTGCTGCGCCTGATGGCCGCTGCGACTCTGACATGGGTGTGGATGCCTAAAGGCAATACCGGTGGCGCTCGGGTAAACGCCTTGCGCACGATGCCGATTCCTTCAGAACTGCGTAATTACATGGAGAACACCCGATGAGTGACTGTGGCTGCCATCACGAGGCCAAGAACGCCCAGGAGCGACGTGTACTGTGGATTGCCTTGGTCCTCAACGCGGCCATGGCCGTCATTGGTGGCATCGCCGGCTGGATTGCCCATTCCACAGGTCTGCTGGCTGACGCGCTGGATATGCTGTCTGATGCCACCGCGTACGCCATTGGATTGGTGGCCATCGGACGCACGGCCCGCTTCAAGGCCAATGCCGCTTGGCTCAGTGGCAGCATTCTGCTGGTGCTGGGTATTGGCGTGCTGGTGGAGGTCGGACGACGGGTACTACAGGGCGCCGAACCACTCAGCGGATGGATGATCGGCACCGCGCTGCTATCGCTTGTAGTCAACGTCATCGTGTTGCGCATGCTCTCGCCGCTGAAGTCCGGGGAGGTCCATCTGCGAGCAACGTGGCTGTTTACCCGAGCCGACGTGGTGGCCAACATCGGCGTCATTCTTGCGGGCGTACTGGTGTGGTGGCTGGCCAATCCCTATCCCGACTATGTGATTGGCACCCTTATCGGTTTGTACGTGATCAAGGAAGCCATCGAGATCCTGCGTGACGCACGTCGGGCCAGCACGCAAGTGGGCAAGCCGACCGCGTGAAGATGCGTGTGCGAGCTCTGCCCGCGTTCCGCTGGCTGCTGGCGCTGAGCCTGGCACTGGGTGCCATATGGCACCCGGTGCTTACGGCGGTGGGCGAAATGCACGAGGCAGCCCATACGTGGTCCGGCGCTCACGCAGTGCTGATGACGTCCCACGCGGCCGCTGATGAGAGCGCCTTGGGCAAATCGCTCCATCAGTTGCATCAACTCGCGCATTGCTGCGCGCACGCAGTCGCCGCTCCGGCGATGACTTGGGCGCCACCTCCTGCTCCGCAGCAGCAGGCCGTAGAGCCACACGCGGTGGAGACGGTGCCCACAGGGCCATTGGTCGATCCGTTCCGACCGCCTATTGCGGGCCAAGCGCTGGCGTAGGCCAGTCCTTAACCCTTGGTCTGAACTTCTGGAGTGTTGCTATGCAAGTGCGACGTGCGGCGCTGGCCGCTTGGTTGCTGCTGGGTGCAGGGATACCTGCCTGGGCGGTCGACCCCATGACATTGGACGACGCATTCGACCGCGTTGCCCAAGCCCATCCAGACCTGCGCCTGGTGCAGGCACGTACCGCGGTACTGGCGGCCGAGCACGAGGGCGCCAATCAGCGCCCGCCTTGGACATTGGGTGCCGAGGTGGAGAATGCCCTGGGTACCGGAGATGCGAGAGGCTTGGACAGCGCCGAGTTCACCGTGAGTCTGAGCTCGGTGCTGGAGCGAGGCGGGAAACTGGATGCGCGCAGGGCCCTGGCGCAGAGCCGCATCGATGCGCTGGCTGTTCAGCGGGAAGCTCGTCGGCTGGATCTGTTGGCTGAAACGGCGCGGCGCTATCTGGCATTGGTTGCAGCGGACAAGGCCGCCAAGATTGCCCAAGTCGATATCCAACAGCGCCAGCGTACCGTGGCCGCTGCTCGTCAACGTGTGCAGGCCGGCGCCTCACCCGAGTCGGTGCTGTTGACTGCACAGGCTGCCTTGGCAAGAGCCGAGCTGGCCCAAGCAAGGGCCTCCCAGCAAGCCAGCGCTGCACGCCAGCATCTGGCCGCCCTCTGGGGGGAGCGTGAACCCGTGTCGGCGCCGGTCGCTGGCAACCCGCTCGCACTACCGGCGATCGGTTCTCTGGAAACCCTTTCCTCAGAACTGCAGCGTTCTCCCGAGCTGGCCCAGTTTGTCGACGAGCGGCGCATTGCCGAAGCACGTTTGAATCTGGCTCGCACAGCAGGCACGTCGGATCTGGCTTGGCAAGTCGGCGTGCGTCGGATGCAGGACACAAGCGACACCGCGCTCGTGGGGGGCATCTCGCTGCCTTTGGGTGCTCGAAGCCGGGCGCAACCAGAGATTCGTGCCGCTGAGGCGGAGTTGGAAGTGCTTTCGATCGAACGTGAGGCGCAGGGAATGGCGTTGTATTCCACCCTGGTCGAAGCCCACGGCCGTTACACCGTCGCCCGTGACGAAGTGGCCCGTCTTCAAGACGATGTGCTGCCCAAGCTGACCAAGGCTGAGCAAGCGGCCGAGCGTGCATATCGCGCTGGGGCCATCAGCTATCTGGAATGGGCGCAGCTGCAGTCCGAAAGGACCGCAGCTCTGCAGCAACAACTGGACGTCGCGCTCGATGCGCAACGTGCCCTCATCGAAATCCAACGGCTCACCGGCCAGGCCATGGTTGCCTCTGCCGCTGCCGCCACCTCCGGAGAGTTGACCCCATGAGCCGTTTCCCCTGGATCGCGCTGGCCCTGACATTGGCCCTGACGGCTTGTAGTGGCCCGGCACCCAATGCCCGTGGCGAGGCCGAAGAAGGCCATGAGGCCGAAGAACAAGGCGAGCACGAAGAACGGCCCCAACAGACCACGATCGAGGCCCAAACGGCACAGTCCGCCGGCATCCGCGCCGCCCGCGTGGGTCCTGGCCAGATCGCCGATGAGCATGAAGTCCAAGGGCTGCTTACGCCGGTCGAAGGTCGCATCGCCCTGGTGACTGCACGTTTCCCCGGTCCTGTGCGTGCCGTTCGCGTAGGCGTGGGCGACCAGGTCAAGGCAGGACAGGTGCTCGCGACGGTGGAGAGCAACTTGAGCCTGACGACCTATTCCGTTACCGCCCCCATAAGCGGCGTGGTGATGGCGCGGACCGCCTCGGTCGGCACGTCTGCCGCCGAAGGCGCGCCCTTGTTCGAGATCGCAGATCTGTCCACCTTGTGGGTAGATCTGCATATCTTCGGACGGGACGCCGGGCACATCGAAGCTGGTGTGCCGGTGACCGTGAGCCGATTGAGTGATAGCGTTTCCGAGCAGACGACCTTGGAACGCGTGCTGCCCGGCACCGCCACGGCCAGCCAAAGCACGATCGCACGCGCGAGCTTGCGCAATGCCGATGGACGCTGGCGGCCAGGTTCCGCCGTTAAAGCACGCATTACCGTTGATCGCGCAGAAGCGGATCTGGTAGTCCCCGTGACCGCGCTGCAGACCGCCGAAGATCGGGACGTGGTGTACGTGCAACAGGGCGAGGTCTATCACACGCGCCCGGTGAAGCTAGGCCGACGCGACGCCGAACGGGTGGAAGTCTTAGAAGGCCTGAAGGCCGGTGAGCAGGTGGTGGTGGCCCAGAGCTTCCTGGTCAAGGCCGACATCGAGAAGTCCACCGTCGAAGAAGAAGAGTGAGGCCCGCCATGCTCGAACGCCTCATCCATTTTTCCATTCGCCATCGCTGGCTGATGCTGGTACTGACCGCAGCGCTTATTGCGCTCGGCGTGTGGAGCTATCGTCAGCTGTCCATTGACGCCACGCCTGACATCACCAACGTCCAGGTCCAGATCAACACCCAGGCGCCAGGTTACTCGCCGCTGGAAGCCGAGCAACGGGTGACATTCCCCATTGAAACGGCGATGGCCGGCTTGCCCCAGTTGGACTACAGCCGCTCGTTGTCTCGCTATGGGTTATCGCAGGTGACGGTCGTCTTCAAGGATGGGACGGACCTGTACTTCGCGCGCCAGCAGGTCGCCGAGCGCCTGCAGCAAATCACGTCTCAGCTTCCTGAGGGGCTAGATCCTGAGATGGGGCCGATCTCTACCGGTCTAGGTGAGATCTTCATGTACACGGTGGAAGCCGAGCCCGATGCCCGCAAGCCCGATGGCTCCCCGTACACGGCCACGGACCTGCGGACGCTGCAGGATTGGGTGATCCGCCCGCAACTGCGCACCACGCCTGGGGTGACCGAGGTCAACACCATCGGTGGCTTTGAACGGCAGATCCACATCACTCCCGATCCAGCGCAACTGGTAGCCCTGGGATTCACGCTCCAAGACGTTGTTGGCGCGGTGATGCGCAACAACCAGAACGTGGGAGCCGGCTACATCGAGCGCAACGGGCAGCAGTTCCTGGTGCGCGTACCGGGCCAGCTACGGGATGTGGACGCGGTCGGCAGCATCGTGCTGGATCGTCGTGATGGCGTCCCGATCCGCGTGCGCGATGTCGCCACCGTTGGCGAAGGCAAGGAGCTGCGCACCGGCGCGGCCACGCAGAACGGGCATGAGGTGGTCGTCGGTACGGCCTTTATGCTGTTTGGCGCCAACAGTCGCGACGTTTCTCGGGCCGCTGTGGCCAAGCTGGAGGCTGCCAACGCCAGTCTGCCCGAAGGTGTGCACGCCAAGGCGGTGTATGACCGCACGGCGTTGGTAGATCGCACCATAGGGACCGTTGCCAAGAACCTGATCGAAGGCGCGCTTCTGGTGGTGGTGGTGTTGTTCCTGTTACTGGGCAATGTCCGGGCGTCGTTGATCACCGCAGCTGTGATCCCGCTGGCCATGCTGTTCACCATCATCGGCATGGTGCGAGGCAACGTATCGGGCAATCTGATGAGCCTGGGCGCGTTGGACTTCGGGCTTATCGTGGATGGTGCGGTCATCATCATCGAGAACTGCCTGCGTCGTTTCGGCGAGGCGCAGAATGCGCTGGGCAGGCAACTCAACGATCAAGAGCGATATGACCTGACGGCTTCGGCAACGGCGGAAGTCATTCGACCGAGCCTGTTCGGTCTGGGCATTATCGCGGCCGTCTATCTGCCGATCTTTGCCCTCTCCGGCGTCGAGGGGAAGATGTTCCACCCCATGGCCATTACCGTCGTCCTGGCGCTGACCGGCGCGATGATGCTGTCGCTGACGTTCGTGCCAGCGGCCATTGCAACCTTCCTGCGTGGACGCGTGGCCGAGCACGATAACCGACTGATGCGCTGGTCACGAGCTCGCTACACGCCGCTGCTGGATTGGGCGCTACGCCGTCGATTGGCCGTACTGGGCGGCGCCACGGTACTGGTGGTCGCGTGCGGCATCCTGGCCACGCGGCTGGGATCGGAGTTCGTGCCCAGCCTGGATGAGGGCGACATCACGCTGCAGCCGATGCGGATTCCAGGCACGAGTCTGGAGCAATCGGTGGCGATGCAGGAAACATTGGAGAAGCGATTGGCGCAGTTTCCCGAGGTGGCCAACATTTTCTCCAAGATCGGTACCGCCGAGGTAGCCACCGATCCGATGCCCCCCTCGATGGCCGACACGTTCCTCATGCTCAAGCCGCGGGATCAGTGGCCAGATCCCCGCAAGCCCAAGGCAGAGTTGATCGAAGAACTGGAGCAAGCCGCCAAGAAAATCCCCGGTAGCAACTATGAGTTCACCCAGCCCATCCAGATGCGCACGAACGAACTGATCTCCGGCGTCCGCTCGGACGTGGCGATCAAGGTCTATGGCGATGATCTGGATCAGCTCGCACGACTTGCTGGCCGCATCGAGCGGGCAATGCGTGAAGTGCCTGGTGCTGAGGACGTGAAGTCTGAGCAAGTGAGCGGACTGCCGTTGCTCACGGTAACCCCAGACCCGGTAGCGCTGGCACGGTATGGATTGAATCCAGGAGATGTGCAGGAGACGGTGGCCACCGCTATCGGTGGTCAGGTAGCGGGCCAGTTCATTGAAGGCGATCGTCGCTTCGCTCTCGTGGTCCGGCTACCCGAAACATTGCGCTCAGATCCGGCGGTGCTGGCAGACCTGCCGATTCCCTTGCCCGAGGACAATAGTCCCGATGAGTCCAGCCGTGAGGCGACATGGCGTGGCGGTAGCCCTCGGACCGTGCCGTTACGTGAGGTCGCTACCATCCAAGTCGAGCGTGGACCGAACCAGGTGAACCGCGAGAACGGCAAGCGACGCGTGGTCATCACGGCCAATGTGCGCGAACGCGATCTGGGAAGTTTCGTGGGAGATTTGCGCACCAAAATCGGCGAGGAAGTGAAGATGCCGGAAGGCTACTGGGTGGCCTATGGAGGCACGTTCGAGCAATTGATCTCCGCCAGCCAGCGCCTTTCCGTAGTCGTTCCGGTCACCTTGGCTCTCATATTTGCTCTGCTGTTCATGGCCTTTGGGTCGGCAAAGGACGCTGCGATCGTGTTCAGCGGGGTACCGCTGGCGCTGACCGGCGGCGTCATCGCGCTGGCGCTGCGCGGAATTCCGTTGTCCATCTCCGCCGGCGTGGGCTTCATCGCCCTATCGGGCGTGGCGGTGTTGAACGGCTTGGTCATGATTGCCTTCATCCGACGCCTGCGCGAACAAGGCGATCCGCTGGATGAGGCCGTGCGCGATGGTGCGCTCGGCAGGCTGCGTCCGGTGCTGATGACCGCGCTGGTGGCTTCTTTGGGCTTCTTGCCGATGGCTCTCAATGTCGGTGCGGGTTCGGAAGTCCAGCGGCCCCTGGCGACCGTGGTGATCGGTGGCATCTTGTCCTCGACCGCCTTGACCCTGTTTGTATTGCCCGTGCTGTACCGGTGGTTACACCGTGAGCGCGACCGGCCCGTTCTCCCGACCACGGCGCTCGCATGAGGCAGCATCATGCCCAAGCCTGACCTGGAAATTGTGCGTGCGGCGATGTTCGCCGATCCCGGGGTGAAGGCGGTCGACGATCTGCGGTGGATGCCTGCCGCATCCGGGCTGGGCATTCAGGCCACGGTGACAGTGGCCTCATCGGCGGTGGACCTGGCCACAGTGCAGGCCGTCGTGGGCCAGATTCTCGCCACTCAGTTCGGCGTAACAGAACTACACCTGACATTCAACGATCCCGGGCCGGCACCGGCGCAACCGACCCGTGGGCCTATCGAAAAGAGGTAAAGCGGAGGGCGGCATTGCCGCCCTCCGAACCCTCAACCAATCCAACCGAAGGCAAACACCGTTCCCAAGGTCGTGCTGAGCGCTGCTACGCCCCACAACCCAAACGCTGATCCGTCGCAATCGCGTGCAGGTGGCGGCCAGCCTGGGGTCGGCTGGGCACGGAGGAGCGCGTGCTCGCCATAGCAGTGCGCCAGAGAGCGCCAGCAGGCCAAAGGCCAGGCCGAACACCAACGCCTTGTGCAGCCCACCGGGCGCGCCGGCAGCGTGGGAGCAGCACCCGACTAGTCTCGGGACTCATAGACTTGGTGCCCTGGCCAGGCGCAGGCGCCTGCCAGGACAAAGGCCACGCTTTGCCGGGCCCGCGTGAACGCCACGTAGTACTTCGCCGGTGAGGTGATACGGGAGGCGTCAGCGGTGCGCAGGAACTGGGCCAGGGGGCCATTGGGATAGATCAGCACGCGGGAGTATGTCCGTCCCTTGGCTTGTCCAAAGTTGACCGCAGGATAGCCATCGCAGGCTTCCCGCCGGTCGTAACGCAGGACGGTGGGCGCGAACTGCAGTACATATTTTTGCACCAGAGTGGGTGCCACCACATAAATGCCCTCATGCCCGGTCAGCTCGCTATTTCCTGACTCGGTGCGCGGCATCTGCGGATACAGCGCATCGGCCAGATCACACAGCGACTGCGCACAGCGGTGGCTGATCACCCGATGCTGGATCTGACACAAGTTCCGCGCCTGCCAGGCTTGGAAAAGCCCCATCATGGCCACACCACGGTATTGCTGGTGACGCGGAGAATGGTTGGTGGCGTAGGTCGCCTGGCGGGTATCACCCACCAGCGTGATCTCGATGCCGCTGGAGAGCAGGCGCTCGACCAGGTCCAGGTCGTAGCCGGCCAAGTCCTGGACCTCATCGATGTAGAGCTCGTCGTACATGGCCGCCAAACGCTCGATGACACGGCCTTGGGTAATCTCATCGCAGCGCACGGCAAAGTCAGCGGCGCGATCGGAATATATTCGATCGCCGGCCAGATAGTGACGAGCCACCTGACTACGGGGAGCACGATTGTTGGTCCTGCCCTCAACGAAGAGGATGGACTCCACGCGGGGCTGGGCACACAGCGCCGCCTGATAGGGCCGAATGCACTCGCGCAGCAGAAAGCTGTACCAACTGTAGAGCGACACGTGCGCCGGCACGGCGCCAGCCTGCCGTTCAAACGCGCGCCTGATCTCTTCCAGGTTCTCAAGCGTGTAGGTCAGGATGGCGATCCGGCGTTGCGGGCGCGCCAGGGACTGGCGCACCAACATCGTCGTCTTGCCCGAACCGGCCGCCGAGAGCAGTACCTGATTAGGCGATGGCACGCTGGACATAGTCCGGAAACACGATCGAGTGGGGACTATTGAAGATGGCCAACGCTGTATCGGTCTTGTTGCCCTTCATGAACTTCAACAGCGCCGCCTCATCGGCGAACGTTTTATCCAACACCAGATTCAATTGCGCCAGCGTATTTGCCTTGATCAATTGTTGCTCCAGCGAGGGTGCGTCCTCATCGGAGTCATAGTAGATGTAGTTCAGGAAATCAGCGTAGCGTTCCTGCAGCAGGGCTACGTCGCCGTCGTTGTCGGTAACGACAGCGGTTGGGATATCCAGGCGTTGGGCGATCTGCAGAAATCGCTTGAAGGCCAGGGAGTTGACCGAGATCACGTCCACGCCACGGGCCAACGGCGACACGCCGTGGTGATCCTTGAAGGCTCGCTGGACGATCAACTCGTCCGAGGGGCCCTCGACAAGGATCGCCTGCTTGGCCAGGATCAACCGCAGGGTGTCATGACCCGGCAGCTTCATGAAGTAGTCGTGCGTATCGGTCGGCAGTTGGTCCAGTTTTATGTGTCCGCGTGCACTGAAGAGGATCACGTTGTCCACGCCGAGCTTGTTCAACACGAAGCTGCTATGCGTTGCAATGATGACTTGCTGGGCGGTGGACAGAGCTGCGATCTTGTCGATCAGTTGGGTCATACTGGAGAAGGACAGATGATTCTCGGGCTCTTCTACCAGCAGCACGTGCGCAGCACCGGCCGCGCGCATGGCCAGTTTCATTTTGACCGCACTCTGTTCGCCTTTGCCGGCGTGGGTGAAAGGAAGATCGTCCAGGTAGGGAGACAGACTGGCCTCCCACGTCGACCGCGCCGAGGTGTCCACACCCACGGTCAGCGTCTTATTGCTGACATCGCCCGCATTTTCGGCCAGGAACGTGTTGATGGCCGCCACGTCCGTTTCCTGGGAAAAGCTCTGCCGCATGCGGCGATAACTCAGCGACAAGGCCACGCGCTGAGCCGGAGAAAGCACCTGGTCGATGATGCTGCCGATGTAGCGATCCGTGCCTGAAAAGGTCTTGGCACTGGTGGTATCGATTATCGTGGAGTCGAATGGGATGCCGCGGGCGGTGACGCCATTGTTGGCGAAGGAATACCAGCGGACGGTGTAGTACTCCACCGGCAAGCTGCCCCCCTGGTGCTCGCGCAAATAGGCATCGAACTCGGGGCGATAGTCTTCGTTGAGTTCGATCAGCAGCCGAATGCCGGCCATGTCAGCGCCGAGGGAGTTGTTGGTACCCCGCAATGAAGCCAGGGTGGCATCCCGTCCGAGGTAAGCCTCGATCACGATCCGCGGAGGCGAACCAGGCTGTCCATCCCGCAGACGTGCCAGATACTCGTCGACAGCCGGTTGGTGGAACAGGTAGGGGGTGATTTCGTAGGCGATGCCTCGTCCGTGCAATTGGCCGGTCACGACAGCATGAATAGCTTCCAATAGCGTGGACTTGCCGACCTCGTTGTTGCCCACGATCAGGTTCATGTGGGGGTTGAGCGGCAAATCCAGGTGGCCAAACGCCTTGAAGTTCTCGATGACGACTCGTTCGATCGGCATGGTTCATCCCTGTACGACTGCAGCGCGAGCACGGCGCCCGGAGCCATCCGGACACGCCGGCATGGCGTTCATACTAAACCGGGCCAGTGGGGCGGATTTCGTACGGGTGAGACACCCCGGAGGCGGCTGGCGGCCGATCACGCGGGATAATTCAACATTATCCCGCCTGAGCAAAGCCGCCGCCGAACGGCCGCCTGCACTCTTTATTAGTATGTAATTACATGGTATGTAATACATTACGAAATAATTGGAGAACAGCATCATGGCGCGCGCAGGACTCTACAAAGGGGATGTCCAGAAAGCGCGTGACGCGCTGCTGGCCCAAGGCAAGAAGCCTTCCGTGGACGCGGTTCGGGTGGCTCTGGGCAACACGGGCTCCAAGACCACGATCCATCGCTACTTGCGTGAACTGGAAGAGGAGGAGGGCGGCGGTCCGTCACGTGCGGTGGCCGTGAGTGAGGCCTTGCAAGACTTGGTCGCGCGCCTGGCTGCGCGACTTCAAGAGGAGGCAGAAGCGATCCTCACCAGGGAGCGAGAACGCCATGGGGCCGAACTCCAGCGTCAGCAACAAGCGCTTTCCACCGCCCAACAGGAAGCCGCTGCCCTGGGCAGTCAGCTGCAGCGCACTGAGACCAGCTTGACGCAAGAGCAAGCCGCTCACGCCCTACTTCAGCAGAATCTGCGCGACAAGGTCGCGGAAATCGCCCAGTTGAATGAGCGCATCGCCGGCATGACGGTGCGGCTGGCTGATTACGAGGCGCATACGCGTTCTCTGGAGGACAAGCATGCCCACGCCCGGGAAGCGCTCGAGCACTACCGCGCTTCAACCAAAGAGCAGCGCGAGCAAGAGCTTCGCCGTCACGAGCATCAGATCCAAGAGCTGCAAGTAGCCTTACGTCAGGCCAATGAAGCCTTGGGCGCGAAGAATCAGGAGCTGTTGGTGCTTAACCGCGACAATGGCCAATGGCTGGAGCGCCATGGGCGGATTGAGCGTGAGCTTGTCCAGTTGAGGCAGGTCCACGAAGGCCAACACAGCGAGATCGTGGCGTTGCGCCAGACCGCAACGGACCACATGGCACTGCAGGAGCGCTGGAAGACTGACGTCAAGGCCTTGGATGCCCTGCGCAGCGAGCTAGCTCAAGTCCAAGACACCCTTGCGCAGGAGCGTGAGCGCCGCCAGAGCGCTGAAGCCGATGCGTTGCGTGCCAACGCGCGTCTTGAAGCGCTGGAGCCCCTGCTGAATCAACTGACGCCGGCACAAAATACGGTGAAGAGAACCCGGCGCAGCAGTACGCAGGGTGGGGGAGCGGACTAACGAGGCTACTCGTTTGCCTGCTAGCGGCCGGGATAGCGCTCCCCAGTCCAGTACGCCCATTCCATAGGTACGACCCAGTCTACGAACAGCTTGGCTACTGAGGACTCCGGTGCCAGATGGTAGGGCTTGAACATGCCTTGCTGGGGCGAACTGGTCATCAGGTAGCGCAAGCGCTTCTTGACCTCTTGAAAGATGGCCTCGCGCACATGGGCGCTGTCGTGCACGCCAAGACGCATTGCCACCGACGCGCCTTGGCGTACCGCCGCCCAGCAACAATAGCGCCACTGCGCGATCGGCAGACCCCGCGGTCCGGATTGAAACACGAACCCCACATCACGTGCCCAGCCTGGGTCGAAGTGATGTTTGAGCAATTGCTGCTCTAGAAACTGCTCGGTCTCCCAGAGTGCAAGTTCATCCCACAGCTCTAGTTTTGCGTCCGCCAGTTCTACATCGTGTGCCATATCACCGAGTTGGTCTTCCAGCACCGGGAGCAGGTGCCTGCGCTCGTGGGTAGACCAGGCGAAAGCCCATTGCAGATCTTCGATGGGCGTGACCTCGGCATCGGGTCGGATCTGCCATCGATCCGCTGGCCAGGGAACTTGGATCAGGGCCAAGTCTCGCAAGGCGTCCAGCACCAGCAAGGTGGAGCGGCGTGTGGGCGCCACCGGTATGCGTCGTAGCTGCGCGGCCAGCAGCGCGGCAAGGAAAAGGGTGCCACGAAGCCCCAACGCCTCGATGCTGGCGACCCCAGATGGCGTCATTGACGAGGTTCCGGGCATGCGGGTTCCGGGGGTGAGGGAGCGGCGTGGCTCCTGGCGATGGCAGCGCTACCGGGGTCGCCGGTTGCCTCAAAGCTAAGAATATCTTAGTATGCAAGGCAGGGTACATCCGCCATCCTTATGGGGTCTCCATGGGGTGCGCGCGTGACTTTGTCAGTCGACTCAACACCGACCTTCGCTCGACGCCTCAAACAAGCCCGCCTGCACACGGGCTTGTCGCAGAAGGAGTTGGGCATCCGGGCCGGTCTGGATCCTCACGTGGCCAGCCCCCGAATCAACCAGTACGAGCGTGGCAAGCACGAGCCGAAGCTGGAGACCGCTGAGCGGTTGGCTCAAGCGTTGGGGATCCCCGCCGCGTTGCTGTACACCGATGATGATCTGCTGGCCAAGTTGCTCCTACGCTGGGGCTCGCTCAGCAAGCAGCAGAAGCGCGAGCTGGTGAAGCTGATCGAGAGCACATCCGAGAAGTAGGCCGTACGGTCGCTCGCTTTATGGGCAGCACTTCGCTTCAACCCGGCCCTTTGGAGCGCCCCCGGATGGAACACCAGTGGGCGCGGCTAGCGCGACTAACGGGGCGCGGCATCTCAGGCCTGCCTGAGATTTTGTTCACGACCGATACACGCGCGCCTTGTCTAAAGTGATTTACCATGTCGCCCGTGTCAGCCTCCTCACTTCTACTGCGACTGATCCTGATCGCCATGCTCGTGCTTAACGGGGCGTGGTCGGCGTTTGCGTCGGTCAGTATGAATCCGGTGATGGAAGAGCAGGCCAGCGAAGTCGCTGCCGCGGTGCAAGTCGACGAAGACTGCGTCGCCCATCACAGTGCTGAGCATCATCCCGATGCCACATCGATTGAAAAGGCTGGCACTGGGCACGGCGATCATGCCGGCCCCGACTGTTGCAAGTCGTCTGCGTGCCGGTGCGCCTGCGTGCACGCGTGCGCGAGCGCATTGCCTGCGCGCCTGCATGTTTCGGTACAACTGGCCTTGGGCCTGGATGTCATGCCGCTGCCCTTGGGGCATCCGGCGCCTGCCTTGCGTCATCTGATCCGACCACCGATCGGCTAAGCGTCCCTAGGCGCCGCAATGGCGCCGTTGGTGTGGCTTGCATGCCTGTATAGGCCAGCCACCCGCTCTGTACCACCGCCTGCCGGTGGCAACACGACGCTTGGAGCATTTACATGTCGCATGATGATTTTCGTGGTCCACATGGTGGACCGCTGCTGCCTTCGCGGCGGCGATTTGTCCAAGGCTTGGCCTTGGGAGGCGCAGTCGCAGGATTGGGGTTCTGGCCCAAAGCCAGTTGGGCGCTCAAGGGCCCCGGACAAGCCAACGTATTGTCGGGCACCGAGTTTGACCTGACCATCGGCGAGACGCCGATGAACTTCACCGGCAAGACCCGCACCGCGATCACGGTCAACGGGTCCGTTCCGGCGCCGTTGCTGCGGTGGCGGGAAGGCACCACGGTCAACCTGCGTGTCTCCAATGCATTGCCGGCCAACTCCCTCCATGGCACGGATACTTCCATCCATTGGCACGGCATCATTCTGCCGGCCAACATGGACGGCGTGCCGGGCCTGAGCTTTGACGGCATCGGACGTGGTGAGACCTACCACTATAGGTTCACCCTGCATCAGGGCGGAACCTACTGGTACCACAGCCACTCAGGTTTCCAGGAACAAGCTGGGCTTTATGGACCGATCGTGATCGATCCACTGGAGCCAGAGCCTTTCAGCTTCGATCGCGACTACGTCGTGATGCTGAGCGATTGGACAGACCTGGACCCGACGGCCCTGTTCGATCGTTTGAAGAAGATGCCGGGCCATGACAACTACTACAAGCGCACGGTCGGCGATTTCGCGCGCGATGTGAAGCGCAATGGTCTGTCGGCCACGTTGGAAGATCGCAAGATGTGGGGCGTGATGCGAATGACGCCCACGGATCTGTCCGACGTCAACGCCAACACCTACACCTACCTGATGAACGGCACGACCTCTCTGGGCAACTGGACCGGGTTGTTCCGCAGTGGCGAGAAGGTGCGTCTGCGTTTCATCAATGGCTCTGCCATGACGTACTTCGATGTGCGTATTCCGGGGTTGAAGATGACCGTGGTCGCGGCGGATGGCTTGTACGTCCATCCGGTTTCGGTCGACGAGTTCCGCATTGCAGTAGCAGAAACCTTCGATGTGATCGTGGAGCCCTCCGGGCAGGACGCATTCACCATCTTTGCCCAGGACTCCGGTCGCACCGGCTACGTCAGCGGCACGCTCGCCGTGCGCGAAGGACTACGCGCGCCTCTTCCGTCTGTGGATCCCCGGCCGCTGCTGACGATGGCAGACATGGGCATGGATCATGGATCGATGGATATGTCTGGCGGCAGCAAGGGCATGGAAGGCGGCTGTGGTGCAGCCATGGGCATGCCCGGCATGACCCCACCTGCCAGCGGCAATGAGGCCTCGGCCCATGCGGGTCACGCGATGCCTGCCGCCGGCGATGGTGCCATGGCCGGCATGCAGCATGGGGGCATGCAATCACACCCTGCCAGCGAGACCAACAATCCGCTGTTGGACAACCAAGCCATGAGCGTGACTTCGCGCTTGGACGATCCGGGCAATGGCCTGCGCGATAACGGCCGTCATGTACTGACGTATTCCATGCTCAAGAGCACCTTTGAAGACCCTGACGGACGCGACCCCGGTCGCGAGATCGAGCTGCATCTGACCGGACACATGGAGAAATTCTCCTGGGGTTTCAATGGTCAGAAGTTTTCCGATGTCGAGCCGCTACGGCTGAACTACGGCGAGCGCATGCGCATCGTATTGGTCAACGACACGATGATGACCCACCCGATCCATTTGCACGGCATGTGGAGCGATGTGGAAGACGATAGCGGCAACTTCATGGTGCGCAAGCACACGGTGGACATGCCGCCAGGCAGCCGACGTACGTATCGCGTGCGTGCCGATGCGTTGGGCAGCTGGGCGTTCCATTGCCACCTGCTCTATCACATGGAAGCCGGAATGATGCGCACGGTGAGGGTCGACGAATGAACATCAATAGACGCAATACCACCCTGACTGCGCTGACCCTGGCTATCTCGCTGGCCCTGGCCAATGCGGCCAGCGCCCAATCCATGCAGCACGGCTCCATGCCGATGGAGCAGGGCGCGCAGACCCAGGCTCAGGATCACTCTGCACATCAGGCGCCGACATCAAAGCCTGCGCCAGCCCCCAAACCTACAACACCGGCCAAGACCAGCGAAGCGACTATCGATCATGCGGCGATGGGCCATGCCGCGCCGCCGGCTCAAGCAGCCGAGCCTGCCATGCAGGGCATGGACCACTCGCAGATGGGGCACAGCTCGCCCGCGAGTACACCTGCAGCGCCCAAAGCGCAGACGCAGCCGATGCAGGGCATGGATCACAGTCAGATGGCACAGCCCGCTGCGTCCGACGCCTCCAGCACGTCCACGCCTGCGATGCAGGGGATGGACCATTCGCAGATGGGCCACGGTTCGCCCGCATCCGCTACGCCAGAAGCTGGCATGCAATCGATGGAGGGCATGGACCACAGTCAGATGGGACATGGGCCTGTCGCACCAACGCAGCCGCGCACCCCGATTCCTGCGGTGACCGAGGCTGATCGTCAGGCGGCCATCGCGCCCGCACACGCGCATCCGGTGCATGACAATTCGATCAAGAGCTACGTACTGCTCAATCGCCTGGAAGCCTGGGATGCCGATCCGGGCACCGGGCTGGGTTGGGAGGGTCAGGGTTGGATCGGTACGGACCTCAATCGCGTCTGGTTCCGCAGTGAAGGCGAACGCACAGATGGTCAGACCGAGTCGGCTGATCTGGAAGTGCTCTACGGCCGCAGTATCTCCACGTGGTGGGATGTGGTGGCCGGTGTGCGCCATGACTTCAAGCCGGGGGCTTCGCAGAACTTCGCCGCTATCGGCGTACAGGGCTTGGCACCGATGAAGTTCGAAGTATCCGCCACAGCCTATCTCGGCGAAGGCGGCCAGACTGCTGCCAATGTCGAGGCCGAGTACGAACTGCTGCTGACCAATCGGCTGATCCTGCAGCCGCTGGTGGAGGTCACGGCGTATGGCAAGAACGATCCATTGCGCGGAATAGGTTCGGGTCTGAGTACCGCTGAGGCGGGCCTGCGACTTCGTTATGAGTTCACCCGAAAGTTCGCTCCCTACATCGGCGTGGTGTACGAGCGTGCGTTTGGCAATACCGCAGACATGCGACGCGAGCATGGCGAGTCTTTTGAAGACACGCGCTTGGTCATCGGCCTTCGTACCTGGTTCTAAGGGGAACTGACAATGAAATCCAACAAAAGGATGTGGGTATGGCTCGGTGCCGGCGTGGGATTGGTTGCGGTCGCGGCAACTGCCGCGGTCTCTCTGGGCGTGTACAACGTGGCCGCTGATGATCCGCATAGTCGCCCGGTGTATGCGCTACTTGAAACGGCGCGTGAGCGTTCCATTGAGGTGCGCGCCGCCAAGCTTCAGGTACCCACGAACCTGGATGATCCTGAGCGTATCCGCCAGGGTGCGGGCAACTACAACGCTATGTGTGTGACCTGTCATCTTTCGCCAGATGCGGCGGCCACCGAGATGAGCAAGGGTCTGTACCCCGCGCCACCAAACCTAAGCAAGCACCCGGTGGGTCCAGCTGAGGCGTTCTGGGTGATCAAGCACGGCATCAAGGCCAGCGGCATGCCTGCGTGGGGCGGCAGCATGGACGATGAGTTCATCTGGAACATGTCGGCCTTCCTGCAGAAGCTGCCCAAGCTGGACAAGGCCGGCTACCAGGCGTTGGTAGCCAGCAGTGATGGCCATTCACACGGTGGCGGTGAGACCGGCGGGCACTCGCATGGCGAGGAAGCGGGTGCAGATCACCATGGCGGCGGTGATAGCGAAGAGATGGGTGATGGCCATGGCCATGGCCAGGGGCATGAAGCAGGTGGCATGGGCATGGACATGAGCAAGCCTAAGGAAGGCACCACGCATGTGCATGCCGACGGCAAGACGCACGTGCATGCGGCCGAGCCGGCAAAGCAACCTGCGCAGGCCAAGTCCGAGGGCGAGCACGATCAGCACGGCTCCATGCCAGCCAAACCAGCCGAGCCAGCTCCCAAGGCCGATGACGGCCACGATCACCAGCATTGATCCCTTCATGGAGCTGCCCCGGCTCCACGCCCGAGCGCCTCGGCGCTCGGGCATCTCTTAAGGAAGCATGATGAACACTTCACGCAGCTGTCTCTTTCTGCTGGCCACGGCCTTGTCGCTGACCGCATGCGCGCGCCCCGAATCGGCTGTCAATTCAGAGGCGGCATCGGACGCCCAATCTCCGACATCGGCGGCTGCGCAGCAGGTCACTCAACCGCAGCGTCCGTTGCCGTTGGTCAAAGTACATAAGAGTGCGACCTGCGGTTGCTGCCAACTGTGGGTGGAGCATCTGGAGAAAGCAGGTTTTACGGTTGAGGTGCACAACAGCGAAGACCTCAACCCCATCAAGGCGCGCTTGGGCGTGCCCTATGGACGCGGCTCGTGCCATACCGCCGAGATCGATGGCTACATCGTCGAAGGTCATGTGCCGGTGCAGGACATCCTGCGCCTGCTGCGTGAGCGCCCGGTAGGCCGCGGATTAGTGCTACCGGGGATGCCTGCCGGTTCTCCTGGCATGGAGATGCCCGACGGACGTGTTCAACCCTATACGGTGGAATTTGTACTGCCCGATGGCACCACGCAGCCTTACGTCCTGCACGGTCAACGCAGCTGACAGTTTGCTCGCGATCCCTTCTTCCAGCCCAGAGTGATCCATGTCCCCTCATTCCCACGATGAAGCCGGCAAGGCGATGCCGCAGGGTGCCAGCGATGGTCCAGACTCGGTTCGTGATCCGGTATGCGGTATGCAGGTCTCCGCGGCTAGAACGCCGTACCACGCTCTGCATGGCGGAACGAAGTATCACTTCTGCTCAGCCAAATGCCGAGAGCGGTTCATCACCAATCCCGACCGGTATACGGACGATGCTCCCCAGCAAGTCGAAGTGACCGCCCCAGCCGCGGTGGCCCCACCCAGCGATACCCACGCCACGGTCTATACCTGCCCGATGCACCCGCAGATTCGTCAGTCAGGTCCCGGCACCTGTCCGATCTGCGGCATGGCGCTGGAGCCGGAGATGCCCTCGCTGGAGGAGGACGAAAACCCGGAGCTGCGCGATTTCGCCCGACGCTTCTGGTGGACATTGCCTTTGACGTTGATCGTCCTGGTCCTGGCCATGCTGGGACATCGTCTGCCCGGCTTGTCCACGCAGGCGCGCACTTGGATTGAGCTCGTGCTGAGCGCCCCGGTGGTGCTCTGGGCGGGGTGGCCTTTCTTTGAGCGCTGCCTACAGTCCATCGGCAATCGCAGCCCCAACATGTGGACGCTGATCGGCATCGGCGTGGCCGCTGCGTTTGGCTACAGCGTGGTGGCCACCCTGGCGCCGGGCCTGTTTCCGGACTCTTTCCGCGAGCATGGACGGGTAGGGGTCTACTTCGAGGCGGCGGCGGTCATCGTCTCGCTCACGCTGCTCGGCCAGCTGCTGGAACTGCGGGCGCGCTCCAAAACCTCCGCGGCCATCAAGTCCCTGCTGGGGTTGGCGCCCAAGACGGCTCGCCGCGTCAAACCCGATGGGGGCGAAGAGGACGTTGCGTTGGATCACGTGCACGTGGGTGATCTACTTCGCGTACGACCGGGCGAGAAGGTGCCGGTCGATGGGGAAGTCATCGAAGGTCGCACCAGTGTCGATGAGTCGATGCTGACCGGTGAACCCATTCCGGTGGAGAAGACTGTCGGTGATCACGTCATAGGCGCCACGCTCAACGGGACGGGCGCCCTGGTCATCCGGGCGGACAAAGTCGGATCCGGGACAGTACTGGCGCAGATTGTGCAGTTGGTGGCCCAAGCCCAGCGCTCTCGCGCGCCGATGCAGCGTATGGCGGACAAGGTGGCGTACTGGTTCGTCCTGGCCGTGCTGGCCACGGCGGTGCTCACGTTCTTCGGATGGGGCCTGTTTGGACCCGAACCGTCCTGGACCTTTGCCGTCCTCAACGCCGTATCCGTTCTGATCATTGCGTGCCCGTGTGCCTTGGGTTTGGCTACCCCCATGTCGATCATGGTCGCCACCGGCCGCGCTGCACAGGTTGGGGTCCTGTTCCGCGATGCTCAGGCGATCGAACAGCTACGTTTGATCGACACGTTGATTGTGGACAAGACCGGTACCTTGACCGAGGGGCGTCCAGCCTTTCGCGACACGCTCTCCTACGCCGGTTTCGACGCAGATCAGATCCTTCGTTTGGCCGGCAGTCTGGAGCAGGGCAGCGAGCACCCCTTGGCCGAGGCCATCGTGGCTGAAGCCCAGCGACGTGGCTTGAACCTGGTGGCTGCCCAGGATTTTGATTCGCTCACCGGCCAAGGCGTCCGCGGGCGCGTGTCCGATCAGGATGTCGTGCTCGGCAACCAAAGCCTAATGGCGTCGGTTGGCGCCGATGTAGCCCCTTTGCAAAGCAGCGCCGAGCGTCTTCGTAAAGAAGGCGCTAGCGTGATGTTCCTGGCGGTCAATGGGCGGTTGGCCGGCGCAATTGCGGTGGCTGATCCCATCAAAGCCACGACCTTGCCTGCCTTGAACCTGCTGCGTGCTGATGGCCTGCACGTGGTGATGGCCTCCGGTGACGCACAGGCGACGGCCGAGGCCGTGGGGCGCACGCTGGGCATCAACGATGTGCGTGGCGGCGTCAAACCTCAGGACAAGGCCGAACTGGTTCAGCAACTCAAAGCCCAAGGGCGTCGTGTAGCCATGGCCGGTGATGGCATCAACGATGCGCCGGCCCTGGCGGCGGCCGATGTGGGCATCGCGATGGGGACGGGTACGGATGTGGCCATGTCCAGCGCCCAGCTCACCCTGGTCAAGGGTGATTTGAGGCGCATCGTGCAAGCCCGTGCCATCTCGTCTTCGACGGTGGCCAACATGAAGCAGAACCTGGGCTTTGCCTTCGTCTACAACGCCATCGGCGTGCCTATCGCCGCCGGCCTGTTGTACCCCAGCTTCGGCCTTTTGCTCAGTCCGATGATGGCGGCCCTGGCCATGAGCCTGAGCTCGGTGTCGGTGGTCACCAATGCCTTGCGTTTGTCCGGCTCCACCGTTGTCGCCACCTCCCACCCTGACCGCGCCGATGAGCCTGCGCGCGGCCATTCTTGTCACTGATGGCTCATATCCCACAAGGAGTACTGCAATGAAACGTTATGCCTCCCTCTCGATGATGGCCCTGTTCCTGATCTCTGGCGCGGCCTTCGCCGGCGGCCAGACCACCACGCCCACCACCGACCACGGTCAGCACAAGCCGATGGATCACAAGAAGCAGGAGCATGGTCAGCACAAGCCGGCCGCGGCCGATGCCGATTTCACCAAGCTCGATGCCAACAAGGACGGCTCGCTGTCCAAGGAAGAGCTGGCCAAGCACAAGCTGGCGCCCCACTTTGGCATGCTCGATAGCAACAAGGACGGCAAGCTGAGCCCGCAGGAATTCGCTGCCGGCAAGGGTATGTAACTGCTATCTCCCCGGGGGCTGGGTCCTTGGCCCCCGGGATTCGGCGATGTTCTGCTATTCCCACGGAGATCGACATGTCTTCTTCGCACGGTAAGCACGAAAGCACGCACACGCAGCATCTAGGGCAACACGCCTCGCAAGGAAGTCCCGGTCAGACGCATCAGGGGCACTACGGTCGCCTGCTGCTGATGATGGCCCTGTCGTTCTTGGCTATGTACGCCCTGATGTATGCCATGGTCGATCAGTGGGCCAACGTCTATCACAACGTCAACCAGCTCTACATGGCAGGGCTAATGGCTGCGCCGATGCTGTTGATCGAGCTTTGGCTCATGTCCAGCATGTACCCCGATCGTCGGCGTAACCTGATCCTGGCCAGCGTGACCGTGGCGTTCATGCTGTTCTGTTGGTGGGGAATCCGTACGCAGGCCGCGGTGACTGATCGGCAGTTCATCCGCTCTATGATTCCCCATCATGCCGGCGCCATCCTGATGTGCGAAGAAAACCGCCTGAAGGATCCCGAGCTGACCAGACTCTGCCTGGACATCATCACCTCGCAGAAGCAAGAGATCGCCCAGATGAAGCAACTTCTCGCCAATTGATCGCGGTGACGTCTGCTGTCTACTTGCGCCGCTCAAAGACTAGGTAAAACGGTGTCCCCGCCCAGGAGGGGTTAGCTAGGCTGCGCCAGAACAGCAGGAGCTGTGCCGTTGAATAGGCGGGCACGGCACCGTGCCGTAAGAACAGAAAACGCAGCAATCGCCTGTTTTGGGCTGAATCAACTTATTGCAGTTCACGCATTCATAGAAGAACTGACATGAGTCTGTGGACATGGTCTCTGTTGCCCGATGACCGCATACAGGGCAAGTCAAGGTGCTGGCCAGTTGCATGTCAGCCACTTTCCGATCCTGTCTTGATGGTCGCTGGAAAACCGGCGTCAGTGATCGCCTTTGCTATTCTCGCTGAATCCACGATTTTCGCATCAAAAATAACGGTCACTGTTCCAGCCCGTGTGTCTACCTGAGTGGACGTTACCCCAGGCACCTTGTCCAAGGCCTTCTCGATGGTAATGCTGCATGCCGGACACGTCATGTTCTCCACATGCAACATGACCCGTTGAGGTGTGATGGCCCAAGCCGCCGACATCCAGATCGTCATGATCAGACCAAGAAGCATTGCGCGCATAAAGTGCTCCTTACAAGAACCAGCTAATGTAATAGGGAAAGAGTAGCAACAGCACGATCCCGCTGGCGGCCATCCAGAGCCAACGACGGCGGCGCCTTAGTGATGGGGTATCCGTGCAGCCACCGTCATTGCTGCACCGCTGCGCGCCTGAGCGATACTGGGTCCAAAACGCCCAAGCCAAGCAAAGTATGGTGAGCGCGCTCAACCAAGGGCGCCAGACGTCAAAGGCCGTGAGGTTAGCGATCCATGCTCCGCTGATTCCCATTAAGACCAGCACCAGCGGCACCACGCAGCATATTGACGCGCCAACAGCGGCAACCGCCGCGCCCCAAAGAGGTGGCAAAAAGGACTTGGGAGGACGATGCTGACTCATGGCAGTATGTTATTCTCCGTACCATGGTACGGAGTCAAGCAGTGATCATGAGTGCCATGACCATCGGTCGGCTGGCAAAGGCCGCGGATGTACATATCGAGACGATTCGCTATTACCAGCGGCGGGGCTTGCTTCCTGAGCCCGAACGTCCACAACGCGGTGTACGGCGCTATGGTGAGGCTGATGTTAGCCGGCTTAGATTTATCCGACGAGCTCAGGCGGCCGGGTTCCGTCTTGATGAGATAGCTAGTTTGTTGCAGATCGAGGGCAGGGGCGCGTGTGAGCAAACCCGATTGCTGACGGAACAGAAGTTGAGCGAAGTCCGCCAGCGCATTGAAGATTTGCGTTTGTTGGAGACCGGGCTGAAACAATTGGTAGACGAATGCCAAGCCTCCGCGGGTGATGCTTGCCCCGCGCTAGATCGGTTGGCAAGGACAAGTCGGTAGCCTCAAGCCATAGAGTTCAGCTGCCCGCTCCTGTTGAGCGCCGGTCGTACCGCGCTACAGGCGCGGTGGATTAGGCGAGCGGCTATGCGCGCAGTAGCTTGATCTAAGTCCAAGGGCGGACACAGCTCAGCCACATCCATCAACCGCACCTTTCCTGAAGCCAGGATCAAGTCCATCAATGCTTCCACGACCTCTAGGCTCACGCCTCTTGGATTAGGCGCGCTCACACCCGGAGCAGTGGCTTGCGGCAATACATCCAGGCACAGGGTCAGGTAGATTACGTCCACCGCATCACACCAGCGATTCACCACTTCCGCTTGTGCGTGCCAATTCCACGCGTTTAGGGCGTCATCGGTGATGTAGTGGGCGCCCTCACGTTCGGCCGTAGCGAACAAGCGCGGTGTATTGCTGGAGCGACTGACGCCAATGCAGTGGTACTGGAGCGGCGTGGCACTCCTGTGGGCGTGCTCCAATGCTTGAAGGAAGGGCGTGCCGGAACTCGCACACCCCTGCTCGCGTAAATCGAAATGAGCATCGAAGTTGAAAATGCCGATTCGCGA
The DNA here is from genome assembly GCF_035999195.1 of Pseudoxanthomonas sp. Lineage (NCBI taxonomy): Bacteria > Pseudomonadati > Pseudomonadota > Gammaproteobacteria > Lysobacterales > Lysobacteraceae > Pseudoxanthomonas > Pseudoxanthomonas sp. The sequence goes on from NZ_DASYGY010000009.1 coordinate 160,610, forward strand.
TGGTGATGGTCCGAGGTGGCCGCACAGGGCCGCATAGCTGGCATAGCCAATTTCGTGACCTCCGCCTAAGCCGACGACCCAATGCCCGCTATCCAAGAGTTGTTGGGCGCGCTGGGAGTAGTGGGCCTGTGCCAGCTCCAGGGCACGATCCTCGCAGACGATATTGCCTGCGTCGTAAAGAGGGCAGGGTTGTAGCACGGGCAGGTTGGCCAACGTCCTGCGAAGTGCATCGGGCCCTTGTGCAGCACCTGGCCGTCCGGCATTGCGACGAATGCCTTCATCGCTGGCAAAGCCCAGCAGGGCAATGCCAGGAGCGCCAAGATCCGGGTCCGACGCCACCACCTGATGCCAGCGCTGGGTATCGGCCGACAACGGCAGATCCACGCGCCCCGCCCATGCAGGATTCACCTGCCCGTCTCCTGCAATGGCCACTCCAGGAACGGTTGCAGCCCCCCTCGTTGGATGAAGGCCTCGATGGCCTGCATCTCGGGGGCCAGATAGCGGTCCTCGTCGTAGCGGGGTACCAGGGCGCGTACCTGCGCGTGCACCGCTTCCAAAGCCTGCGAAGACTGCAGCGGCCGTCGGAACTCGATGCCTTGGCAGGCGGCAAGCATTTCGATGGCCACGATGCGACGCACGTTATCGGCCACCTCGCGAGACTTGCGCGCGGCGAAGGTCGCCATGCTGACATGGTCCTCCTGGTTGGCCGAGGTCGGCAAAGAATCCACGCTGGCGGGATGGGAGAGGGTTTTGTTTTCGCTGGCCAGTGCAGCGGCGGTCACGTGGGCGATCATGAAACCTGAATTGACGCCCGGGTTGGCCACCAGGAATGCGGGCAGACCTGACAAAGTCGAATCGATCAACAAGGCAATCCGGCGCTCGGCTAAGGCACCGATCTCCGACACTGCCATGGTCAGTTGATCCGCAGCAAAGGCCACGGGCTCGGCGTGGAAGTTGCCACCCGAGATCACTTCGCTGGTATCGGTGAAGACCAGTGGGTTATCAGAGACCGCGTTGGCCTCTGTCCACAACACTTGTGCCACATGTTGCATCACGTCGCGTATGGCCCCCATCACCTGAGGCTGGCACCTGAGACTGTAAGGATCCTGCACACGCGTGTCGTTCTGACGATGCGACTCACGGATCGCGCTACCGGCCAGCAGGCGAAGGTAGTGCTTGGCCACGACAATCTGGCCCGGCTGGCCACGCACGGCATGGATGCGCGGATCGAAGGGCGAGTCAGAGCCGCAGGCGGCATCGACGCTCATCGCGCCGCTCAACACGGCAGCTGAGTAGATCTGCTCTGCCGCGAACAGCGCCATCAATGCAATGCCGGTGGATACCTGCGTGCCGTTGAGCAGGGCCAGCCCCTCCTTGGCCGCCAGCCGGATCGGGGTGATGCCCGCGTGTTCCAGCGCCTGGCTGGCGGGCAGCACCTGTCCGTCAACCCGCACGTGGCCTTCGCCCATGGCTGCCAACGTCAGGTGCGCCAACGGTGCCAGATCGCCGGAGGCGCCTACTGAGCCTTGGGCAGGAATGCAGGGCCAGATCTGTGCGTTGTAGATCGCCACTAGCGTAGCCAGCGTCTGCTCGCGTACGCCCGAGTAGCCTCGGGCCAGAGACGCGATCTTGGTGGCGAAGATCAGTCGTACGCAGGCGTCATCGAGCAGCGGGCCCATGCCAACGGCATGGGAGCGCACCAGGTTGGTCTGCAGTTGCTCCAATTGCTCGCGCGCTATGTGGACCTTGGCCAGCTTGCCAAAGCCGGTGTTGATGCCATAGGCAGGCTCACCGGCCACCACGATGGCCTGGACGGCTTGGGAAGAGGCGCGCACCTGATCCCAACAGGCGGGGTCCAGTGCGATGGGGGCGGCACCTTCGGCGATCTGCCGCAGCTGCGCCAAGGTCACTTGGCCAGGCGTCAAGTTCAGCATGATGCTCACTCCAGGATGGCCGGCAAGATCAACTCATGCTCACGCGCGCACGCCAATGCTTGCTCGTAGCCGGCATCAGCATGGCGCATGACCCCGGTGGCCGGATCGTTCCATAGCACGCGCGCCAGCCGCCGGTCGGCTTGTTCAGTGCCATCGCAGACGATGACTACACCCGAATGCTGCGAAAACCCCATGCCCACGCCGCCTCCGTGATGCAGGCTTACCCACGTGGCGCCGCCACTGGTGGCCAGCAGGGCATTGAGCAGCGGCCAATCCGATACCGCATCGGAACCATCACGCATGCCTTCGGTTTCGCGGTTGGGGCTGGCGACCGAGCCACAATCCAGATGATCACGCCCAATCACGATGGGCGCCTTCAATTCGCCGTTACGCACCATTTCATTGAATGCCAAAGCCGCTTTGTGTCGCTCGCCCAGACCCAGCCAGCAAATGCGGGCAGGCAGGCCTTGGAACGCGATGCGCTCCCGCGCCTGATCCAGCCACTGGTGAAGATGCGTGTTATCCGGAAACAGCTCTTTGACCTTGGCATCGGTCTTGTAGATATCTTCCGGGTCGCCGCTGAGGGCCACCCATCGGAAAGGCCCCATGCCCCGGCAGAAGAGCGGACGGATACAGGCGGGCACGAAGCCAGGGAAGGCGAAGGCATTGTCCACGCCTTGATCCAGGGCCACTTGCCGGATGTTGTTGCCGTAGTCGATCGTCGGCACGCCCAGCGCGTGGAAATCAAGCATGGCGCGTACGTGCGTGGCGCACGAGGCGGCCGCGGCCTGCGCCAATTCACGGCGTTGGCCGTCGCTGCCCGCCCGGGCCTGCTCCCACTGCGACACCGTCCATCCCGACGGCAGATACCCGTTGATCAGGTCATGCGCCGAGGTCTGATCGGTCACCGCATGGGGGCGGGCGCCGCCATTGCGTGCAAGAGCGACGAACTGCGGGAGTAATTCGGCCGCATTGCCCAGCAATCCCACCGACACGGGGACTGGACTGCTTTCAATGATCTGCAGGGCCTGCTCGATGGAGGTGGCCTTGTGATCGACATAGCGTGTGCGAATGCGAAAATCGATTCGCGACTCCTGACACTCGATCACGATGCTGCTGGCGCCGGCTAGCGTTGCGGCCAATGCTTGCGCGCCGCCCATACCGCCCAAGCCTGCGGTGAGGATCCACTTGTTCTGCCAGTTGCCACCGTAGTGCTGGCGACCCAGCTCAACGAACGTCTCGTAGGTTCCCTGCACGATGCCCTGGCTACCGATGTAGATCCAGCTGCCGGCGGTCATCTGCCCGTACATCATCAAGCCCTTCTTATCGAGCTCGTTGAAATGCTCCCAAGTCGCCCAGTGGGGCACCAGGTTGGAGTTGGCGATCAGTACGCGCGGTGCATCCTTATGCGTGCGGAACACGCCTACCGGTTTTCCCGATTGCACCAACAAGGATTCATCATCCTCAAGCGATCGCAACGTTTCCAAGATACGGTCAAAGCTTTTCCAGTCGCGCGCAGCACGACCGATGCCGCCGTAGACCACCAGGTCTTCCGGGCGCTCGGCAACATCGGGGTCCAGATTGTTCTGGATCATGCGGTAGGCCGCTTCAGTCAGCCAGCTCTTGCAGTGCAGCTGGGTGCCGATCGGAGCGCGAACGGTGCGCGCAGGGGAAGCGGAGCGTTCCAAGGTATCCATCAAATCCTCAAGGGGTCAGGGGGGCGCCAACCTGGAAGGTGCCCACAAAGCGGTAACGAGATGCCGGGTGAATCAACCGCACAAAGCTGGCCACCTGTCCGCGCGACCACGTACGTCGGGTCAGCACCAGCAACGGATCGCCTTCGTTGATCTTCAGTTGCGCAGCCAGACGCTTGCTGGCCGTCTCGGCTTCAATCACATGTTCGGCGCGCTCCAGCGGCGCAACGCGCATCAAGTACTGATGCGGAATCTCGGTGTGGAAATCGATGTCCAGGTAATCCGGCGCCACGCTGGGTTGCACAAAGCGATCCTCCAACTGCACGGGCTTGTCATCGCTGTGGTGGAGCAGGCGGCTGTGGAACAGCTCCGTGCCCGGTGTCAGGCCGAAGTTGGTCGTCACACTGGAGCGCGCCTCGACCGTCTCGCAGATCAGCACCTGGACCGAGTGTGTCTGGCCGCGGGACTGAATCTCTTCGCGAATGTTGCGCACCTCAAACATCGCCGATTCGGCCTTGGGCCCCGCGACGAACGTGCCCACGCCTTGCACTCGGGTCAGCACGCCGGCGTCGGTTAACTCGCGCAGCGCTCGATTCACTGTCATGCGAGACAAGCCGAACTTGGCCGTCAGTTCGTTCTCGCTGGGGACGCGACTGCGCGCGGGCCAGTCGCCGTTGGTGATGTGACGCAGGATGAAGTGCTTGAGCTTCTGGTAGTGCGGCTTGGGTTCGTCCATGGCCCAAGCATTACATGTCTATACAACCAGTCCAACCACTTTCGATGCTGTGCTGCACAAGCAGTTGACACTAAGAATTTCCTCGTGCTATTGCTGTGGTATAGACAACCTACGGGTTCGCCACACGCTCATGCCGTCGCTTCGCGTGCTACTGCGTATGTTCCTGATCCTCGTGCTCTGCGCGGATGGGATCCTGAGCGCGCAGGCCACCACGCGGATGGCCGTGCGGCATATTCCTCCCCCAGGTGCGGTGAATGGCACCCACTCGGTGCACGGCGGCGCGCGTGTCAATGAACGCGCCAAGATTAGTAACGATTGCAACAAAATTCGTCCCGGTGGCAAGCAAGCCGGGCAGGGTGATCAGAACGATCATCAGTGCGACTGCAGCACCACCTCCTGCGACTGCAGCTGTGTGCTCACCTTCTTCGCCGGGCGTGTGCCGGTCATCTTTGCCGCCCAGCACGCCCTGACGAGCACCTACCTACCTACGCCTGAGTTGCCGCCGCTGCGACGACAGGTATCCCGGCTGTTCCGACCTCCCATCGGCTAATGCTGCTTGGTCGCCATTGATTGGCGACGTCTACGCACGCCCTGATGTCGCATAGGCCCCCACGTCTGGGGCACCAGGGTCATACGCATGCATTGCCCTTCGGGGGAGAGAGAACCCATGTACTTCAAGCGCAATCCTTTGGCGGTATCCGTCGGTGCCCTTCTGTGCGCCGGTTTTTCCACGGTGGCTCTGGCTCAGCAGGCTGAACAGGGCGCCACGAGCGAGTCGGCCAAGACGCTGGACACCGTCCAGGTCACCGGCAGCCATATCAAGCGACTGCAGCTGTCCGGTGTTGGTCCGGTCACCGTGGTTGATGCCGAAGCCATCGAGCGCTCCGGTGCCACTTCAGTGGAGACGCTGCTGCAGCGCCTGCCGGCCTCGGCCGGTTTTGCCGGCAGCCAGTCCAATGCCTACTGGGCCGAGAACGGCTACGGCACTACCCAGGTCAATCTGCGCGGCTTGGGCATTAACCGCACGCTGGTTCTGCTCAATGGTCGTCGTGTGGTCAATGGTGGCACCGGTGCCAACAGCTCGGTGGACCTGAACATCATCCCGGTAGCGCTGATCGAGCGGATCGAGGTCCTCAAGGACGGTGCCTCAGCCATCTACGGTGCCGATGCCGTGGCGGGTGTGGTGAACATCATCACCAAGAAGAACTACGACGGTGCCGAGGCGGCAGTGCGTTATGGACAGACCTTCGAAAGCGATGGCGAAGAAAAGTCGTTCGATTTCGCTTGGGGTATTACGTCAGACCGCGGTTCGTTGATGGCCGGCATCAACTACTCGGAGACCGGCACGGTCAACATGGCCTCACGCGCACCGTGCGGCTTGGGTGAGGTCGACGGGCAACTCGAATGTGTGGGCAGCTCGGCCACCATCGGTGGGCGCGCCTTGCTAGCCGACGGCTCGCGCGTGAACTTCAACCAGGATCCCAATGGTGACGGGGATTTCTATGAACCGTATTCGGCGGCCAAGCATAACTACAACGGCAATCCCTATCTCAATGCCGTCAATCCGATCAAGCGTTTGAGCTTCAGCCTGTTCGGCGACAGCACGGTGAATGAAACCACGCGCGTGTTCACCGAGCTGATGTTCACCAACCGCCAGTCCGATCAGCTGGCCACGCCCGGCAGCCTGGGTGTCTATCGCCCGATCAACATCGCGGCCAGCCACCCGACCAACCCGACCGGCCAAGACCTGCTGCTGCAGCGCCGCCGCCTGGAAGAGGCCGGCCCGCGCGAGTTCTTCCAAGAAACCAATACCTTCCGCGTGGTCGCGGGCATTGAAGGCCAGTTGGGCATGAACTGGGACTGGTCGGCCGCGCTGAACTGGGGCCGCAACACCGGTGTGGATGGCTCGACCAATGTGGCGAACCTGGACCGGGTGGATGACACGCTCAACACCGCGCTGTGCAGCAACACGCCCGGCGCGGCGATCCCTTGCGGTGACTATCTCGGCTACGGCGACCTGACCCCCGAGGTGCTCAACTACATCCTGTTCAGGACGCGCGACAACGGCGGCAACGACCAGAAAAGCTTCACCGCCAACATCAGCGGCCAGCTATTCGAGATGCCGGCCGGTTGGGTGGGCTTTGCCTCCGGCATTGAGGTTCGCAAGGAGCGTGGTTGGCGCGATCCCGATCCGCTGACGGTACTGGGCATTGCCAACACGAACCAACAGGATCCGATCGCCGGTGAGTACACGGCCAAGGAAGCCTTCGCCGAGTTTGCCGTGCCGCTGTTGCAGGACAGCGTGATCGCCGAGAGCCTGACGCTCAATGCCGCGGTGCGTTACTCCGACTACGATCTGTTCGGCGAAGACGTGAACTACAAGGTGGGGCTGGATTGGCAGATCGTGCCGTCCTTGAAGGTGCGCGCCAACTACGCCACGGCTTTCCGCATCCCTAACATTCCCGAACTGTTTGGTGGCGTGGCCGAGGGCAACCTGACCACGACCGATCCCTGTAGCGGCTGGAGCAGCTTGCCGGCTGATTCGGTAGTGCGTCAGAACTGCCAGGCGTACGGCGTACCGACAGGCTACGTGCAGCCGGGCAACACGATCCTGACCACCTCCGGCGGCAATCCTGACCTGGAGCCGGAAGATGCCAAGTCCTTGACCGTGGGCGCGGTCTGGACCCCGAGCTTCCTGCCAGGGCTGACGCTGACGGTGGACTACTTCAACATCAAGATCGACAACGCGATCCAGCGTATCGATGGCTCAACCAAGCTGTCGATCTGCTACAACACCCCGGGCTTGGCGCATCCGTTCTGCGGCAATGACAACTTCACCCGCAATCCGATCACCGGTGAAGTGGACTTCCTGTCGTCCCAGCCGGTCAATGCGGCCAACGAGCGTGTTCGCGGCATCGATCTGGGAGGCCTGTATGAGTTCGCAGTCGCAGGCTTCGACTCCACTCTGAGCGTGGATGTGTCCTACCTGGATCAGTACGACGTGCGGCCGTTCCCAGGGGCGGATGTGATCGAGTACGCCGGCAAGATCACCGGTGGCCGTGGCAGCTTTACTCACTGGCGCGCCTTGACCTCGCTGACGATGGAACGCGAAGCCTGGTCCGGTTCTTACAGCTTGCAGTACATCGGCAAGGCGGATGACATCAACGCCAGCCCAGGCGACATTGGCGATCATGCCCCCAGCGTGACCTACCACAATGTCCAGCTCAAGTACGCACCGAACAAGACCTTCGATGTGTCCTTCGGCATCGACAACCTGTACGACAAGAAAGCCCCGTTCATCCAGAGCTACACCGACGCCAATACCGACACGATGACGTATGACCTGCTGGGTCGTCGTTGGTATGCACGCGTGGGTTACCACTGGTAAGGCCTGCTTGGCCTGCTCCCGTCCTGGTGACGGGAGCAGGCGTTGTCCTCTTGTCGAACGAGATCACTATGAAATCGGCTTTCTGGGCACGCAAGGCCCACAAATGGATTGGCCTGATCATCGGCGTGCAAGCGCTGCTTTGGATGATCAGTGGCGTGTACATGACGGTCATCTCCTTGGACATCATCCACGGCGATCACCTGGCCCATGCCCATCAGCAGCCGCTGGTGGCACCCACCCACTTGTCCGGTGAGGAACTGCAGCGGCGCTATCCGGGCATGACGCAGGTCAAGCTCAAGCGGCTGCTTGAGCGGGATGTCTACGAGATTCACGCCCGCGATCAGGTGTACCTGCTGGACGCCACGACGGGGGAGGTGCTCTCCCCAGGTGATCAGCAGATGGCGATCGCCTTGGCAAAAGACGTCTATCAGGGCCAGGCACCCGTAGCTCGGGTCGAGTGGGTTACCCAGGCGCCGCAAGAAGTGGCCACCCGCCCGGTTCCCATGTGGGCGGTGCACTACGCCGATGCCGGTGAAACCACCCTGTATTTCTCGCCCTACAGCGGCGAGTTACTGGCGCGGCGGCACAGCCTGTGGCGCTGGTTTGATTTCCTGTGGATGTTCCACATCATGGACTACGAGGCCCGTTCGGACGTCAACAACACCTTGTTGCGCGTGGCCTCGGCGGTTGGCTTGGTGTTCGTACTCAGCGGTGCCTGGTTGCTGTTCTACAGCTTTCGCAGGAGGGCCGCAGCATGACGCCCTGGATGAGAACGCTGCACAAATGGGTCGGCTTGATCATCGGCCTGCAGTTGCTGCTTTGGATGGCCAGCGGCGTGATGATGAGCTGGCTGGACCACGATCAGGTGCAGGGCCATGAGTTCCAAGCTCACGAGCATGCGGCCCATGAGTGGCCTGCCAACGCCCGCTCGCCGGCCAGTTTCCTGGGTGGAAACAAGAAGATCAGTCGCGTCAGTTCGGGCTGGTTGCTGGATACCCCGGTCTATCAGTTGGCCGATACCCAGGGCATTACCTTGGCCAACGCCGTGTCCGGTCAACACATTGCCTTGGACGCGGCCTGGGCCACACGCCTGGCGCAAGCCTCCTATACCGGCCCTGGCACGTTGAAAGCGCCGCGCCTGTTGGAGTGGAGTGGTGAGGTACGCGATCACGAAGGCCGACTGTGGCGCGTGGATACCGACGATGGCCAGGACACTACGGTGTACCTGTCTGCCCAGACGGGCGAGGTGCTTTACCACCGCAACAAGACCTGGCGCCTGTTCGATGTGTTCTGGATGCTGCACATCATGGATTACACCGGGCGCAAGAACTTCAACAACCCGCTGGTGGTCACCGCTGCAATCGGCGGTCTGTGGTTGGCGCTGACCGGCATCTGGCTGCTGTTTGCCAGCTTCCATTGGAGCGAGTTCGTGCCGCGCCGCTGGCGTCCGGCACGCGAGTTGTCGGTATTCGGTCCGGATGGGACACGGCTGCGCACCGTACGAGCGTCGGCAGGCGACAACGTCTACGTCTCGCTGGCACGCGAGGGCGTGCAACTGCCTTCCAACTGTGGAGGAGGGCAGAGCTGTGGTCTGTGCGAGGTGCGCTTCCGCGGCGTGGCGCCCAAAGCTACCGCGGCCGATCGCGCCCACTTGGGTGCCAGCAAGGTCAAGATGGGCTATCGCCTGGCCTGCAACTTGGCCGTGACGGAAGATACCGATGTCGAGGTGGCTGGCGGGGCCAGCCTGTGGACCGAGTATGGCGCCACCGTGGAACAGGTCACGGCGGTGACGCCTTTCCTGCGCGAGATCGTGCTCAAGCCCGACGAGGCCCCCGGTCCTGAATATCAACCTGGCGCTTATTTGCAGGTGCATGTGCCCAACTACGAGGTACCGGTGAACAAGCTCGTGCGGCCCGAGCACCACCATCAGGAGTGGGCGGGCGTGGACCTGCCCGAGAAGTTGGTCAACCGCGAACCGGTCCGTCGGGCGTATTCGCTCGCTTTGCCTGTCGATCAGGCACAGGGGCGACTGACCTTGCTGGCCCGCTTCAGTCCTGGACGATCGGACAAGAAACGCCATCCTCCTGGCAGGGGCTCGACCTACCTGTATACGCTCTCGCCCGGGGATCGGGTCTGCTTCAGCGGCCCCTTCGGCGACTTTGCGCTCAAGCCTCACGGACGGGAGAAAGTCTTCATCGGCGGCGGCGCGGGCATGGCCCCGCTGCGCGCGATGATTCGGACGCTGTTGGCGGGGCAGGGCGGTGAGCGGATCCACTTCTGGTATGGGGCGCGCAGTCTCAAGGAAGCGCCCTACATCGAGGAGATGGAGGGCCTGGCCCAGCAGCACGACAACTTCAGCTGGCACCTGGTGCTGTCGGATGAAGCGCAGAACGACGATGCGCTATTGCGGGGCCTGGTGCATGAGGTAGCGCATGACCGCCTGCTCAAGGCTCATCAGGCTTTGGCCGATTGCGAGTTCTATCTGTGCGGACCGCCAGCCATGCTTAAGGCCACACGCGAGCTGCTGACTCGGCTGGGTGTACCCGACAGCCAGGTAGCCTTCGACGACTTCAAGATCTGAGGCAGTCCCGCCGGCCGAACGTGCCGGCGGGGTGAGGCGTACCGGATTTTTCCCATGCACTCGTCCCAGTGAGTGGACGTGCTTGAGCCTGCCTGATGAATCAGCGAGTACCCCGGTGACCACGGCGCTGGATGAGTGGTTCATATCCCATGTCCTGCCCCTGGAAGGCTTGATCCATGCCTTCCTGCGCCGGCATGGACATGAGGACAGCGAGATTCCTGATCTTAGGCAGGAGGCTTACGCACGCATCTACGAAGCCGCGCGACGGGGCTTGCCCGCGCAGACCAAGCCCTTTGTCATGACCACCGTACGCAACCTGCTCATCGATCGCATTCGCCGCTCTCGCATTGTGTCCATTGAAGCGATGGCCGATGTGGAGCAGGCGGTCATGCAAAGCGATGAGGTCACGCCGGAGCGACACTTAGGCGCCCGTGATGAACTGCGCCGCTTGCAGCAAGGCTTGCAGAAACTGCCCCACAAATGTCGACAGATCGTGGAGCTTCGCAAGATCTACGGTCTATCCCAGCGCGAAGTGGCCGGACGATTGGGGATCGCCGAAGATACGGTGGAGCGTCAGACCCTGTTGGGTATGCGTGCCTTGGCCGACTTCATGCTCGGCGGTACCGGCAAGATCCAGCGTCCGTCACGGCGCTTCAACAAGGAACGTTCGCAGCCATGAGCCCACACAAGGACATCGAACAGGTCGCGGCGCAATGGATCAACCGGGCCGAGTCCCCGCAATGGACTGCCCAAGACCAGATGCAGCTGCAAGCCTGGCTGGAACAGGACACCGCCCATCGTGTGGCCTGGCTTCGTCTGAAGTCGGTGTGGACGCGTGCGGACCGGTTGGCGGCCGTGCGCGGCGTGCAGCTGCCGCGCACACGTCATTGGCGTGCACCGACGCGCTGGGCCATTGCCGCCAGTGTTGCCATGCTGGCGGTGCTGTTCACCCTCACGGAGTGGGGCCCTGGCACGCGCTACAGCACCGAGGTTGGCGGCCGGGAAGTGATCGCCCTCTCGGACGGTTCCCGCCTGGAGCTCAACACGCACACGCAGGTGCGGGCGCAGGTGGACCCCTCGCTGCGCCATGTATGGTTGGACAAGGGCGAGGCATTTTTTGATGTAAAGCCCGATCCGGCGCACCCGTTCGTCATCCATGCCGGTGACTATCGTGTCGTGGTGCTGGGAACGAAGTTCTCCGTCAGGCAGGAACGCGAGCGCCTGGAAGTGGCGGTGCTGGAAGGCAAGGTGCGCGTTGAGCCGCTAGTGGCCAAACCCGGCCGGCCGCCGGTGATCGTGCAGGGCGGGGGACTGCTATACAGCAAGCCGGCGGGAACGCTGGTGGCGGTAAACGCTCAGGACAAGGTGCGCCGGTCCTTGAGCTGGCGCCATGGAACCCTGGAGTTCGATCAAACCACGCTGGCGGATGTGGCGGCCCAGTTCAATCGCTACAACGATAAGCAGTTGGTACTGATGGATCCGGAAACGGCCCACATGCGTGTGGGCGGCAGTTTCGATGCCACAGGTGTGGATGCCTTCGCACGTCTGTTGGCCACCGGCTTCAACCTGCGCGTGGAGACGCAGGGTGATCAGATTCGCGTGTCCCAACCGCACTGAGACGCCACCAGACATCAATCTGAAATATTTCATACCGGAAGCGTGCCGTCCTCTCGTCACAGATATCAGGCCGATTCGCGCCGACCTGGGGAAAATGCATGGCACGTACGAAAGTGGCGAGGACAGCGTTGGCTGTCATGTGTGGTCTGGTCATCGCGGCCTCCGCCGCTGCACAAACGAGCAGTTTTGATATTCCCGAAGGGGATCTGAAAGTCGCGCTGGAAGCCTATGCCCGGCAATCGGGCGTTCGCCTGGTCTACTTGAGCGAAGACGTTCGTGATCGACGCACCGCAGGCGCGCGTGGGGACATGTCCCAGGATGCAGCGCTGAACCGCCTGCTCGCCGGAACCGGACTGACGGTCAAGCGCGATCAAAGCGGCGCGCTGGCAATCGTGCGAGAAGGTGCCAACACGCCGACGCCTACGCGCAACGCACCGACCTCCGGTGTAGGGCAAGCCGGTCCCGATGCCTCGTACAGCGCCTCCCTCTCCGGCGGCGCCGACGCCTCAACGCCGTCGGCCGCTTCACCCACCACCTTTGATGCGGTCCAGGTGACCGGCAGTCACATCAAACGCGCCCAGATGTCCGGAGTGGGCCCCACCACGGTCATTGATGCCGAGACCATCCAGAGCTCCGGTGCCGTCTCGGTCGAGACACTGCTGCAGCGCTTGCCTGCATCGGCCGGTGCAGCCGGCTCGCAATCCAACAACTTCTGGACGGGTAACGGTAACGGCACCACCCAGATCAACCTGCGTGGCTTGGGCGTCAACCGCACCTTGGTACTGCTCAACGGCCGACGCGTGGTCAACGGTGGTACCGGCGCCAACAATTCGGTGGATCTGAACGTGGTGCCCTTGGCCCTGGTTGATCGCATCGAGATCCTGAAGGACGGCGCATCGGCGATCTACGGCGCCGATGCCGTGGCCGGTGTGGTGAACATCATCACGCGCAAGGAAATGGATGGCATGGAGCTATCCACCCGCTATGGTCAGACTTTCCAGGGCGATGGCGAGATCGGCTCCTTCAACCTCGCCTTCGGTACCACCGGCGAGCGCAGCTCAATGTCGGGTGCCCTGACCTATGCCGAAAGCGGCACCATCACCATGGCTTCGCGGGCACCGTGTCCGTTGGGTGTGGTGGCCGGCACCCTGCAGTGCGTGGGCAACTCGTCCACCATCGGTGGGCGAGCCCGGCTGGCCGATGGTCGCGTGGTCAACTTCAACCAGGACCCCAACGGGGATCCACGCTCCTACGAGCTCTATGATCCGGCCAAGCACAATTACAACTACAACTTGTTGCTCAATGCGGTCAGCCCGATCAAGCGAGTGGGCTTGAGTGGCTTTGGTCAATTCGACCTGACCGAGAACACCCGTCTGTTCACGGAACTGATGGCGACCAATCGCCAGTCCAATCAGCGCGCTTCGCCCAACACCTTGGGGGTGTATCGCACCATCCGGATCGCCGCCACCAATCCCACCAATCCCACCGGCCAGAACCTGACCCTGGAACGTCGGCGTCTGGAAGAAGCCGGGGCGCGCATCACCGAGCAGGAGGTCGATACGTTCCGTACCGTGCTTGGTTTGGAGGGGCAGTGGGGCGATAACTGGGCGTGGAATATCGCGATGAACTGGGGCCGCAACTCAGCCACGGACAGCTCGACCAACATCGCCAACCTTGATCGGGTCGAGAACACGCTCAACACCAGCCTGTGCAGCAACACACCAGGGGCGGCGGTTCCGTGCGGCAACTACCTGGGCTACGGAAACCTGACGCCCGAAGTGCTGGATTACATCCTGTTTACCCAGCGTGGATCCGGTGGCAATAGCCAGCAAGGGGTCAGCGGTACGATCTCCGGCGCCTTGTTCGATTTGCCTGCCGGTAGCGTTGCGTTCGCCTCGGGCGTGGAGTTTCGCAAGGAACGCGGATGGCTGTACCCAGATCCGCTGGTAGTCAACGGCAGCGCCAACATCGTGCGTCAGGATCCGATCGAAGGTGAGTACTCGGCCAAGGAAGCCTTTGTCGAGTTTGCCGTCCCGCTGCTGCAGGACGTCCCGTTGGTGGACTACGCAACCCTGAACCTGGCCGGCCGCTACTCCGACTACGACCTGTTCGGCAGTGACACTAACTACAAGGTAGGGCTGGATTGGCAGGTGGCCGAACCCCTCAAGATTCGTCTCAACTACGCAACGGCTTTTCGTATCCCCAGTATTCCGGAGTTGTTCGGTGGCATCGGTCAAGGCAGCCTGACCACGCTGGACCCGTGCAGCAACTGGAGCACGTTGCCGGCCGACTCGGTCATTCGGGCCAACTGCCAAGCCGCGGGCGTGCCGACCAACTTTCGTCAGTTGGGCAACACCATCCTCACCACGACCGGCGGCAATCCCGACCTCAAGCCTGAAGATGCGCGGACCTTCACGGCAGGCTTTGTGTGGACCCCAGGCTTTGCGCCGGGGCTGACGCTCACGGCCGACTACTACCGTATCCGCATCGAGAATGCGATCCGTAGCATTGAAGGTTCGGTCAAGTTGCGTGCGTGCTACACCACACCGAACTTGGCCCATCCGTTCTGCTCACCGGCCAACTTCACCCGTGATCCGATCACCGGTGAGGTCAACTACCTCTCGTCCCAGCAGGTCAATGCGGCCAGCGAGGAATCCGAAGGTGTTGATATCGGTGTGCTGTATCAATTCGATGTGGCCGGCTGGCAGGCCAGCGCGAGTCTGGACGCCTCGTATCTGGAGCGTTACGACGTCACTCCCTTCGCCGGTGCCACCACCATTGAGTACGCCGGCAAGATCACCAGCGGCTTGGGTAGCTACACCCAGTGGCGTGGCTTGGGCTCACTGCGCATGGGCAAGAACCGTTGGACTGGCGTCTATTCGGCGCAGTACATCGGCAGCGCGGACGACATCATCGCCGTGCCCGGCACGATCGGCTCGCATGTGTCCAGCGTGGTGTACCACAACCTGCAATTGAGCTACGGCATCAAAAAGAAATGGGACATCTCGGCCGGCGTTGAAAACGTGCTCGATAAGAAGGCGCCGTTCGTGCAGAACAACCCCAACGCCAACACCGACACCATGACGTACGACTTGCTGGGTCGTCGCTGGAACGTCCGCTTTGGTTACCACTGGTAAGTCACGACCCCAAGGAGCTACACATCATGAGAAACACGCAACTATCCGCCGCACTACTGCTATTCGCGGTGGCCGGCAGCGCCGGCGCGCACGACCTGTTTGTCGCTTTCTCCAAGCCCGGCACCGCAGCGGGTGAGGCGAACACCGCCTTGGTGAACAACGGCACCTTCGATGAAAGTGCTGGCGCAGTCACCCGGGCGCGTCTACAGGACGTTTCGCTGAGCCAGGGTGGTGCCAAGGCGGTCCCGGATTTGGCCAGTTGGAAAGAGATCGGCAAGCAAAGCCAGCTCGCCGTGCATCCGGCGGGCGAGGGCACCTATCTGCTGGGCGTCTCGACGATGGCTTCCACCAGCACCCGTACGGCCAGCGAGTTCGGCAAGTACCTGGAGTTGGAAGACTTGCCCGATACGCTGGCCACCTACGATGCGAGCAAGTTCCCCAACGGGGTCACCTATAGCTACACCAAGCATGCCCGTGCCATTGGTCAGGTGGGCACGAAACTGACCGACGACTTCGCCGCCTCGCTGGGCTATCCGTTGGAGATCCGCCTGGCCCGCAATCCTGGAAGCGTGAAGGTCGGCGAACAGCTGTCGTTCCAGATACTGCAGCAGGGCAGGCCAGTGCCCAACCTGCGCGTGTACGTCGGCCATCGCGCTGACGCACCGCTCAAGGGCGGGCACGGTAGCGCCACGCTGCTGCGTACCGATGCCCAAGGCCAAGCCAGTTTCCAGGTGAACGCCGCCAAGACCTGGTACATCCACACCAATCACATGGTGCCCTCTACACAAAAGGGGTTGGATTTTGTGTCGGATCGGGCGTCGCTGAGCTTTGAGATCTCCCCTCACGCCCGGCACTGATAAGTAAGCACGTAGGCTGTACTCTCCCCTTTGACGCCAGTCATGACTTCTTCCATGACTGGCGTCTTTTTGTGGGGACGCACCTCAAGTGCTCAGTCTGTCTCGCATTGGTCGCCTCGCGCCGCGCGCAATCCACGTCGCCGCACCAGATAGAACGCTGCGGGAATCACCACCATGGAGAGAACCGGTGCGGTGAGCATGCCACCCAGCATCGGCGCGGCGATACGTTGCATGACCTCCGAGCCGGCACCGGCACCGATGAACAGCGGAAACAAGCCGGCCAGGATGACGGCTACCGTCATCGCCTTGGGGCGTACGCGCTGCACGGCACCTTCGTAGATAGCCTCTTGCAGGGTAGACTCATCTTCCGGCGCACCGCTGGCCAAGCGCTGCTCCCAGGCATGGCGCAGGTACAGCAGCATGATGACGCCGAACTCAGCCGCTACGCCGCCCAGGGCGATGAATCCGATCATGCTGGCCACCGAAATCGCATGGCCCAGCCCCCAGATCAACCAGAAACCGCCCACCAATGCCAAGGGCAAGCTGAGCAGGATGATGGATACATCACTGAGCCGGCGGAACACCATCCAGATGACCAGGAAGATGATCGCCAACGCCGCGGGCACCACCCACTGCAGGCGTGCCAATGCCCGTTGCAGGTACTCGTACTGCCCTGACCAGGCCACCCCATAGCCGGCAGGCAAGCTCACCTGGGACTGCACCGCGGCTTGCAGGTCCTGGACCACCGATCCCAGGTCGCGATCGGCCACATCCACGTAGATATAGCCCACCAACCGGCCGTTATCGCTCTTGAGCATCGGCGGGCCTGGGCTGACCGACAGCTCCGCCACCTGGCTCAAGGTCAGTTGCACACCGCCTGGCGCGATCAGCGGCAGATCCTGCAAGGCCTGCAACGAGTCACGCTGGCCACGGGGGTAGCGTAAGACGATGGGATAGCGCTCGCGCCCCTCGATCGTTTCCCCGATTGGATCACCGCCAACGACCGTGGCAATCAGTTGCTGGAGTTGGCCTTGAGTGAATCCATAACGTGCAGCGATCTCCGGGCGCACCTGTACATCGACATAGCGCCCGCCGGTGACGCGTTCGGCCAGTGCCGAACTCACGCCGGGCACAGTCTTGGCCACCTGCTCGATCTGCTGGCTCAGGCGCTCGATCTGCTCCACATCCGGTCCGGAGACCTTGATCCCAATCGGGCTCTTGATGCCGGTCGCCAACATATCGATACGATTGCGAATGGGCGGTACCCATAGATTGGTCAGACCGGGAATCTTGACCGCGGCGTCCAACTCCTGGCGTAGCTTCTGAGGGGTCATGCCCGGGCGCCATTGATCCCGCGGCTTGAAGGTCACGGTGGTCTCAAACATTTCGATAGGCGCCGGATCGGTCGCACTCTCGGCACGGCCGGCCTTGCCGAACACGTGTTCGACTTCCGGTACGGTCTTGATCATCCGGCCCGAGAGCTGAAGCAACTGGCGCGCCTTGTCGGCGGACAGGCCTGGCAGGGCCGTGGGCATGTACAACAGGCTGCCTTCTTCCAAGGGCGGCATGAACTCACTGCCCAGCCGGCTGAAGGGGATCAAGGTGAGCACCAGCAGCAGGCCGCTGAGCAGCAAGGTGACACCGGGATGTTTGAGGACCCACAGCAGGATGGGCCGGTAGCCGGCGATCAGGATGCGATTGATGGGGTTCTGCTGTTCCGGGCGAATGCGGCCGCGGATCAGGTAGCCCATCAAGACGGGGATCAAAGTCACCGACAGGCCTGCTGCGGCGGCCATCGCGTAGGTCTTGGTGTAGGCCAGGGGCGAGAACAATCGCCCTTCCTGCGCCTGCAGGGCAAAGACCGGCACGAAGGATAGGGTGATGACCAGCAAGCTGGCGAACAGGGCCGGTCCGACCTCGGCAGCCGAGCGGGCCATCAACTGCCAGCGCTCCTCACCTTGGGGTTCCCGGCCGTGCGCTTCGCGCCAGTGCTCCAGGTGCTTGTGTGCATTTTCGATCATCACCACCGCTGCATCGACCATCGCACCAATGGCGATGGCGATGCCACCTAGCGATAGCAAGTTGGCGGATATCCCCTGGGCGTGCATCACGATGAAGGCCGCCAAGATGCCCAAGGGCAGGGTGATGACGGCCACCAGCGCCGAGCGTAAATGCCACAGGAACAGCAGGCATACCATCGCTACGACCAGGAACTCCTCGCCAAGCTTATGGGTGAGGTTGCGCACTGCATCCTGGATCAGCTCGGAGCGGTCGTATACCGGGACCACTTCCACGCCCTCGGGCAAGCTGGATTGCAACGCCTGTAGTCGCGCTTTGACGTTCCGGATGGCCCCCAAGGCATCCTTACCGGTGCGCAGGACGATCACGCCGCCGGCCACCTCACCTTGACCATCCAACTCTGCGATACCACGACGGAAGGTCGGGCCGCGACTGATCGTGGCCACCTCGCCAAGCAAGACGGGGATGCCATCGTTGCCGGTCACCGGCACCTGTTCGAACGCCTCCTGTGTGCGCAGGTAGCCTTCGCTGCGCACCATCAGTTCGGCTTCGCCTTGTTCGATCACCGAGCCACCGGTAGCGCCGTTGGCCGCATCCACCGCCTCGATGAGCTCGGCCACCGTCAGTCCACGGGCCGCCAACGCCTGCGGATCGGGCTGGATCTGCCAGGCGCGCACCGCACCGCCCACACTGGCTACTTCAGCCACGTCCGGCACAGTCTTGAGCTCATAGCGAAGAAACCAGTCCTGCAACGCACGCAGTTGCCCCACATCGCGTTGACCGGTCCTATCCACCAGGGCGTACTGGTAGATCCAGCCCAGTCCGGTCGCATCAGGACCCAGCGCTGGATTCACGTTAGGCGGAAGTCGATCGCGCACCTGGCTCAAGTACTCCAATACCCGAGAGCGAGCCCAGTACAGATCAGTGGCATCGTCAAACAGGATGTAGACGAAGGAATCACCGAAGAAGGAAAAGCCGCGTACCGCCTTCACACCGGGCACGGACAACATTGTGGTGGCCAGCGGGTAGGTGACCTGGTCTTCGATGATGCGCGGGGTTTGCCCCGCCCATTGCGTGCGGATGATGACTTGGGTATCCGACAGGTCCGGCAGCGCATCCAGCGGCGTGTTCTTTACCGACCAGATGCCGACCACGGCCAACAGCGCGGCGGCAACCAGCACCAGCACGCGATTGGCGATGCAAGCATGGATCAGGCGCGCGATCATGGCGTGCCCTCCATCGCTTCGGGCATGACGTCGCTTGCCTGGCAATCAGCGGCCGCGGCGGGGCCAAACTTGGGTACCAACAGCATATCCATGAACGGTGACTTGCCCGGCTTGTCGAAATGCTTCTCCGGCACCATCGGGTCATACCAGTACTGCACCGGGCAGCGCGGCGGGGTGGAGGTAGAGGTTTCTGGCGCGACAGGCGCAGGCTGTCTGGACGGTGACGGCACGACAGTGCGTGCGTCGTGCCCGGCGTCATGGCGCTCGTGTACACCTGATGCGCTGGCAGGGCTTGTCGGTTGTGCAGCGCCCAGGCGTTCCAACGCACCGGAGAGACTGGCTTCGGAGTCGAGCAGGAACTGACCGGAGACCACCACGCGTTCACCACCGGCCAAGCCTGCCACGATCTGCGTGCGCCCTTGCACGCTACGACCGACACTCACCCGCACTGGCCGGAAGCTCCCGTCCGGATCCTGCACGATGACCCGGCTGTCCCGCCCAGTGGCGATCAGCGCCTCCGTGGGAACGACTGGCAGGGCCTGCTCGGCATCGGGCTGCACCAGAACCTCGGCGAACATGCCCGGCACCAGCCGACGCTGCGGGTTGCGCAACACAATTCGCGCCCGCTGCGTGCGACTAGCCATGTCGACCTGGGGAAGCAACGCCTGGATCTGTCCGGCAAAGCGCTCTGCCGGCCATGCGCTGACCGTGGCCTGCACTGAGGTTCCTGGTCGCAAGGTGCCCAGCGCTGCCTGGGGCACCGAGGCCTCCAGCCACAGCGTGTCCAGCCCATTGATCTTGAACAGAGGCGTACCGGGCATCACCGTCTGCCCCTCGCGTGCCAGGATCTCGGTCACGACACCACTGTGGTCTGCGCCAAGCACGACGCCACTTCTGACCGAGGCGCCAGAAGGAACGCCCAACGAACGCAACCGTTGTTGCGCGGCACCCTGTAGCTCACGCGCGCTCGCGGACTGAGCTTGGCTCAGGGCATGTGCTTCGGCGATGGCGGCGTTCCATGCCGGGGCCTGCACGGTGGCCAGCGCTTGACCACGACGAACCTCGGTAAACGGCGCCTTTACCTGCACGTGGGTGATCAAGCCTTCCATGCGCGCACTGACCACGGTTTCCTGGGTCAGATCCCACGTCAGCGTGCCCGGCACACGTACGGCACTCCCTAGTGACTCTACCGTCACTTCTTGAGTGCGTATGCCCACGTTCTGCTGTAGGCGCGGATCGATCTGCGTTCCGCCCCCCATGGCCTCATCTGCGTATTTGGGCAGCAACTCCATATCCATGAACGGAGATTTGCCCGGCTTGTCGAATCGCTGCTCCGGCGCCATGGGGTCGTACCAGTACAGCACCTTGCGCGCTTGATCCGCGCTGCTCGTGCCGGTGGGCGGGGTGTTACCAGAGGATCGGGTCATCCAGGCGTAGCCGCCGGCAAAGCCGAGCACCAGCAACCCGAGGGCCACGGCGAGCTGTGTGAGACGCGTTTTGGTCGGGCTCATGGCGTGTTCTCCTCATGGGGCAGCAGATAGGCCAGTGCCGCCCAGGCACGGCCCTGTTCGCCCAGCAGGCGGGCGTTCTCCAGTTGCAATTCGATCTCATCGCGCCGCGCTTCCAGCCACGGCTGCAGGTCGGCACCGGCGCCGTAGGCAGCCAACGCCGTGCGTGCGCGATCGCGCGCCAAAGGCAGGCTCTGCGTGTTCTGACGCTCCAACTGGCCGGTTAACCCGCGCCATCGCGCCATCGCGCGTTGTACCGACTCGGCTTGGATGCGCCGGGCCTCATCGCGCTCTGCAGACACCGCCTCCAGCTCGGCCCGTCGTGCCGCGATACCTCGTGCTTGGCGGTTCTTCTGGAACAGCGGCAGGCCCACGCCCACTTCCACCATGAGCATGTCGCTGCGCGGCATCCCGTCGGGTGCACGCTCGCGACGTCCGTAGGTGAGCTCCACACTCCAATCCGGGCGGGTTTCGGCCACAGCCGCATCCACCTGGGCCTGGGCTAAGCTCTGGCGTGCCTCCCAGCCCAGTAGTGGCGTGTGCTGGTCCAGTTTGGCCAGCAGTTGAGTGGGCTCCAATGGCAACTGCGCAAAATCCGGCGCCGTACCACTGGCCAAGATCGCCTCTGGTGCAATACCCAACCACCGCACCAGGCCGGCCTGCGCCGCGGCGTGCTCCGCATGTACCTGGTCCAGGCGATTTTCCAACTGCAGTAGGGCGGCCTGGGCGGCAAGCACGTCACTAGCCCCGGCCGTGCCGCCTGCCAAGCGAGCACGCGCCACACGCTCGGCTATGCGCGCCGGCTCGCGCAAACCTTCCAACGCATCTACGGCTTGCTGCGTACTCCACAGCTCAATCCAGGCCTGCGCGGCCGCTTGGACCACCATCTGCTGTTCGGCTATCGACAGTGAGCGGGCTTGCGCCAGCGTCGCTTGCGCCAGCGCTTGCTCGGCACGTCGTTTCGCACGCGCAGGAAACTCCTGCATCAGACCGACTTGCTGGGTGGTCATCTCATCGGCCCGCAGGCTGAAGGCATCGGGTCCGCTGACGGGCCAGTTCGCCAGCCCCACGATCAAACGTGGGTCGGGCAGCGCGCCAGCACGCGCGGCTTCTTCGGTACTGGCATCGATCTGGGATCGGCGCACCTGCAGGGTAGGGGCGTTAGCAAGCGCCCGTTGTAGGGCTTCGGTGTAGCTGATCGGGATAGCGGGCGGTGCTGCCACCACGGGACCACTAAGGGCCAGGGCAAACACGAATCCACACGCCATCCTGCGCCTTGCACGCAAGAAGAAAGACATCTCCATAAGACCTCCGGACAAACGACAACGAACGCGCTGCAACGCATGCAGCACGAGCACGGGTCAATCCAGGAGGGGGCTTAAATCAGCAGGCTACAGAAGCGCTGCAGGGGAGGCGGATCGGACACGCACACCGGAACATCCCGATAGAACTGCGCGTGTACCGGTGGCAACAGAGCCTGCACCAGCGCGAAGGCGACCAGCGCCGGCTGGTAAGGCACTTGAGGGGCCTTCGCATCGGCCGTGGCGATGTGATCGCGCTGGCAATGCTGGTCGCACAACGCCGGAGCATCCGGATCCGGCGCGGACATCTCTTCGCAACCGACCATCAGGGTCGCTTGTCCGGCTTCCACTGATTCCAACGGACAGGCGTAGGCCACCAGTGCCAGCTGCTGCAACAGCAGCGCCCACAGTCCCAGCCATGCCAGTCGGGCACGAGGACGGGGGCGCCGCCATCGCCTCAGCAGCTTCACCATGACAGCTCCCGAACGCTCGAAGCAGCGCCTGCGGACGCTGGGCGGGTCAGGGCAGGGGACGTGCGAGCTCTCATGATGGCCAGTCTAACCCTCTTGGGGCCGACGGGCATTGATCAGGATCAAGCCGTCGCGTGGCCTCAGCGGTGGCATCCGCCGCAGCAAGAGGATGCAGCCGGGGTGGGTGGCGTATCGGCCTCAGAAGGGAGCACGGCGGCGATCACATAGCCTTGCCGCTGGATGGCCTCCATCGCCTGTTCTACGGCAAGCAGGCCCTCGATCTTGACCACGCCACTGCCCAGATCGACGTCCACCTGGGCCTGGGGCTCAACGGCCTGAATGGCTTGGGTGACCGTCCGGACGCAATGACCACAGGTCATACCTTCAACAACGAGATTCATGGACAACCCTCCAAAAGCATCGGCGGTTTGCCGACGGTGTCACGATGGGCCTTCCCACGGTGGGAAGGTCAAACGACAGGCAAGTTCAGTGGTGCCCCGTCCCGCGTTGTTGACCTTCCCATCATGGGAGGGCTCAGGCTACCTGCTCGTTCCTATTGGTCCTTACTCCATGGACATAACGCTCACTTCGCCGCCGCCGGCGTCTACGGACACGCATCGCTTCGGCGTCGCCGGCATGACATGCGCCTCGTGTGTAGGCCGGGTAGAGCGCAGCTTGCGCTCCGTTGCCGGCGTGAGCGATGCGTCGATCAATCTAGCAACAGAAGTGGCCGAAGTCACCGCGCCGGCAGCCGCGTTTCCTGCCTTGATCGCGGCGGTGAAGCGGGCTGGTTATGAGGTTGCCAGCAAAGAGTGGGATCTGATCATCCAAGGGATGACCTGCGCTTCATGTGTGGCACGGGTAGAGCGTGCGCTGCGCGCTGTGCCGGGCGTGATGGAGGTGTCGGTCAATCTGGCCACCGAGCGCGCGCGCATACGCGCCACGTCACTGGCGGAGGTCGCATCCCTGGTTGCCGCTGTCAGCGCAGCGGGTTACCGCGCGATCGAACCGCAGACCGCGGAAGGCAACACCGATACAGCATCGGCGCGCAAGACGCTCAATGGTGACACCCTCAAACTGTTGATCGCTGCGGTCCTCTCCCTGCCGTTGGTCGTCCCGATGCTGGGATGGGTCGCAGGGCAGCATTTGATGCTACCTGGCTGGCTGCAGTTCTTGCTCGCAACGCCGGTGCAGTTCTGGATCGGTGCGCGCTTTTATCGCGCTGGATGGCACGCCCTGCGCGCCGGCACGGGCAACATGGATCTGCTGGTCGCTTTGGGGACCAGTGCCGGTTATGGACTGAGTGTCTATCACTTGTTCAACGATGCCGGACACCACGGCGATGCCGCGCTGTACTTCGAGACCTCGGCGGTCATCATTACCTTGATCCTGCTGGGCAAGTGGTTAGAGGCCCGCGCCAAGCAACAGACCACGCAAGCGATCCGGGCATTGCAGGCACTGCGGCCAGCCACCGCACGCATGTATCAGGACGGACAAGAACGCGAGGTTGCCATTCACGAGGTTGCCCTCTCGGACATCGTCAGTGTGCGGCCAGGCGAGCGCATCCCCGTGGATGGCGTGATCGCCGAGGGCCGCACGCACGTGGATGAATCCCTGATCACCGGGGAGTCCATGCCCGTGGCGCGCGGGGAGGGCGATCGCGTCACCGGTGGGGCTATCAATGGCGAAGGCCGCATCTTGGTACGCACACTGGCCATCGGCGCCGAGACCGCGTTGTCTCGGATCATTCGCCTCGTGGAGGATGCACAGGCCAAGAAGGCACCTATTCAGCGAACCGTGGATCGGGTGAGCGCGATCTTCGTGCCGGTGGTGATCGGCCTGGCTTTGCTCACGCTGCTCGGGTGGGGTTTGGGAACGGGTGATTGGAACCAGGCGATCCTGAGCGCGGTAGCGGTGCTGGTCATCGCATGCCCATGCGCGCTGGGGTTGGCGACTCCGACCGCGATCATGGCCGGCACCGGCGTGGCCGCCCGAGCGGGCATTCTGGTCAAGGATGCCGAGGCGCTGGAAGTGGCACGTACCGTAAGGGTGGTGGCCTTCGACAAGACAGGCACGTTGACCCAAGGACGTCCTGTACTGACCGAAGAGATTGCCACCCGTGGCCACGCGGCCGATCTGTTGCCATTGGCGGCGGCCCTGCAGCAAGGCAGCGAGCACCCCTTGGCTAGGGCCGTATTGAGCGTGATGGGCCAGCGCGCCATTCCGCTCGCACGCGACGTGCAGGCGGTGCCTGGCCGCGGCATCACTGGCACAGTGGATGGCAGGAACCTGTTGCTGGGCAGTACTCGCATGATGCTTGAGCATGGCGTGGCGCTCACGGCATTGCAGACCCGGGCCGAACTACTCAGCCAGACCGGCCACACGGTGTCCTGGCTGGCAGAGCAGGGCACCGATCATCCGCAGTTGCTCGGCATACTGGCCTTTGAGGATCCGCCGCGTCTGGATGCGGCCGCGGCTGTTCAACGGCTGCACACGCTGGGTTTGCGCACCGTCATGATTTCTGGCGACAACCCCGGCGCCGCCGCCTCGGTGGCAAAGGTGCTGGGCATCCAAGAGGTGCGCGCCAATGTATTGCCTGAGCAGAAAGCTGCGTTGGTCGCTGAATTGGCTCAGTCGGCACCGGTGGCCATGGTCGGCGATGGTGTCAACGATGCGCCAGCGCTGGCTGCCGCCAACCTGGGGGTGGCCATGGGAACCGGTACCGATGTGGCGATGCATGCCGCTGGGGTTACCCTAATGCGCGCTGAGCCGGGTCTGATCGCCGATGCCATCGACATTTCCCGCCGCACGACCCGCAAGATCCATCAGAACCTGTTCTGGGCCTTCGGTTACAACGTGGTCGGGATTCCTCTGGCGGCCCTGGGCTTGCTTGATCCGGTCATCGCCGGCGCAGCGATGGCCTTGTCCAGTGTGAGCGTGATTGCCAACACGCTGCTGTTGCGCCGTTGGCAGCCAACCAAGATCGATGTGGGAGAGGCATGATGGCAACCAGACGCAGTTCCAGGGCACTGCGGCCCGAACTGGCCGACGCGCGCGAAGCCGGATTGCATAACATCGGCGAGGCCGCCGCGCTCAGCGAGGTCAGCGCCAAGATGATTCGCCACTATGAAGAGATCGATCTGATCCCTCCGGCCGGTCGCACCTTTGCGGGCTATCGCCTTTACACCGATGCCGATGTGCACAGGCTTCGGTTCATTCGTCGTGCCCGCAACCTGGGATTTTCCATCAAACAAATCCAATCGCTCCTAGGCTTGTGGAGCGATGACCGGCGAGCCAGCGCCCAGGTCAAGAAACTGGCCCAGGGCCACATCGACGATCTACAGATCAAGATTACCGAGATGCAGGCCATGCAGCGAACGCTGCGCAACCTTGCCAGTCGATGCCATGGCGATAATCGCCCGGAATGTCCGATTCTGGATGATCTGGCGAGTCCAACGAACGGGCATTGACGTTGCCACGATAGGAAGCCTGACGCTGACCATTCCTGTTGGTTGGAGCGGCAAAGCATGCATCGACTACATATCCCCGCCATGGTCTGCAGCGCATGTGTGGCGCCCATTCGACGCGCCTTGATGAGCGTAGACCCCTCGATGCGGGCTCAGTTCATGCCGGACCTACGCCGTATTAGCCTCGAAACACGCCGTCCGGTTGAGCTGATAAGGCAAGCGCTCAGCTCGATCAGCTATCCGGCCCATATTGTTCGTTAGGCGTCTGGTACGACCCCAAGCGGTCATCTATCTGCAATGATGGGTTGCAAGACTTCCTATATTCCGGAAATATAGAAGTATGGATACGCCCCAGACCGTTCAAGCGCTTCGTGCGCTCGCGCACGACCACCGGCTTGCCGCCTATCGCGCGCTTGTACAGGCCGGCCCAGGCGGAATGGCCGTTGGCGAGCTACGCGATCAGCTCGATCTGCCGCCTGCCACCCTTACGGCCCATCTGAACCAGTTACGTGCCGCAGGGCTTGTCACTGACGAGCGGGAAGGACGGGTCATCCGGATACGTGCCGACGACGACCGCATGAACGGTCTGATTGGCTTCCTGACGGAGAACTGTTGCGGCGGGAAGTCCTGCGCGCCGGCAGTCAAGCAGAAGCTCCGTTGATCCGCATTCCAGAGATACGACATGACCGACAAGACCTACAACGTACTGTTCCTGTGCACCGGCAACTCCGCACGCAGCATCATGGCCGAGGCGATCCTCAACGTGCTGGGCCACGGCCGATTCAAGGCTTATAGCGCCGGCAGCCATCCCAGCGGCCACGTCCAGCCGATGGCGCGGGAGCTTGCCGCGGCCATCGGCTATGACGCCAGCCAGGTGCGCAGCAAGAACTGGGACGAGTTCGCCGTGGAAGGTGCGCCCGAGATGGACATCGTCATCACGGTTTGCGACAACGCTGCGGGAGAGGCGTGCCCCGTATGGCTGGGCCATCCTGCACTCGCGCACTGGGGTGTGCCCGACCCGGTAGCCGCCACGGGCGATGAAGAAGACCGTCGTCGAGCCTATACCGCAGCGTTCGCCACACTGCGCCGCCGTATCGAGCTGTTGCTATCACTGCCGCTGCAAAGCCTCGACCGTCTGGCCGCACAGGCAAAGCTGGGCGAGATCGGGCGTGTCGGTGCGGAATGATCCGCCAGCGCCTCTTTGCAGAGTTCTTGGCCACGGGCCTGCTGCTGGTGACGGTGGTGGGCTCGGGGATCATGGCCGAGCGCCTTGCAGGTGGAAACGACGCCGTCGCACTGCTAGCAAATGCGCTGGCAACGGTCGGCGGGCTCTACGTCCTCATTGAGGTGTTCGGTTCGATCAGTGGTGCGCACATGAACCCCGCGGTCAGTGCCGTGATGGCGGCGCGTGGCGAACTGCCCAAGACCCTTTTGCCGGCATACATCCTGGTTCAGCTCGCGGGCGCGGTATGCGGTGCTTTGTTGGCGAATGCCATGTTCGATCTTCCGGTGCTGGAGTTCTCCACGAAGGTGCGAACCGGCATGGGCCAATGGCTGGGCGAGATCGTTGCAACAGCAGGTTTGCTGTTGGTTGTGCTCCGGGCACCTGCGTCCCGTGTGGCCGTGATGGTGGCTGCGTACATCGGTGCGGCCTATTGGTTCACCTCGTCGACTTCATTCGCGAATCCTGCAGCAGCCTTCGGCCGCATGTTCAGTGACAGCTTCGCCGGCATTTCGCCTGGCGACGTGCCTGCCTTCGTTGTGGCGCAGGTCATTGGGGCAGCCCTGGGCGCAACGATCCACAAGCTACTTGGAAAGCCTCATGTCTAATCCTGGCGATCTGCCCAACATCTCGGCCGAGCTGTTCCATTTGCCCGAGATTGACCGCCTATCCCCGACCGTACTTGCTGCGCATGCCCCGCGGATCCTTCTGCTTTACGGATCGCTGAGGAAGAGGTCATACAGCAAGTTGCTCGCGCTGGAGGCGGCTCGACTACTTCAGGCAATGGGCGCTGAGACCCGGCTCTTCGATCCGACAGGCCTGCCCCTTCCAGATGCTGAGCCCGACACGCATCCGAAGGTGCAGGAATTGCGGCAACTGGTGCATTGGTCGGAGGGCATGGTCTGGAGCTCACCCGAGCGACACGGTTCTATGAGCGGCATCATGAAGGCGCAGATCGACTGGATTCCGCTATCTCAAGGCTCCGTGCGACCAACTCAGGGCAAGACGCTGGCCGTCATGCAAGTCTCCGGCGGTTCGCAGTCCTTCAATGCGGTGAATCAGCTCCGTGTGCTTGGACGTTGGATGCGCATGATCACCATCCCCAACCAGTCCTCTGTCGCAAAGGCGTTCAACGAATTCGATGAAGATGGGCGCATGAAGCCCTCCGCGTTCTATGACCGCGTCGTGGACGTCATGGAAGAGCTAATGAAGTTTACGCTACTGACCCGGGATGTCTCGCCCTACCTGGTCGATCGCTATAGCGAGCGGAAGGAGAGCGCGGAAGAGCTTGCCAAGCGGGTCAGCCTCCGCGCCATCTAGGTGTGGAAGTGATCCGTCCATCTTTCTGGCCAGCTCCCTACGTCCGCTTCCGGTCGAGAGTAGAAATCCGCTACAAAGTCAGACTTTGGAACGTTGCATTGGCTGGCGTAGCGTCGAAAGAATCGTGCACTCGGCCCGCTGTCCCCCGTGGCAACTGATGATGACACGCTCAAGTTCATCGGCCATCCGGCGAAGATCTTCCTGGCGCGCACGAATATCGGTCAGATGTGTACGCGCCAGGCGATCGACGTCGTCGCAGGACAAACGCTCATCGCTGGCCAGTTGCAGGAGGCTGCGGATCTCTTCCAGACTGAAGCCCAGATCCCGCCCTCGCGCGATGAACCGCAGGCGCTCGATATCGGCGCTCGTATAAACCCTATAACCACTGTCCGTGCGGGTGGGGTGGGGCAGCAGCCCGATCTTCTCGTAGTAGCGGATGGTTTCAAGGTGGCATCCGCTGGCTTCGGCAGCCTGACTGATCTTCATGGAAGGATCGCTTGACTCTGTAGTTACTACAGACTTTACGCTAGCCGAGCCCAAACTGTGATTTTCCGGTTGCAGGAGTGGCCCCTCAATGGAGCGCGTGATGCCTGAATGCTGTGGCTGCGGCAAGGTAGTCGATGTAGCGGGTATGCAAGCCAAGCAGCGCAAGGTGCTGGTGATCGTGCTGCTGATCAACCTGGCGACCTTCGTCATGATGGCCGTCGCCGCGTGGCACTCCCACTCTTCGTCCCTGTTGTCCGGAAGCCTGGACAACCTCGGGGATGCGCTGACCTATGCGGTGAGCCTGGCGGTGGTGGGCGCATCGGCACACCTGAAGGGCCGGGTGGCCCTGCTCAAAGGCTTCTTGATCCTAGGGGCCGCGTTCGCGGTAGGCGTACAGATCGTCTGGCGCTTGGCCCATCCGGGTGTTCCGATCTTTGAGAGCATGGGGGTGGCTGCGTTGCTTAACTTGGCGGCCAATGCGGTCTGCCTGTGGTTGCTGACCCCCTATCGCGCCGGCGATATCAACATGGCCTCGGCGTGGGAGTGCTCGCGCAATGACATCTACGAGGGGGCTGCCGTCATCCTGGCCGCGGCGCTGGTGTTGGCCTTCGGCGCGGGTTGGCCCGATCTGTTGATTGCCGCAGCGTTGCTGGTTCTGTTCCTGCGCTCGGCGGTGCGCGTGTTGCGGGCTGCGTGGCGCGAAAGTCGACCAAACGCGCAGCCCAGTGCCACGATCTAGCAGGAGTGATCGTCCTCGGAAGGGGACGAGGCGTGTTTGGCTAAGGCGCTCGTACCAATGCTACGGTGATGGCGTATGTCCAGATAAAGGCTATACGCGGCGGTAAAGGCCGGCAGCAGGTTCTGCACGACGCCCACGGCATCCTGCTTGGACGAGAACAGGAAGTAGCTCAAGGCCATCAGGCTACCGCACAAGCTCATGTACCAGAACAGGCGCGGGATCACCGGCCGGCCGGCGCGTTTGGACGCCATGAACTGGACCAGCCAGCGCACGCCGAACAAGGCCGCGCCGGTCAGACCAATGAGCTTCCACGGCGTGGTGTGCAAGCCCGTCCAGCTCAGCCACAGGATTTCCTGGTCCATGACGTTCATGACTTGGGGCCGGCGCTAAGCTCGCTGGTGGCAGTTACATGGTTGCGCTGGATCAGCCAGGCCACGCCCATCAGGTCGCGGATGCCCACCAGGGCACGGCCCAGGTTGGTGTACTTGGACTGGCCCGATCCCCGCGGTCGGTGAGTGACCGGCACACTGAGCGTCTTCCAGCCGGCGCGCTGCATCAGTGCTGGCAGATAGCGGTGCATGTGATCGAAGTACGGCAGGTCCAGGAAGGCAGCGCGGTCGAACAGCTTGATGCCACAGCCGGTATCGGGCGTGTCATCCCGCAGCAGTGATTGCCGGATGCGATTGGCCCAGCGCGAAGCCCAGCGCTTGCTGGCCGTGTCCTTGCGCTCGGTGCGCCAGCCGGCAAACAGCCGCACCTGCGGTGACGCGGCCTGGCGAGCCGCTATCAGTTTGAGGATATCGGCTGGATCGTTCTGGCCATCGCCATCGAGCGTGGCTATCCAGGGCGAGAACGCGTGCTTGACGCCATTGCGGATGGCGGTGCTTTGCCCACTGCGTTGATGGTGCAGCAACACCCGCAGTTCGGGCACCTCGGCTTTGAGCCAGCCGAGCACCTCGCGTGTGTCATCGTCGGAGCGATCATCCACACAGATGATGTCGAAGGCGATCTTGCCGCGCAGGTGGTGCGCCACCTCCTGCACGAGCGGCCCGATGTTGCCGCGTTCGTTGAAGACGGGAATGACGACCGACAGACTGGGCATCCGGGGCAGTGACGGGCTTTGCATGGCGAAGGACTCAGCAGTGAGGCGTGCGGGAAAGGAAGGAGAAGTCAGTCTTCGCTGACATCGGCTGACCACGTGGCCGGGACTTCGCAGTCCGCGATCCAGGCCGTGCCCGGTGCAAGAATCCAGGCGCGTCGATTGGAGGCGCCGATGTCGATGACCTGCGTTGGATCCAGGCAAGGCCCAATGGCTTCCTTGCGCAGGAACAGCCAGCGTCGCGTGGGGTCCTGCAGCAGCCAGGTGTGTGCCTGCTGCCATTGCTCTACCCAGGGCTTCTTGAAACCGAACTCGGTAACCGGTCGGTCGGCCTGGAGCAGGTGCTGTTCGCGCCAGCCGAGCATGGCCAGCTCCGCATCCAGATCAATGGTGGCCTCCACGCGCTGCATCAGCGCTTTGGCAGAACTGTCAGGACTGAGCGCCGGCATGAATCCCACGCCATAGGCGATCCACAGCGAGGCGGTGACCGCCACCAGCGCAAACACCACCCGTCGGCGTGCGACGGCCATCACGACCAGGCTCACGACGGTGAAGGCCAGCAGCCAGCCACTGACCTGCTTGACGGTGCTCATGTCCATGCCGCGTCCGTCGAGCAGGCCTTGCACGCGCTCGGGCGAGGCGGTCAGCAACCACAGCCCCAAGGCGCCCGTCAGGGTGACCACCACCGACAGGTACGACCACAGCACCGCGCGTACGCCACGCCGGCGCAGCAAGCCGGCCAACAACGGCGATGCGGCGAGCGCCAGGGCAGGCAGCATCGGGAAGATGTAGACCTCGCGCTTGCCCGGGCTGGCACTGAAGAAGACCAGCACCAGCAGCGCCCAACCGAGCAGCAGCGCGTAACGCGGGTCCACGCGCCGCACGCGCCGCCACCACGCCGGTAGCAACCACGGCGCGAGCAGCACGCCCGGCAGCCACAGCGTGAGCATGGTCTGCAGGTAGTACCAGGCGGGTTTTACGTGGTGCCAGGCATTGGCATAGCGGGTGCCGGTCTGCTTGAACAGCATTTCCCGCGCGTAGTTGTGCAGGGCCGGATCCGATGAGGCCGCCACCGTGGCCAGCATCGGTACCAGCCACACACCCGCGCCCAGCACAAAACCCGCAATGCCGGCCAGCACATGCACCCCTCGGTGCGAGGGCAGGGGGTGGGGCGACTTCCACCGCACCCACAGCCAAGGCAGGAACACCAACAACGGCAGAAAGCCCACGCCCTTGGTGACCGAGCCCAAGCCGGCGGCGAAGGTGCCCACCATCAGCAGCCAGGGGCTGGGCTTTTCCAGCAGGTAGCGCACCAGCGCCCATAGCGAGAGCGTGGTCATGCCCACCAGCACCATGTCGATCTGCGCGCGCTTGGCTTGCAGCACGAACTGCAGGCAGACGAACAGGCCCAACACGGCGTAGTCGGCCGTGCGCTTTCCCCACAGGCGCCGGGCAAGATCGCCGGTCAGCCACAGCGTCAGCAGCGCGGCCAGCAAGGACGGCAGCAGGAATGCCACATCCCAACTGCGCACCAGCACATAACTGGCCGCCAGCAGCCACATGAAGGTGGGCGGTTTCTCGGCGTAGAGCTCTATCCCGCGCTGCGGGAACAGCCATTGGCCGGTCTCCACCATAGTCTTGGCCGCCAGTACGAAGCGCGGCTCGTCTGCGGGCATCGGCTCGCGTAAGCCCAGGCCGGCTAGTAGCGCCGCGATGACCAGCACGGTCAGCAGCCATGTCTGGCCAGGGGAGAGGTCGCTAAGGGAATGACGCATCGGCGTATCGCTCGTGCAAACAGAGGAAAAAATGAACGGGAAACCTTGGGTGCGGGATCGCGCGATCTAGAAGCGGCGTCGACGCTTTCGTCCGCCGTGCGGCGGCGGCCCGAACGGGCCTTTGCGCGAACGCGGCGACGTCCCGTCCGGCGGGGACGGCCGGTTCTGACGGCGGGGAAAGGGATTGCCGAAGCTCTCGATCACCGGTGATGACAGGGCGCGTGCCTGCTCGATCGAAGCTCTGAATTTGGCGGCCGACACCCAGGCCGCGATCGCTGCCAGGGCCGACGTCACCCCCAGCCACGGCGCGGCGCCCTGCATGCCCGTGCGGGTGGCGACAGCCGACTGCAGGATCGCGGTGATGGCGAACAGGGCGCCGTAGATCACGCTCAGCACAAGGCCCGTGCGCCGCCGCCGCACCTGCGTGGCCTGCAGGGGTCTGGCCATCAGCGCTGCCGCGATGGCCAGCGCATAGAACGGCGCCTCCAGGGCGGCGACCACGGTGCCGGCGGTGCCCACGGATCGATAGGCGATGAGCAAGCCCAGCACCATTACCGGGGCGGCCACCAGCAACTCACGCAGGCGTGGCCGCATCGCGACCGCGAACTCGGACAGATACCGGCGATCGTCGCGCTTGAACGCCACCAGCAGATCCAGCGCGTGCAGGGTAGCCACCACCCAGAACAGTGCGCCGGTCAGCACCACCGTGCTGCTGAGGATGACGGTCAGGCCATCGGGGTGGGGAATCGACATTGCCGATTTCAGGCCCCAGCCCACCGCAAAGATCAGTGCTGCTAACAGGATGTACGCCATATAAACCTCCAGCCCGACGCCATCAGCTGGCCAAGATGGCCAGCCATGTCAGGGCGGTAACCGCCAACGTCATGAAAACCGCAGCCGAACCCATGTCTTTGGCACGACCGGCCAGCTCGTGATGCTCGGGGCCGTAGCGCTCAATGACCGCCTCGATCGCCGAGTTGAGTAGCTCGGCCGGCAGCACCAGCAAGACCGTGGTGGCCAGCAGTGCACGCTCCACACCGGTCTCGCCCAGCAGCAGGCCCAAAGGTGCGAGCACCAGGGCGAGCGCAACCTCGAGCCGAAACGACGACTCATGCAGCCAGGCCGCACGCAGTCCTTGAGCAGACCAACGCGCTGCCATCATCAAACGCTTGGGACCACGCGGCAGGTGGCCGTAACCGTCAGCCATGGGAAATTCCTTGAGAAGAAGTGAGTGCCTGCTTCAAGCGCGTGGCGCGAAGCGGCCGAAGGCCCGGCAACAGATGCCGGGCAAGAGGTGAGGGGCAACACGGGAGCCTCATGGCGAGGCTCCTGCCGTGCTCTGGCATCCCGAGAAAACATCCAGCTTCGGGTCGTAAGCCGTGGTGCTGACCTGCATCAGACCAAGCACCGAATGGAACAGGTTGTCGTGACTGATCGGCTGGCTTGCCCGACTGCGCACGCACGCAGTGTTGACGCCTTCACCGCCGGCCATGCCCGGTGAGAGCCACGCCACCATCGGCACCTTGATCTGGGTGTCCGGTGCAATGGAGTAGGGCAAGCCGTGCAAATAGACGTTGCCTTCGCCCAGCGACTCGCCGTGATCGGAGACATAGATCATCGCCGTGTCGTGCGTGGTGTCCTGCGAGAGCATCTGGATCGTCTTGGACAGGAAGTCATCCGTTTCCAGGATGGCGTTGTCGTAGGCGTTGACGATCTCCTGCCGCGTGCAGTTGCCCAGATCAGAGGAGCGACAGTCGGGCCGGAACTTGCGCAGCCCTTCCGGATAGCGCTTGAAGTACGCCGGTCCGTGGTTGCCCAGTTGATGCAGGACCACCACAGTGTCACCGGGATTGTCATCGATCACATCGTGCAAGCCCTGCAGCATCACCGCATCACGGCAGGCCTGGTCATCGCACAGCGAGTTGTCCGGCGGCTTGCGGTAGGACTCGAAGGACAAGCCATCGCAGACGCCCTTGCAGCCGGTTTGGTTGTCCCGCCACAACGTCTTGACGCCGGCCCGCTCCAGCACGTGCAGCAGCGACTCGGAGCCCACGATGTTCTCGCGGTCGTAGTTGCGCCGGCCCGCAAGGGAGAACATGCAGGGCACGGAGACTTCCGTGTTGGACCCGCACGCGGTGACGTCGCTGAAATTGATGACATTCAACTTGGACAGCTGTGGCGTGGTCTGCCGCGTGTAGCCACTGAGTCCCCAGTTCTGTGCGCGTACGGTTTCGCCAACCACCACGACCAGCAGGTGGGGTTTGGTCGACGGTGCGTGCGCCTGCTGCTTGGCATCGGCCGCCACGATCTGGCGTGGCCCCTTCGGACTCCTAGCCTCCTGACTGAGCACGCGCGTGATGGACGCCAGGTAGTTGCCCGGAGCGATCAGGTAGCGCAGCGCCTTGTCATTGCGCATCAGCGAGGAGATGTCCTGGAAGGTGGCCATCACCCCCGCGCACGTGAGCAGCAACATCGCGCCCAGAAACAGCGTCCGGCGTAGTAGGGCCTGCTTGAGCGTGAAGCGGGGGAAGTGCAGTAGCCACAACGCGGTCGCCGGCAGCACGCCCATCAGCACGACCGTGCCCACCATGTCCCAGGTCAACAGCTCGCGAGCCTCGGCCACATCGGTCTGGATCACGTTGCGGACCATGCTCGGGTCCAGATATACCGCGTACATGCTGGCGAAGTACGCCGCTGAAGCGGTGGCCACCAGCAGGACCGCCAGAACTGGTCGGGCAATCCAGCGGTTGATCACCAAGCCGAACAGCAACGCATGCAAGCCGACCAGGGCGGCGGTCACCCCGATGTAGAAACGCAGTTCTCTCGCCCCGCTCAGGACGCCTGACTCTTTGACACTGGCCCAGAAGGCGCCGTTTGCGGTGAACGCAAAGAAGATGGCAACCAACAGGATGACCAGCTCCAGGCTCAGCGCTACCCGCCAACGCAGACGGTGTGCGCTTGTTGAACCTCGGAGCGATGTGTCTTGGAATCGGGCGAAAACCTTGCGGAAACTCGCTCGATTCCGGTCAGGCATGGCCCACCTCGCTTTTGCACGAAGTGCGTTCCACCTGCAATGTCACGTCGTGGATATCGAACTGCTGCTCGATCACCCGGGTGAGCTCGACTTGGATCGTGTCCGGGTCGGGTACACCCGCGGCTAGGACGATGTGAGCCGTCAGCACGACCTGCCCGGTCCCCAGCGACCACACGTGAAGATCATGGACCTCTTGCACAGCCGGCATCTCGATCAGCCGCTTGCGGATGGCCGCCACATCCATGCCTTCCGGCACACCCTGCATCAGGATATGGCCGGCCTGCTTGAGCAGGGTCCAGGTACGGGGTAGCACCCACAGGCCGATCAACACTGCAATGATCGGATCGACCAGCGTCCAACCCGTGACCTTGATGACGATCGCGCCCACGATCACGCCCACCGATCCGAGCATGTCACTCCAAACCTCCAGGTAGGCGCCCTTCACATTCAGGCTGGTGCCACTACCGGCGCGTAGCAGACGCATGGAGATCAGGTTGACGATCAAACCCATGATGGCGATAACCAGCATGCCCGTGGACGCAACTTCCGGCGGTTCACGAAAACGTCCCACCGCTTCCCACAGGATGTAACCGGCGACCACGAACAACAGACCGCCGTTGATGATCGCGCCGATGGCTTCCATACGGGCATAGCCATAGGTGCGGCGAGCATCGGCCGGACGTCGACTCATACGCACCGCGATCAACGACACGGTGAGGGCGATGACATCCGTCATCATGTGCGCCGCATCGGATAGCAGCGCCAAACTATTTGTTACCAGACCGCCGATGATCTCGGCGATGAGGAACGTGGAAGTCAGGCCGAGCGCCCACCATAGGGGCTTCTCGTACCGGATTTCGGACATTCCATGATCATGCCCTGTGCTCATGCGTGTTCTCCTAAGAACAGATGCAAAAGAGCGGCTAGGAACGGGGTAGGGCGGCGGTGCGTACACCGCCGCCGTGCCCTGTCACGATTTCATGTGCGCCGGGGTGCGATTGAAGCGGGTGTGCACCCACCGGTAGAACACCGGCAGTACCACCAGCGTCAGCAACGTGGAGGAGATGATTCCGCCGATGACCACGGTGGCCAGCGGACGCTGCACTTCCGAGCCCGCACCGACATTCAGGGCCATCGGCACGAAGCCTAGCGAGGCCACCAACGCCGTCATCAGCACCGGTCGAAGACGCGTGAGCGCACCTTCCCGAATGGCTTCGGCCATCGGCTGGCCGCTCTCGCGCAGGCTTCGGATGAAGCTGATCATCACCAGGCCGTTGAGCACCGCCACACCCGAGAGCGCGATAAAGCCCACGCCCGCCGAGATCGACAGAGGGATCCCGCGCAGCGCCAACGCCAGCACGCCACCGGTCAAGGCCAGCGGGACACCGCTGAAGACGATGAGCGCGTCCTTGGCCGATCCAAAGGCCATGAATAGCAGGGCAAAGATCAGCACCAGGGTCACCGGCACCACGATGGAAAGACGCTTACTGGCCGAGATCAGCTGCTCGAAGCTGCCGCCGTATTCGATCCAGTAGCCGGTAGGCACCGTCACCTGTTGATCGATGGTGGACTGCAGTTCGGAGACGAAGCTACCCAGATCGCGGTCACGGACATTGGCGGTCACGATGATGCGCCGCTTGCCGTTCTCACGATTGATCTGGTTGGCCCCTTCGGAGATCTCCACGCGCGCCACCGAACTCAGCGGTACGATCTGTGCCTGAGCGGCGTTGGCCTGCGTACCCACCGACTCATCAGCCTGGTTGGCCGCGATGGCCGCCGTCAGCGAGATGGGCAACGCGGAGAGCGCCGTGGGATCCAGTCGCTGCTGTTCCGGCAAACGAACCACGATGTCGAAGCGTCGATCGCCCTCGAACAGCTGGCCGGCGACTTCACCCCCGATGGCGGTGGCCACGTTGCGCTGCACGTCAGCCGGATTCAGGCCATAGCGCGCCAAGGCATCCCGATCGGGCAGCACCGAGAGCATGGGCAGGCCAGCGGCCTGTTCCAGACGCACGTCGGCCGCACCCGGTACGGTCCGTGCCGCCGCCTCCAGCTTCTGGCCCACTTCCAACAACGTGTCTAGGTCATCGCCGTACAGATTGATCGCCACGTCCGCACGCACGCCCGAGATCAGCTCGTTGGTGCGCATCTGGATCGGCTGGGTGAACTCGTAGTTGTTGCCGGGGATCTTCTTCATCTCCGCCTCAACTTCGGCCACCAGATCCGCCTTGAGCTTGCGCGGGTTGGGCCACTGATCACGCGGCTTGACCATCACGAAGGTGTCCGCCACCGAGGGCGGCATCGGGTCGGAGGCCACTTCTGCCGTACCGATCTTTGACCACACTCGCTCCACTTCCGGGAACTGCAGCAGGCGTTCTTCCACGATGCGTTGCATGCCCAAGGACTGGGTCATGCTGGTACCGGGAATACGCATGGCCTGAAGCGCGAAGTCGCCCTCATCCAGGCTGGGAACAAACTCGCTACCCATGCGAGAGGCGAGCAGGCCACTGCCGACCAGCAGGGCGATCGCGCCGACGGCCACCAGCTTGCCGCTACGCAGGCTCAGATCCAGCAAAGGCTCATAGCGCCCGCGGAACCAACGCATCAGCCAGTTTTCCTTCTCTTCGACCTTGCCACCGAGCAACATCGCCACGGCAGCCGGTACGAAGGTCAGGGACAGGATCATCGCGCCCGTCAGCGCCAGCACCACGGTGATGGCCATCGGGTGGAACATCTTTCCTTCCACACCGGTTAGGGCAAAGATCGGCAGGTAGACGGCGGTGATGATGCCCAGACCGAACAAGCTCGGACGGATCACTTCAGCCGAGGCGCTGGAGGCCACTTCAAAGCGCTCTTCCAGCGTCATCTCACGCCCGAGTTCATGCTGACGTTCGCCAAAGCGACGCAGGCAGTTCTCGATGATGATGACGGCACCGTCCACGATCAGACCGAAGTCCAAGGCGCCCAGGCTCATCAGGTTGGCCGACACGCCGCCACGCGCCATACCGGTCAGGGTGAAGAGCATCGACAGCGGAATCACCGCGGCCGTAATCAACGCCGCACGAAAGTTGCCCAGCAGCAGGAACAGGATGACGATGACCAGTAGCGCGCCTTCGATCAGGTTCTTGGCGACCGTGGTAATCGTGCGATCCACCAGCGAGGTGCGGTCGTACACCGGCGTGGCGGTCACGCCCTTGGGCAGACTCTTGGCCGCTTCCTGAAGCTTGGCGGCCGCGGCTTGGGAGACGTCACGGCTGTTGGAGCCCACCAGCATGACCACCGAGCCGAGCACGACCTCGTGGCCGTTCTGGGTCGCCGCACCGGTACGCAGTTCTTCACCGTCGGCCACATTGGCCAGATCGCGAACCCGAATCGGCACGCCATCACGACGGGTGACGACGATCTTCTGGATGGCAGGAATGTCCGAGACCTGTGCCGGCACACGCACCAGGAACTGCTGACCGTTACGTTCGATGTAGCCGGCGCCCACGTTCTGATTGTTGGCCTGCAGGGCCGTGACCACATCTTCAAAGGTCAGGTCCAGCGAGCGCAGCTTGGCCGGATCGGGCGTGACGTGAACCTCACGCTTGAAGCCGCCCATGGTATTGACTTCCGTCACACCAGGAACATTGCGCAGCTGCGGACGAATCACCCAGTCTTGCAGCGTGCGCAGATCGGTGGCGGTGTAGGGCGTGCCATCGGGTTTGCGGGCTTTGGGATCGGCATCGATAGTGTAGGAGAAGATCTCGCCCATGCCGGTGGCAATCGGACCCAGAGTGGGTTCGATACCTTCGGGCATTTGCGCCTTCACCTGTGCTACACGCTCGGAGACCTGCTGCCGAGCAAAGTAGATGTCCGTCCCGTCCTTGAACACGACGGTGACCTGGGACAGGCCGTAGCGGGAGATCGAGCGGAAGTACTCCATCTTCGGCAGACCGGCCATGGCCGTCTCGATGGGGAACGTGACGCGTTGCTCCGCTTCCAGCGGCGAGTAACCTGCCGCTTCGGTGTTGATCTGAACCTGGACGTTGGTGATGTCGGGGGTGACATCGATAGGGATCTGACGGGCACTCCAGATGCCGATGGCGATCAAGGCCACCGTCAACGTCATGACCAGCCAGCGATGATTAATCGCGACTTTTATGATTTTTTCGAGCATGACGGTCTCCTTAGTGCGCGTGTGTCGCGCCGGACTTTTCGATGTCCGCCTTGACCAGGTAGCTCTGGGTCACCACGATGTCCTCGCCGGCCTTCACGCCTTCCAGCACGGCCACTTGCGTGGAGTCACGATCACCCAGCTTCACCGGCCGCGCCGTGTAGGTATCGCCGTCACGCACAAACACCACGTCCTTGCCGTCCATGCTCTGGATGGCCGACTGCGGAATCACAACGCCCGCATCGCTGGTGGACATCGTGATTTGCGCTTTGACTGCAGTGCCTGGACGCCAGAAGCCATCCTCGTTGAGCAGTGCGGCACGGGCGACCAGGCTCTGGCTCGCCGTTGACGTGCTGGGCAGCACGCGTTCGATGGTCGTCGTCGCACTGACGTTGTCGTACAGGCGACTGACCGTGACGGCCACGCCCGGACGCAGGTACTGCGCATCGGCCCCGAACACGTGCAGGTCGACCCACACCTTGGACAGGTTGCCGATCTCAAACAGCGGCTGGCCTTCGGCGGCTACGCCACCGACACTGCCTTGTCGACTGAGGACGACGCCGCTGATCGGTGCGGTGATGGTGTAGGTCGTCAGGCTGAGATTGCTGTGCACCACGGCCAGCGCTTGGCCTTGACGCACGGTATCGCCCACGTTGGCGCGCAGGGCACGCACCACACCCGGGTAGCGCGCAGTGACCTGGGCCACGCCGCCCTCCATCGGTGTCAGCACGCCTTGGACTTCCAATTCGTTCTTGATGGCGCCCTCACTGACTTTCGCGACTTTCACGCCGCTCTTGTCAGCTTCTTCCTGCGGGATCGTGGTCTTCTCGGCACCTTCTTCTTCATGACCACCGGCTTCCTCACCGTGGCCGGCTTCCCCTTCCTCGTGCCCGGCTTCGCCTTCGGCGCCGTGATCGTCACCCTCAGCGCTGGCTTCTTTGGCAGGCGCCGTTTTCTCTTCCGTGGCGTCCTTGGAACCACCACAAGCGGCCAGCATCAGGACAGCGCCCAGCAGCAACGTC
This sequence comes from Pseudoxanthomonas sp., assembly GCF_035999195.1. Taxonomy (NCBI): domain Bacteria; kingdom Pseudomonadati; phylum Pseudomonadota; class Gammaproteobacteria; order Lysobacterales; family Lysobacteraceae; genus Pseudoxanthomonas; species Pseudoxanthomonas sp. Next base: position 201,398 of record NZ_DASYGY010000009.1, read on the forward strand.
GGAGCTGCAATCTTTGCAACGTTCTTCATGTGGAAATCCTTATGGGGTGGTGGTGCCGCTGGCGACGATCGGCTGCCCGGTCAGGCGCTGGATCTCGATCAGGGCAGCTTGTGCGTCGACGGCCACTTGCAGCTGGCGCACGCTGGCTTCCACGCGTTGCGCCTGCAGCTGCGACCACTCCAGATAGCTGATCGCACCGGCTTTCCACGCGTACTCGGCGGCCTTCTCAGCCTTCTCCAAGCGTGGGATCACGTCGGTACGCAGGCGACCGACTTCCAAACGTGCCGTGGAGTAATTGCCGTAGGCGTTGGTCAGCGCGGAGTAAAGATCGATGCGCAGGGATTCGCGTTCGATCGGCGTCATGGCCAGTTCGGCTTCAGCAGCACGGATACCCGGTGCGGCACGGCGTGCCGACCCCAGCGGAATGCTGATGCCGGCCATGAACCCCACATCGCTCGTGGCACGGTTGTAGCGTCCACCGGCCTGCCACTGCAGATCAGGCGTAGCTTGCGTACGCGCCAGACGTAGCTGGGCCTCACGCACACGCTCCACGCCCGCCAACTCAGCAAGCTCGGGCGTGTTCTGCAGGTAGTCACTCAGTGCATTGAAGCTCTGCAGTTCCGGCAGCACCAAAGGATTGCCCGCGGCCACGGTGAAGCTGGGCGTGCGCTCATTCCACAGGGCCGCCAGGTTCTGGCGCGTGGCCGCTTCATCGGCAATGGCGCGATCGCGATCCAGTTCGGCCGTGGCCAAGGCCGCCTGTGCGGTGAGCACGACCGACTCGGGCGAGGCACCGGCGGTCAGGCGGGTACGTGCCGCATCGACGGCGCGCCTGCGTTGGACGATGTCCAACTCGGCGATGCTCTTGCGCTTGGTTGCGGCGGTGACGGCCAGATAACGCTGCGCCGTCTCGGCCAGCAGGTCCAGCCGTGCCATCTCGCGCTGCGGCGCCAACGTATCAATGTTGGCCAACGCCAGGGCTTGCCGGGCATTGAGCTTGCCGCCGCGCTCGATCACCCCGGCCAGGGTGACGGTGAGCTCGGCCTCGCTGAAACCGCGATAGTTGCCGGTGCCGAGCGTGTTTTCGATGGTTGCGCCGAGGGTCATCGGGGGCTTGAGGGCCGCCGATGCCAGGTTGGCATCCAGGACCTGACGACGTCCGTCGAAGATGCGCAGGTCAGGGTGTGTCGTGGCAACGCGCGCGATGGCGTCGTCCAACGAAAGGGTAGAAGAAGGCGCCGTCCCCGTTTGCGCGTACGCAACGGGCACGACCAAAAAGGCAGCGCACGCTGCCAGTCGCAACCACATGAGATATCTCCGATTAGGCGAAAAAACGATGCACCGGCAAGCCGGCGTGCAGCGTTAGGCCGTAATCGGAGGACGGGTCAGGGACAGCGGCTGCAGGGAATCCAGCGGCTGGATCTCGTGCACAGGCGCGATCGCCTGAGGAGCGAGCGGTTCGACCACAAGGGCGGGCGAGGGAATAGCCACCGGATGGCCGCAGGCATGGGCTCCATGGACCAGCGCGTGCAGCAGATCGCCGGCCGAACCCTCGTCCTGATCGCCGGCATCCTGATCGACCACCGCGCTGGTGGCGTCATCGCTGACATCGCAGTGCTCGGGATCGGCATGATCGGCCACGGCCTGGGCCGATTCGTGGATATCGCCCACGGCCGCCAGCACCGGATTGGCCACCACCGCGAACAACAGCAGTGCCAGCGCCGGCAGGCGCAGGAATCGGCTGAGTTGGCGTAGGGCACGCGTCATGGTGCGCGCATGGTAGTCAGTCCCTTGCGCGTTAGACAATCACGCAATTCAGGAAACTGTCATCGCGCTGCAGCGTTAGGGTGTAACAGCGCTTGGCGTGCGCGACCGGGTTGGGTATCGTCGGGCCATTCGTGCAGCCCGGGACCTCCGCGTGCGCCTTCTGACCGCCCATCCCCGATCATGGCTCGCCTTGGGCGCGCTGTGGCTGATCGTGGCGGCGGTGCTGGCCCATCCGGTCCTGACCCAGCTCGGGCAGCTGCATGGTCTGGAGCACAGCGCACCGCACCTGCGCGCAGCCGCGCATGCGCACGATGCCAAGGGCGAGGTGCCCGATGAGCACGCTACGGGGGCGCACAGCCTGTTCCATCACTCGGACGTGTGCGCACACGCGGTGATCCTGCCGGACTTCCCGGCCCCTGGGCCGCTCATCCCCGGCCAGGCCTATACGCCCATCGCCGCGGTCCTGGCGCTGGCCCAGCGCTCTACGCACCCCTTACGCCCACCCATCGCGTGATCGCGCCGGCGCACGCCGCCTTGGCGTAGCCGCTGCTTTGGGATCGCGTGCGCCGGTCGCAACGACCGTGCTGTCGCGTGGCACTCACTTGCGCTGTGGACACTCAGGTTCATCTGCGCAGCACTGACGAGATCGATATGGATACCTCCCCTGGCAAGTTGCGCCTGGACATTCCCGTTGTGCTTCCCCACGTGCGCGATGCTGCCGATGCGTGCATCGAGCGCCTGCAGAGCGAACTGCTCGCACGCCCCGGGGTGGACCGCGTCCACATCCGACCTGCCGAGGGGGAGGGACCCGGCCAACTCTGCGTGCACTTCGATCCGCAGTTGATGTCGCTGGCCCGCATTCGCGAGCTGGCCCAGGCCGCGGGCGCACGCGTCACCGAAAGCTTCGGTCACCTCACCTGGACGGTCACCGGCATCGGGCATGAGCGACGCGCCCGCACTGTGGCCGAACAGATGAGCTCGGTGTTCGGCGTGCTGGAAGCCCGCGCCAGCTCGGCCGGCACGGTGTACCTGGAGTTCGAGCGCGAGAAGATCGACGAGGGCGGGTTGGAGGCCTCTCTCAAGCGCATGGGCGTTACCCGCGTGGTGACGGGCAAGCCGTCCCAGCACGACGATCACGCCGGTCATGCGCATGACGGCAAGGGGGGGGAACACGGCGAGGAGAAGCACGACCACGACCACACCGGCGGCCTGCTCGGCCCCAACACCGAGCTGATCTTCGCCCTGACCTGTGGTGCGTTGCTGCTGGTGGGCTTTCTGATCGAGAAGTTCGCCGCCTCATTGCCGGGATGGTTCCCCACAGCCTGCTACATCGGTGCGTACGTCTTTGGCGGTGCGTACACGCTGCGCGAGGCCTACGACAACCTCAAGCTCAAGCGCTTTGAAATCGACACCTTGATGCTGGTCGCCGCCGCCGGCGCCGCCGCGCTGGGCTCTTGGGCCGAAGGTGCGTTGCTGCTGTTTCTTTTCAGCTTGGGTCACGCGCTGGAGCACTACGCGATGGGACGCGCCAAGCGCGCCATCGAAGCGCTGGCCGAGCTCGCGCCGGATACGGCGATCGTCATCCGCGGCGAGTCCACCACCGAGATTCCGGTCGGTGACCTGCAGCTCGGTGATCGGGTACTGGTGCGTCCCAACGAGCGCCTGCCGGCCGATGGATTCTTGCTGAAGGGCAACTCCAGCATCAACCAAGCACCGGTGACCGGCGAGTCCATCCCGGTGGACAAGCGGCCTGTGGAGGATCCCGCACAGGCACGGAGCCGGCCCGACAGTGTCGATGCGGCCAGTCGGGTCTTCGCAGGCACCATCAATGGGGCCGGTGCGATCGAAGTGGAAGTGACCAAGCGCGCCGAGGACTCCGCGCTGGCGCGCGTGGTGAAGATGGTGAGCGAGGCCGAGACACGCAAGTCGGCCACCCAGCGCTTCACCGATCGCTTCGAGCGGATTTTCGTACCCGCGGTACTGGCGCTGGCGTTCCTGCTGCTGTTTGCTTGGGTGGTGGTGGATGAGCCGTTCCGCGACAGCTTCTATCGCGCCATGGCCGTGCTGGTGGCCGCCAGTCCGTGCGCGTTGGCCATCGCCACCCCGAGCGCGGTCCTGTCCGGTATCGCCCGCGCGGCGCGTGGGGGCGTGCTCATCAAGGGCGGCGCGCCGCTGGAGGATCTGGGGTCGTTGAAGGCGATGGCCTTCGACAAGACCGGCACCCTGACCGAAGGGCGCCCGCGCATCACCGATGTGGTGCCGGTGGACGGGGCGTCGGAGACCGAGCTGCTGCAGGTAGCGGTCGCGGTGGAGTCGCTGAGTGATCATCCGTTGGCCGCCGCGATCGCGCGAGATGGTCGCAGTCGATTGGATACGGGCAAGTTGCCAACGGCCTCGGCCTTGGAAAACCTGATCGGCCGCGGCGTCAAAGCCCGTCTGGGCGATCAGCCGGTATGGATCGGCAAGGCCGAGATGTTCGGCGCGGACGAGGTTCCCGCCCTGGGCGCCGCCGCGGCAGCGGCCATCGCCGCGTTGCGCGAGCAGGGCAGGACGACCATGGTCGTGCGGTTGGGCGATCGGGAGCTCGGCGCGATCGGCTTGATGGACACGCCACGCGAGGCGGCCAAGCAGGCGCTGGTGCGCCTGAAGGCCATGGGCATCGAGCGCATGATCATGATCTCCGGCGATCACCAGAAGGTGGCCCAGGCCGTGGCCAAGGAGGTCGGCCTGGACGAGGCATGGGGCGACCTGATGCCCGAAGACAAGGTCGAGGCGATCCGCAAGCTGCGCGATCAGGACAAGGTCGCCATGGTTGGCGACGGCGTCAACGATGCGCCTGCGATGGCCAATGCCACCGTCGGCATCGCCATGGGCGCGGCCGGCTCGGACGTGGCCCTGGAAACGGCAGATGTGGCGTTGATGGCCGATGACCTGAAGCACCTGCCATTCGCCGTGGGCCTGAGTCGTCACACGCGCGGCATCATCCGGCAGAACGTCTTCGTCAGCCTCGGCATTGTCGCCTTCCTGGTGCCGGCCACGATTTTCGGGCTCGGCATCGGTCCGGCGGTAGCCGTGCATGAGGGCTCCACATTGTTGGTGGTCTTCAACGCACTGCGTCTGCTGGCCTACAAAGACAAGGGATGAAGCGTGGACACTCCCACCAGACCTCAGGCGAGCACGCTAGCTATGGCGGTGACGCTGAGCGTACTGGCAGTGGCAAGTGGCTACCTCGCACTGGGTGGCTTGGCGGCGAGCATTTTCGCCGTCGGCTATGTCGGCGGTCTGGTGCTGTGGCTCAGCGTGCGCGGCCCGATCGTCTACCGCCGCTTTCGTGCGCCCTACTGGCTGACGCTGGCGGCGTTCGTGTTGTTGCACAAACCCGAGGAGCGTTACGCCCAATTTTTTGATGTTCTGGCCCAGATCAGCGGCACGGCCATCCCCCAAAGCACCGATCCTGCCGTGCTGCTGATGCTGGCGACCGGCTTCCTTCCCTGGCTGCTGATTCCTTGGTTGGCCGGGCAGAGCAGGGATTTCGGTCGCTATCTGGCCTGGACGTTCTTCGCGTCGATGGGGCTGTCGGAGCTGGCCCACTTCGTATTGCCGCTTTTTCTGGCACAGCCTTACCACTACTTCCCGGGCATGCTCAGCGTGGTGATCCTGGCCCCCTTGGCATGGTGGGGACTGTGGCCACTGGCGCAGGCCGGCGCCACGTCCGGATCGGCGCAACCACCGGCGCCCTGATGCTAATCGCGTGGGACGCTGCCTCTAGGCGCCAGGCGGCGGGCGATTCTGGTTTCTTCCGGGTGTGTTGGAGTTCGCTGGTGATAAGCGCGCTCAGTTGCTGGGGGCCCAGTTCGGATAGCAGCTTGCCGTTGACGAAGATCGCTGGCGTGCCGCGAATGTCGGCCGCTTCCACGGCGGCCACTTCGCGTTTGATCAGGGTCTCGACCGCCCCGGTCGCCAGATCGCGCTGTGCACTCGCACGGTCCAAGCCTGCGGCGACGGCAAACTCCCACACCTTCTTCGGATCCGGCGCGCCATGGCTGGCCCACACAGGCTGGTTTTGCATCAAGGTCTCCAGCACCGGCTCGAACTTCTTCTGTTTCCGGGCCGCTTCCAGCACACCAATCGCTTCCTTGGAGACCTGTCCATGGAAGGGCACATAGCGGATCACCAGACGCACGTCCTTGGGACGGGCGGCCAGCAGTTGCTTCACGTGGGGATACATCGCACGGCAGGACTCGCAGGTCGGGTCGAAGAATTCCACGATCGTGACCGTCGCGGTCACCGGCCCCAGGGGCGGTGCACCGGCGGGTGCCAGTAAAAACAGCGTGCGGAATCAAGCAAGGGTACCGGCCGCACGCGGCTTTACATAAGCGACGTTATGCGAAGTAAGTTATTGATTATATTAGTTTAAGTTGGAATTCGCAAGATCCGTAACTGCGCCGTGCGCTGGCTGGCCACAGACGCGATAAGCTAAGCATTCCTTAGTTTTAGTCATTCTTGATGCCATGACGATGCCATCTGAGCGCACCCGCAATGTGCTGCAGGCAGGCGCGTTCCTCAGGCAGCTAGCCGCCAGCCAAGCCGTGCCCAAAGAGGTGCGGCAAGAGGCATACCGACTGCTGCGGCACTATCCAACGGTCAGCGACATTGAGGCGATTGCCGAGCACGAAGAGCGGCTGCGAGCGCTGACCCAGTCGGCCTTCGTACGACCCTACTTGAGCACCGAGATCGAGGCGGACTGGTTCTCCGGATACCCGCTTGGCCCTCATCGCATCTGACCATGAAGCAACCGAGCAGGCCGCGTGGAAGAGGGACTACGTCTGCGGAGGCAGCGCTGGAGGCTTCCTTTGAACGGGCCCGCGACAGCGCAGCCGAGGAACGCGCATTCTTCAAGCGACTGATGGATGCGATCGTGTACGTGCATGCGCCCGTCTCGGACGACGCGCGGACACTGCGGCTAGTCCAGTTCCGCCATCCTGACGGTTTCGACGCGATCCCTTTCTTTACCTCGCTCGACAAGGCGCAGGCGGCCAGCTCGGCTGCTGTCAGAATTCTGGGAGTTTCAGGCCGTGAGCTGCTAACCGGTACTCGCGGCGCGACGTTGATGCTCAATCCCAACGACGGCGGCGTTGTCCTGTACCCGGAAGAGGTTGCGACATTGTTGGATACGGGCTTTCTGGCCAGGGTAGAACGGCTGTCGCCGGCTGAGTTCGCGGTAAGACCTGCCCCGGCGGCACCGGCTTGGCTCGCTCCGGCCATCAGCGCCAGCCTTGAGCACGCCGACTTCGTCTCGTCGGCTTATCTCCTGGAAACTCACTCGTCAGGAGGCGTCGAACAGCCTCCCGGTCTGTTGATCTGGCTGGTGGTCGACCTGGCTTTCGCCGAGCGGGCCGCTCGTCTGGTGACCACCGCCATACAGCCCTTATGCTCAAATTTGGACGTCATCATCGACTTGGCGGTCCACGACGTATCGCAGCCTTTGCCGGCGGGCCTGGATGATCCCCAGATCCTGCCCATATTCACGAGAATCAAGTCAACTTGAGCGCAGCTCATCGGCCTATGAGCCCTGAAGACAAGCTACTAGCACTCCTTCCGGAATTGACCGAGGAAGAGAAAGATCGGCGAACGCGCAAGGGTATGGCCGACGTCGACGCTGGACGTACGATCCCGCACGAGGAACTGCTGCAATGGATCAGGCGACGGTCGGAGCCTTCTTGAGTGTTTTCGTTGGGTCAGGAGCGTGGAAACTCTTGAATCCAATATTCAAGAAGGGCACGCGTGCCTGAGCAGTACTCCAGGAATGCCTGTGTCACACGGTTTCTGGTTCGATCAAGCCTAGTTCTGTAATCCACGAACTGCCTGACGTCGAGGGGTGTTTCCTCGTTGAATCATGGTGTTAGAGCCGATTCGGCTGTTTTTCTCACGAATCCCTGCCGACCCTCGATTCTGGATGACTTGGCGAGTCCGACGAACGGGCATTGACGTTCCCATAGTAGGAAGCCCGACGCTGGCTATCCCTGCTGGTTGGAGCAGCAACGCATGCATCGACTACATATCCCGGCCATGGCTTGCAGCGCATGTGTGGCACCCATTCGACGTGCGTTGATGAGCGTAGACCCTTCGATGCGGGCGCAGTTCATGCCGGACCAACGCCGTATTAGCCTCGAAACCCGCCGTCCGCTTGAGCTTATAAAGCAAGCACTCAGCTCGATCGGCTATCCGGCCCACATTGTCCATTAGTGGCGAGAAAAAGTGCGTTATGACATTGCGCCATATCGATCGTCACCTCTCACCAGACTCGCCGAATGAGCCTCATGCACGCCTACCGCGTCACCCGTGGACAGGGTCCACAAAGTCTCCACAGAATCGAGGTTCCGCCTTCGTCCTTGGGTGAGAACCAGGTGTTACTGGCCGTCAATGCCGCCTCGCTCAACTACCGTGACTTACTCGTTGCTCACGGTCAGGTGGGTGCCGGTGAAGCCCGGATCCCACTGTCGGACGCCGCCGGACAAGTAGTTGCTGTCGGCCCTGCAGTCACCGACTTCTCTATCGGTGATGCCGCACTTCCCATCTTCTTCCCGCTGTGGACTGATGGATTTCCCAGTGACCAAGCTCTGTCCCTGTCGCTGGGTGGCAACATCGACGGTGTACTGACGACACATCTGGTGGTCGACCAAAGCGCATTGGTGCACGCGCCACGCACTCTGTCATGGGAGCAAGCTTCTACAATCGCGTGCGCAGGGGTCACTGCCTGGCACGCGTTGTTTGAGCTGGGCGCGTTGCCCGATGGTGCTCATGTGCTGATTCAGGGCACCGGCGGCGTGTCTACATGGGCGGTCCAACTCGCGCTGGCAGCCGGCTTGCGTGTCACGGTGCTCTCTGGGAGGGAAGAGGGCATCGAGCACATGGTGGCAATGGGTGCACAGGCCGCCATCAACTACAACACCGATCCCAACTGGGACGAAACGGTGCTCCGCACGACCGGCGGCGTAGATCTGGCGATGGACATCGGTGGCGCCGGCACGATTGCTCGCTCGCTGCGAAGTCTGCGCCCCGGCGGCCAAGTCGTGACCATCGGTGGCGTCGCTGGCGGATTTGCATTGAGCATCGATCCATTCTCGCTCATCGGCGGAAAGTCGCTCACCGGAGTGGTAGTGGGTTCCAAGAAAATGACCCAAGCGCTCATCCGCTTCATCGACGAGCACGCCATCGTGCCGGTTATCGACACCATCTTTCCTTTCGCTAAAGCGGCTGACGCGTTTGCGCGCATGGAACATGGAAGGCCCATCGGCAAAGTGGTTATCACCATCAACTAGCCTCTCGGCTTCACGCGAACCCTTTCATGCCTCTGATCAACACCAAAGTCTCTGCATCTTCGTCCCCATCACTGACCGCGGAGATATCTGCTCAGTTGAGCGATCTGACCAGCCGAATCCTAGGAAAGAAGCCCGACCTGATCGCGACGATCATTACCTATGTGCGGCCAGAAGATTGGCTGATCGGAGGAAAGACGCTGAGCGAGATTGGCGTCTCAAGCTTCTCGCTAGAGATCATCGTGACGGACGAGACCAACACCAAAGCGGAGAAGGCAAAGTATCTTGCCGAGGTATTCGCTTGCTTTGAGCGCCTGTTAGGCACCGTACACCCGACAAGCTATGTCCATGTCCACGATGCGCGCGCCTCGGCCTATGGTTATGGAGGACGGACTCAAGAAGCCAGATTCCATCGTTCGTGATCTTCCACGCTCACCTCGAGTGATAATGGATGTTTATCGAGGGTAGTACGGATGCCCGCTGCTGACCGGAACCGGACATTCGCCTACTTGTCGGATGGACTCTGCCATGGCCCCGCCCCTAGCATCTCTGCAACTTGAATCGCCTAGAGTTTCCTTAGACACTTCGGAGCCAAAGGTATGGCTTACACATCACGGACGGAGGAATGAGCAGGTCGTTATGAATCAGCAGAACGCATACGAAAATTGGGAGCCAAGGATCCAGCAGGGACTCGCTCGGTGCGACCAAATGCTTGCCAATGGAGAAGTGGGAGCGGCGCTAACGCACTTAGAGAGTTTGGGACTGGCGAGTGCGGATGATACAAAGATCATAGGCGTCCAGATGTTGCACGCCGCCGGGCTGCCAGAGCAAGCGTACAGATTGGCCAAGCGCCTGGTGCTTCCTGCCGACCCCAATCCAGAAGCACTGCTCCGGTTGGCACGTGTGTGTGCAGATGCTGGAGCCGATTCTGATGCCAAGAGCTTCCTGGACCGTGTAGTCGATGAAGCGTTCCCAGTGGACTCGCTGTACATTGCTTCCCGGATTTCTCAACGAATTGGCGCTAGGGGTCTTCAGGGCCATTTCGAGACGCGCATGATTAATGAACACCCTTCCTATACCGGCGTCCAGAATCTTGTCTGGCAGCGGGCGCTAGCAGAGGAGCGCTTCGCCGAAGCAGCGATGGCGCTTCACCCTGAGTTCATGAACTCGCGTGAACCCCTTTTCCATCTACAGCAGCTGGCAGATGCGGATTCACCTGATGTCGAGGCGATGGTGAAACTGGCCGACGAGTCGCCAGGCAGCCTGGTAGCTCTGGCTACTCTTCGATACCTGCTTGCAAGAGCGGAGGTCGTGAGGGCGCTCGACGTCGCGCTCCGCCTTATCGGATCAGAGAAGGATGAAGAAGTCAGAGAACTGTTGGCCGTCCTGGACGCTTTTCTGCTGAGGAGGGGCTCAGTTGACTTCTCACTCGTTGAGTCCAAGGTTGCGGCCATCATCAAGGGGATTGTTGGTTACTTGGCTGTGCGCCCCGAGCAAGGTTACGTCCGACAACGTCTGATAGAGCTGCTGTCAGTTGAGCGAAGTGGCGACATTGGCCTGCCACTGATCCTGACGGTCGCCTTCGACCTCGTCGGTGAAGGGGGGCTCTTCCTGGGACCAGATATGTGGCCGGCCTCTGGTTCGATTGAGGCGCTACAGAAAAGCAGTATTCCAGAGACGTGTATGCACTGGATTAGGCAGCGCCAGCCGTGCATCCCGGGTAAGACCAAGCTGCCGCGGGAGTTGATTACGGTCGATCCAGACGTGTGCATGGCATCCATCTGCACGCTGATGAGTTCGGGGGCGATAGCAGTTGAATCAGGCGAGGACGTCGATGACCTGAAGAACTGGCTTCTTCTTGGTTGTGGCGTTGCGCCTCACACTAGTGCGCCTAATTTCACAACTGTGTTGTTCCGGGTTGCGATGACGAGGCTAGCTAACGCTGGATACCCCCAACAGGCCAGAGACCTTTGCGAAGAGCTGCTCTCACAATGCAGCGATTCGCGGAGCGCCCAAGCTGCATGGTTCACCATGGCCGATGTCTACAGTCGGCTTCAGGACCGTCGAACCAGCTTGGTCGCTTTTGCATGCGCCATCGCGGGCCCTAACATCGGGCAGACGCCGCTGACCAGCTTCAACGAAATCAACCTTTGGGCAAGATTGCTTAGGGAATCCGGACTTCTTGATCACGCTCTGGAGGCATTGGAGATATCCAACAGCGCCTTGCAGGCTCAAGGAAGCTACAGCGAGCATCGACACCAGCAGGTCCACATCGGGCTTACGATTGAGCTTGAAAGGCTTGTTCGCGATGTTCACACCCGTGTTCACGAACTCCCTGATCTTCTTCGGCGTGCCTCCGAAGCTGCTCAAGAGGCGCGTGACAGAGGCGAAGAAGGCGTTCAGGCGCTGACGCTGCTCGGTCAGCTCATCAAGCTTTCCAAGACCTTCAACATTGATATCCCAGATGAGGCAGCTCAAGCGATGAGTCTTCTGGCGGATAGCGCCTTCTCATCAAAGCCGTTCGTCCAATCGCTGATGGACAGCGGGAATCCTATCGGCGCGCTTTGGACGCAGTACCGGACCGCAGAACCGGCAAAGTTTGCTAACGATGCCGCGTACGATTCAGCGCAGTTGACCGTCGCCGCTAGGATGGTGCTGACGCTTGAACGAGATCAGGCGGAAGCCAGCGAGCTTTTGCTGCCGTTTGAACTCTTGGCTGACAGTGGCGTCGCCGCCCCGGGATGGATGCATAACGCAAGGCCCCCTCACGCGTTCGGATCCACTTCGGAGATCATGGAAGTAGCTGAGCACCTGCATGAGCGCGGGATAGCTCTGGTGCTGGCCGCCTTCGACAACCGTGGTCAGCTGATCTCGCTTAGGTACGAGGCAGGTCAGTTCAAGCTTGTGGAAGAGGGTGCCTTCAGCTACGAAGCCTTCAAGCGGTGGTCCTTGCAGTACCCATATGGGTACTGCGAGGACGTAGGACGGGAGAGTTGGCAGAAGGAGGACGTGATGCAACGGTCCTTGGCCGATTGCAGATGGGAGACTCTCCCATCGTGCGCGACCCTTGTCGTGATGGAGGCTGAGCTGCGCTCGATGCCAAGCAATCTGCTTTGGACCGACGACGGCTTCTTCGGCGCCTCTCAACCCGTTGGCGCGGCGCCGTCTCTAGCGTGGCTCGCAGAGTCGTTCAAACGACTTCCCACTCCCGTGCCGCGACTGAACGCGTGGATATCCAACGCCGGCGATCAGACACAGACCCTCAATGTGCTGCTTGATTTCCTGCGGGGGGAGTTCGAGGATCACGGAGTGATATTGGATACTGGAAGCTATCCACCTGCCGCGCTCACAGGCTCAGATCTGGTGTTTATCGCCGCCCACGGACAAGTATCCCCCGAGGGTAACTACTTCCATACCTTGAATGACGAGGGGTCGCTGAAGATCCCGCCTGATGTGGTCGCAAAGGCTGTTCGCAACTCGCGTGTGGCAGTGTTGTTTGTTTGCAGTGGCGGCCGCTCAGACAAAGTGCCTGACGCCAACACTACTAGCGGCTTGGCCAAGCAGCTTCTGTCAATGGGGTGTTCGACGGTCATTGCCTCCCCGTGGCCCGTTGAAGCCATGGTTGCGGCTAGCTGGGCACCAAAGTTCCTGAAGCATTGGAAGTCAGGCAAGCTCGCCATTCAGGCTTGCCATGATGCGAACAAGGAAATAAGCGGCGATCCTTCTCGGACTTTGGCAATGAACCTGTATGGCGATCCATGCCAGAAGTGGGCCTAGTCGGGTGACTTGAAGGATCATCCGGTGATGCTGAAGGGCGCCCATAGCGGCCGAACTGATGGGGCTCCCCGAAGCATGCGTCCCTGGCCCGGGGAATTTCCCCGTCCAGGGATGTGTCGGTCGCAAGCGGCCGCACCTGCAGATCTTATGGCCGAGAGCGGATATTGGGGAGGGCAGGGGGATAAGCGAGATTTATCGAGGGTAGGGAATGGTAGTAGATGGGGCTTACGAGACAATTTGCGATTCAGTACTGACGCTCATGCCAAGAGCGCGGACTTGCCGGTGGAACCGGGCCTCATCTTCACGAAGAAACCTCTCATATCGAGCTGCATTGCGTCGCACGTCCTCGTGCGCAGACTCCTGAGCCTTGGCTGCCCATGCAGCGCGCCCCCCTCGATAAGCCTTAAGCAGAAAGGCGATAGAATCGGCCTCATTGCGCGGAAGCGAAAGATACGGAAGTCCGACCATTACATAGGGGCGACGTGAAGCGCTTCCGTAAACATGCTGCTGGGCTCGCCACAACGCTACCGGAATCGTAACGTCAGAAGGCGATGCGAACAGTGCTCGCGCAACTTCCTGAGCCTCAGGATCCACGACAGGATAGAGGCTTCCAATGTAACCACGTGCACCTGCGAATGTAGCGCGCATACTCAATTCGTGCCACGACCAGCAAGAATTGTTGAAGAAAAGGGGGGCCGATCCCATGGCGAATGCATGCGATGCGAAAAGCATGATTTCTCCATGCATCTGGATTCCCATTGAGCCGGGGACGCGGCCGACCTCCTCGCTGGCCACCAAGTATTCATTGCGCCCCTCAAGTCCACCGAGATCTCGCCAGGCCAACATAGCGCTACCTACAGGTAGCGCGTCCTTGCCGGCTTTGTCGCGCCAGCTTACGCCGTCCAATGAATGAAAGCGGTAGTACTCCATTACCCGAAACATATCCTCGACTCGGTCGTAGCTAAAGCTAAGGGCGCGATCCACAACCAGCCTTCGGCACTTTCCTTCCAAGTCCGGGAACTCATAGGTAAGCCGATGTCCCTGAGCGTCTCCGGAATGGCTGGATATCACGATGACGTCATACGGGACGAGGTCAAGAAGAAAATGCACCATCATTGGAGTGGCCTCTGACCCCTTAATCGTACGCACCAACGCTCCCCGTTCATAAAGGGCATGCGCTACATCGACCATCTCTGCGCTCTCGACCGATCCCGGGTCGACAAGCAGAGCAGTACGCGTCGATCGCGCTCGCCCTTGGGAGGCCCAGATGCCCTCGATCGTAGACCGTCCAAAGTCGGGGTAGCGGTACATGTGGGTAACGGCCGTATGCGGAGCGATCACCCCCCAAGGAAATCCGGCCGTAACAAAAAGAATAGACTGATAGCCCGTCAGCTCCAGCGCCCCGACGTGCTGTCGAGCACGATCTACAATGGCATTGAAGCGCGCACTTACCTCGCCGCCTTCGCCAAGATCGTATATATCCTCGATCCAATGATCATGCAGTTCCTCGGCCAACTCTGGGATGGTCGCGAAAGAAGCATTGCTCGCGAAAGCGATGTTGCTGGCGATCACTTCCGCCAATGCATCACCCCGTTCGAACACTACAAGCAGATGTTGGCCCCGGCTTACCAACGATATCTCCGGCGAGGCGTCGAGGTCGATTACAAGTTCGCGTGAGGAAAGACGCGCTTGGTACACCCCTACGCCCAAGTTGTCCTTTCCCCAGTGCAGCGCTCCTCTTGAGCGACTACGCCCGCCAACAATCGCCTTAAGATCCGGATATGCGTCATGGTGGGCACAGCGCGGCCAGCCAACCGCCATTGCTACTGCCGCGTCGTCAGGTAAGCCGCCGATCAGGACTTGTTCTATTCCAGCGAGAACCAGCGCGTTTCGTCGACGTATCGTTTCGTTCTCCGCGTCCTCACGTCCTAGCCGCGGCCCATCCATGACCGGAAAATAGCGTCCCTGACGAGTAAAGAGCGCGGATACCTGCGCTGCCAGAAGTGCGTCATCAGTTACAAGTGCACAATCTTGGAACGTCGGAGCGTAGAGCATGGGATTCCCCTGACCGATATCCATTCCCACCACAGGACGATTCTTCTCCGAAAGTGGATGCGATTACTTGGAGGGCGTGTAGTTCAAACTTAGAGGTTCTCCCAGAGATGCATTGACGCTCCATGGATACGGCGGCACGTGGTCCTTCTGGTATTGGTAACAGTACACGCTCGACATATTTCTGAGGTCATAAGCGCGCCCCAAGCGCAAGGCCAGGGAAGCCGGCGCGGCTAGTACCAGGTCAACACGTGCAACCGCGCGGTTTGTGAGCATGGCCATCAGTTCGAGGAATTGTTGGGAAAGTGCCGCCTGTTTTTCTGCAGACCAAAGGACATTGGGGCGCGGGTCTGGCAATGACAGCGTCACCATAGGCAGTCCTGAGAAAGTTTCAGAGATCGCGCGGCGATCCACCACGTAAGAAGCAGAGATCGCGACCAATATCCGAGGTGAATGCTCAGGCAGACTTTCCACGCCTTTCACTTCAAAGCGCTCTCCGTCATCAGGCTCATCAAGCTCTCGCCACCTGCTTCCCTGACGGTCCCAGTCCATGGAAAAAATCGCACCTTCATCGTCGAGCAGCATGCCCGCGGCAAAGAGGAAGGGCACTTGCACCACACCTCCGACCACAAGTTGCGTCAACTCACGAGGGCGATCTACGCGCGTAAGGCGCAGCAAGTCCGGTAGTCGCAACAGCTCCTGCAGGGCGGCCTCGGCCGCGCCTGCACGAGCCTGAGGGCGCAGATCTAGCAGGATCGATAGACGCGCACCCGGTAGCCGTCGTGGGATCGCTGCGTTGAGCGGTGTGTCGGAGGTGTCCACCAAGCCGCGAAGTTCGACTGCAATAACTGTCGCACGGGAGGCGTTACGGCGGTCGTCGGCGGCATTGACGCACATCCATAGCGTGCCAATAGCAATCAGCACCGTCCCGAGCCAGAAGGCAACCCTGAGCATCTCCAAGGGCAAGCCTTCACCCGTGGACAGCCAGGCCGTCCAGCTGCCAAGCGTTGCTTGGTGTTTCAGTTGAAGCGAATAGCCGCCGGCAAAGGTGGCTATCACGATCATGGCCCCAGTCTTCAGCAGCACACGGCCGCCGTGCCTGCGGCGCGTTGTCCACCTAACGAGGTGCTCGAGAATCTGCTGGGACCACAGCGTCCATGTTGCGCTCATGTCAGCTTGCTACCCCAGTTTCTGCCCATGTGTTCGGCGCGGTAGAGCCATCGTGGTGCCAGGTGTCGGAATGGCGCTAGGTATTGGCGAGTTTGGCACCGACCCAGCCGCTTTCCGCACTGACACGGGCAAGGCCGCTTATTCGCCACGCGTTTTCGAAGGCTTAGCGCATGCAGAGCGCTGGGCACTTGATGGCCGCCCTTCAATCCGAACAGCTGTACGTAGTCATCAACAAGTCCCGCCGTACCGTGCGCTAGCTCGGAGAACGGATAGTCATACCCTTGTTCTCGCAGCGTGTGGGCATAAAGAAAGGGCACGACGCACTGCTCAATGAAGGTGTTGAGGCTGGGAGCTTGACCTAGCAGAGTAAGCAGCCGGAGCGGAGAGCCCAAGCACAAACGCCCTTCTGGATTGTGGCTGTCCAATCCCTGGGGAATCCGCCCCCCAACTTCTTGTGCGAGCGGGAACTTGGCGCCGGGCTCGATCGGGATTTCCAATCGAACTCGATACGTGTCTTGCACCGTCGGTTTACCTACCGGTGAAAGCTCAAAGAAGATCTCGCCCTCAAGGACCGCTATCGAGGCGACACGACTGGGACGCCGACGCAAGCGGGGCCACTTCTCCAGCCCCTGCACGATGTCGGACTCCCGAAAGTGCATGGGATTACTCAGCCCACGGCGCTGCGGGAGTGGCGGCCAGGGCGACCTTGGTAGGGGCTGAAGGCACTACGACAGAGGCGCCGGTGAGTGCCCGTGCCGTATCACCAGACATTCCTACCCGGAAGTCATCGTATGCGCTATCCAGTAGACGCTGGGGAACGTCCTGCGTCAGATAGCGCTGAAACGCGCTGCGCGCTGTATTGATCCAATCATGGAAGTGGCCCTTGAGATTGAGGTGCCTGAGATCCGCCCGGCGCCAACGATCGGCGAAGTCTTCATCCGGCTCAACCGGGTTGAGGATGTTGTTGATGTCGGATGCTCTGACCTGTTCGAGTGCTGCCAGGGCTCGATGCAGGGATGTGGTCAGGTCATCTCCCGGAACATGGGCGTGCGCGGCAATCGTGGTGATGATGATCGAGGAGGGCTTCAGATCGGGATCATCGGAGAACTGGGCGTCCCGATGGCGCTTCAGCAGCTGCACGGTCTGCTGCAGAGGTGACTTGCCTCGGTATACCGGCATGGGATCCACGTGTGCCTTCGCGAGGATCTTGGACGGATCCTCCTGTTGCATGCGCGAGAGAAACCACTGCTGATAGCCGCCCGGATTGCTGGATGGCCAGTCGTCGCTGATCCGCGGGTAGGTGCTGAGTGTGTCGTCGGTGATCCAGAGCGCACGCCGTGCGATTTGTTCGGCCAGCGCCATGGGAAGGGTCTGGCTCAGCATTCGGTGGCTGAGGTACTTGCGACGAACATCGTCCGCACGCAGGCCGGGCACGACGTCCATATGAAAGGGCATCGCGTCCTGGTAGCTCAGCCGCCAGCAGCGGGTTTTGGGTTCAAGCGGCTTCTGAATCTGCTGAGCGACGCGATAGGCCGCCATCTCGCGACCGACCAGGGCCTTCAAGTCGGCCTGTGAGTGGGTCTGCCGCGTCATGCCACGGCGCAGCTTGCAGGTGAAGTCCAGGTCGTACTCTTCTTCCGCGCTGATGGGCCGCACGGAGGTGCCTAGAGAAAACGAGCCTTGGACGAACAGGTGGGCGTCGTAGGGTTGAAGCTCCGAGCCGGGACGTGAAAACCACTTTGCCAGGCTTTGATAGCGGGATTCGGCCTTCTCGTACGCCAGGTCAGGCAGTTCGATCTCCCTGAGCAAAGCCACTAGTCGGTCGTTTGAGAAACGAGTCATGGGATGGGGACTGCCAAGTCTGGGGCACTTGACAGTCTATCCGAATAGTTTCTTTATCGGCAAGTAACTATTCGCATGGTAGCCTAGACTAAGTCCCGATGGAACCGTTTACATGACCTCGACGTCAGGCTTGGCCGCAGATAGACCCCGATGGGGCCAAGCGCGTCGGTTGGCTTTCATTGACGTCCGTCTGCAGTACGACGGGCGCATTAACCGGAAAGACCTGATCGCGTTCTTCGATATCTCAGTTCCGCAGGCGTCGGCCGATCTGGCCTTGTACCAGTCCATAGCGCCGTCAAACCTGGAGTACGACCCCAGGCTTCGCACCTACGTTGCGCTTCCCACCTTTGATCCTCAGTTTGGTCGCTCCGTTGCAACCCGGTATCTAGATGAGCTGAGCCGCTTGGCCCGCGGAGTCATTGCCGAGGAAGACAGCTTCATTGGCTTTGTCCCGCCGACCGGTGTGGTCGCCACGCCGGCGCGCACCATTCACAGTGCAGAAGTGGCCACGATCGTGAGAGCAATACGAGATCGGCACACCCTGCAGGTGACGTATCAATCCATGGATGCACCCGAGCCGCGCCATTGGCTGCTGACTCCGCATGCGGTCGGATTTGATGGCCTGAGATGGCATGTTCGCGCGTGGTGTCATACGCGGCAGCTCTTCAGAGATTTTGCGATCGGCCGACTGTCTATTGAGAGAACGGTGGAGAGCCCAGAACCGATCGACCCCGAGTCGGATGTTGGCTGGAACACAACCGTGGCAGTCTGCTTGAAGCCTCATCCAGATCTCAGCCCGCTGCAGCGACAAGCCGTGATGCGCGACTACGGCATGAAGGAGGATCGATGTGTGCTCGAGTGTCGTAAAGCGATGCTCTTTTACACATTGCGCCACTTGAACTTGCAAGAACTAGTTGTTTCAGACAATCCGGCCACCCAGCACGTCGTAGTTGACAACGTTGAAGAAGTGAAGCGCTGGATGAGCGAAGATCGTGCAGGCATCGCGCGGACCCAAACTCCTAGATGATGGCACTGCCGAGAACGCATCTCGACTTCGAGCGGAGGCGTGTCTGTCGGTCGGCTCGGAGTTCGGACGTCTCCAAGTTTGTGAATTCACCTACCCACGCGAATGTTGCGTAGGCTGGTTCTTAACTATTTCAGAAGTCGGGCTGCCGGATTGTCCTCTGCAGCGCCGGCCTGGAAGTAGCCGATCACACTCGCCACGGACCGGTGCTCGGTCATCGCCATCACCGCCGGCAGGGGCACGCCTTGCTTGCCGGCCTCGGTCACGAACCCGGAGCGCAGGCTGTGCGCTCCAAAGTCCCCTTCCAACCCCGCCCAGCGTGCCCGGCGCTTCACGATAGTGGCCACTGAGCCGGGGAGCAGGGCGGGGCCAACACGCCCTCTCCAAATGCGCCGGAAGATCGCCCCCTCGTGAATCCCGGCGGCCTCGAGCCAAGCCGCCAGCGCGTCGGCGCTGCGCCCCAGGATCGGCTTGTCCGGCGTCGAATCCGCCTTCACCCCGGCCTGCTGGGTCTTCGAATACTCCAGCCGATAGATGTAGCCGTCTTCGCCGACCTTGCGTAGGTCGCGCAGATCGGCGGACGCGATCTCGCTGCGCCGGCGCCCGCCACTGGCAAAGCCGAAGCAGAGCAGGGCGCGGTCGCGCCGGCCCTCCAGACTGTCGTCACAGGTGGCCAGCATCGCCTCGAGTTCGGCGCGAGTGATCGCGGTCTTCTTGGTCGGGCGCTCGCCGCGCTTGACCGCCGCGCGCCGGGCCCGGCTGAGCAGCGTGCGCACGCTGGGCAGCTCACAGGGGTTGGCGAGGCGTTTGAGCTTGTGCGCGGTCGACAGCACGGCCACGCGCTGGACCACGGTCGACAGCTTCAGCGGGCCGACCTTGACCTTGAGGCCGGCCGCGACCAAGGCCTGGTCGATCACCGGCGGCAGCTCGCTGACCAGCCCCGTCTTGTTCTTGCGCTGGATGTGGTCGACCAGGAACTGGATCACCACGGCCTCGCTGGCTGGCAAGGCCAGCTCGACGCCGTAACGGGCTTGGTGCCAGCCGGCCCAGTAGCGCAGGGCGGTCGCGTAGCTGCGGGTGGTATTGGCCGCGGCCGCTTCGGCGAGCAGTTCGCGCACGGCGTCGGCGGCCTGCTGGGCCAGTTGTTCCGGCAACACTAGGTGCGTGGTCGTCGCCGGCAGGGTAGGTAATGTGCTATTTCGTTTCATACTATGTAATGTACGTTATGAAATAGGGTGCCTACTAGCGATAATCATCACTTATCGGATGTACAGCGCGACCAGCCCGTTTTTTGCAGGAGGAGACCTTCGATGGCCCGCGGCATCACCGAATCCGACGTGCATACCGCCGCCGATGAACTGGTCGCCGCCGGCGAACGGCCTACCGTTGATCGCATCCGCGCGCACCTGGGCACCGGCTCGCCCAACACAGTCACGCGTTGGTTGGAGACGTGGTGGCGGGGGCTGGCGCCGCGGTTGCATAGCGCTCAGCAGGCGATACCGGAGTTGCCAGCACCGGTCAGTCGCCTGGCGCAGCAGCTCTGGGAGCAAGCGGTGGGCATTGCCCGAACTGACGCCGAACAGGCCATGGCGCAGGACCGGCTTCAGTTGGATGCTCAGCGCCGCGACCTTGAAAGCCGGGAAGGGGAGCGGCAGGCGCAGCTACGCAACGCGGCAGACGCGGCAGACCAGGCGAGCCAAGCGCTGGCGGCCACCCAGCAGCGTCTGGCTGACCTGCAGCGGGCAAACAATCTGCAGCAGGAGCAGATCCGCGACCTGAGCGGACAACGCGCAAGCCTGGAGGCACGCAGTGCTCGTTTGGAGGCTGACCTCTACGCTGCTCAACAGCGCGCAACGCAGCGCGAGGAAAGTCTGATCGCCGAACGCGATGCCCAAGCCCAGCACCTGCGGGCGTTGGAGGACCGGGCGCATGGGGAGATCGATCGCGCTCGCCAGGAAGCGAAGGACGTGCGAAGCCAGCTGGCATCCCTGCAACGCACCAGCGAAACCCTTCGTCAGCAGCGAGAGGACGCACAGGCCGCCACCGCTGCCGCGCAGCGCGAGGCTGGAGTGCAGCGCGGCCGGGCCGACGCGCTCGCGCATCAGTTAGCGGGGTTGGGCGAATTGCCCGCGGCTTTGCAAGCCACTCTGGCGCAGCTGCAGCAGCCCCAACCGCGGCCACGTAAAGCGAGCGCACCGCCCAAGGCCCAAGTAGGTTCTCGGCGACGCAAAACCTCGTCTTAGCTCAGCTCGCCGACGGGAACAAACCCAATGGTTGATCCGAAGACGCTGCGTGTGCGCGGGTATGGCGGCATGGAGAAGGAGTCGTTCGAGGCCTATCTAGAACGCTGGCCGGCTGCGCTGAGCAATTTTCCGGAGGACGTCATCCGCGAGTGGGTCTGGCGGCATTGGGATGACTTTGAACGCCTGTGGATCAGCCGCGGTATCGAGCGCTTTGCATTTCAGCCACGCCAGTATGACAACCAGGCCATTCTGGACATTGGCCGCTTCGACTCCTGGGACGATCTGGCTGCGCGCCAGCTGGACCCCAAAGAAGATCTGGACTTCTGGGTTGGGCGCTACATGACCGAACACGGCACATTCCCCACCCCGATCATCGTCGCCACAAATAGCGAAGGTCTCACCCATCCTCGGGGCATGCCGATGCCGGCGCGTCTGCTCATTGAAGGCCATAGGCGACTGGGCATGTTGCGTGGTCTGTTGGCCCTCGGCGTCCCAGGCGTCCAAGCCATGCATTCCGTCTGGGAGCTCACACTACCGCGTGATTGCTTTGCACGAAGGCACAGTTCCGAGCACGGTTGACGGCCAGGACTCCGCCGCACTGGTAAATGCACATACAGAAATGCATTTACGCCTAAACAACCGATCGAGCTTGTTGACAAGGGAGCGCTCGGAAAATCAGGATACGTCCGAGAGCCGCGTGCCACTGACGGCGTAGGCATCTCGGGCTCCGTTCGCTCTGGTAGCCATTCCGCCAGAGAGCGTAGGGAACGCGCTGACAGTGATTTGGGGATCTACTGATGGCTCAGGGAAGCAGCCCACTGGTGCTGGTGGACGAATTGCCGTCCGACGAGGAAGACGACTCACCCATAGACCTGGGTCTCGCTGGGCTGGTGCTGCTTGCTCAGTATCACGGCGTGGCGGCCGATGCCAGTCAACTCAAGCATGAGTACGGACAAGGGAACGAGCCGTTTGATGCAACCGGCCTCCTGCTGGCCGCAAAGCGACTAGGACTTAAGGCGAAGATATCCGCCGTACCCATCCATCGTCTGGACAAAGTGTCGTTGCCGGCGATGGCGTTCCAGCCCGACGGCCAGCACTTCATCGTTGCCAAAGCCAATGATCAACAAATCCTGATTCAGGATCTGAAGCTGCAGCGACCCCAAGTGTTGTCCCGAGAGCAGTTTTCCGAACGCTTCAGTGGGCAATTGTTGCTAGTGGCGTCGCGCGCCTCCGTGCTGGGCGAGTTGGCCAAGTTCGACTTCCGCTGGTTTGTGCCTGCGGTGGTCAAATATCGGCGGATACTGCTGGAAGTCTTCGTCGTTTCTCTGTTCATCCAGTTGTTCGCCTTGGTCACGCCCCTGTTCTTCCAGGTGGTCATGGACAAGGTGCTTGTCCATCAGAGCCTGACGACCTTGGAAGTCATCGCGATCGGCTTGGTGGCGATCGCTGTTTTCGACGTGACTCTTAACGGGCTGCGGACCTATGTCTTCTCGCATACCACCAGCAAGATAGACGTAGAGCTGGGAGCTCGCCTTTTCCGCCACATCCTAAGCTTGCCGCTGGCCTACTTCGAATCGCGCCGGGTAGGTGAGACGGTAGCTCGCGTCCGTGAGCTTGAGAACATCCGCAACTTCCTGACCGGGCAAGCGCTGACCTCGGTGTTGGATCTGCTATTCACCGGTGTGTTCCTGGCGGTGATGTTCTACTACAGCTTCTGGCTGACCCTGATCGTCGTACTCTCCCTTCCCGTGTACGCACTGTGGTCGGCTGCCATCACGCCGGTGCTGAGAAAGCGCCTGGACGAGAAGTTCGCACGAGGTGCCGAAAACCAGTCCTTCCTGGTCGAGACCATCAATGGAATAGGCACGGTCAAGGCCACGGCCGTGGATCCGCGCATAACCCGCACATGGGATGCGCAGTTGGCGGGCTACGTGGGTGCCGGCTTCAAGGTGGCGCGCCTGGCAAACGTGGGCCAGCAGGGCATCCAGTTGGTGCAGAAGCTGGTAGGCGTCGCCATCCTGTTCTTTGGCGCCCGCTTGGTCATCCAAGGGGATCTGTCGGTTGGCCAGCTGATCGCCTTCAACATGCTCTCCGGCCAGGTGGCGGCGCCCATCCTGCGGTTGGCCCAGCTCTGGCAGGACTTCCAGCAGGTAGGCATTTCTGTCCAGCGCTTGGGCGACATCCTCAATACTCGGACCGAAGTGCCCGGCAGCCGCATGACGCTGCCGGCGATACAGGGTCGCGTGACGTTTGAGGGCGTTGGCTTCCGTTACCGCCCGGATACGGCAGAGGTCCTGGCAGGCATCGACCTGGATATCGCGCCGGGGGAGGTCATTGGCATCGTGGGGCGCTCAGGCTCGGGCAAGAGCACGCTGACCAAACTGGTGCAGCGCCTCTATGTACCCGAGCGCGGGCGCGTCCTGATCGACGGCCATGATCTGGCGCTGGCCGATCCGGCGTGGTTGCGCCGGCAGTTGGGAGTGGTGCTGCAGGAGAACTTCCTGTTCAACCGGAGCATCCGCGAGAACATCGCCTTGGGTGATCCTGGCATGGCGCTGGAGAGGGTAATCCACGCCGCACAGCTGGCCGGCGCGCACGATTTCATCACCCAGCTGCCGGAAGGCTATGACACGAAGGTGGGCGACAACGGGGCAGGGCTTTCGGGCGGACAGCGTCAGCGCATCGCCATTGCTCGAGCGCTGGTGACCAATCCTCGTATCCTGATCTTCGACGAAGCCACCAGTGCGCTGGACTACGAGTCCGAGCATGCCGTCATGCAGAACATGCGGGCGATCTGCCAGGGGCGCACGGTACTCATCATCGCCCACCGTCTCTCTACCGTGCGGATGGCCAACCGGATCGTCGTTGTAGACAAGGGTAAGATTGTGGAGTCGGGCCGCCACGAGGAATTGGTCGACCGTCCGGGCGGCCAGTACGCGCACCTCTACAAGCTCCAGCAAGGTGTCGCATGAAGCACATCCTGAGTGCGACCAAAGAGTTCCTGGCTCGTTATGGCCAGGCGTTCTCAGCGGCCTGGAAGGTGCGCGCACAACTGGACCCACCGAAGCGGTCGGACGACGAACTAGCCTTCCTGCCCGCTCAGCTGGAGCTGGTCGAGAGCCCGGCATCGCCAGCAGCACGCTGGACGATGCGGATCATCATGACCTTGTTCTGTGTGGCTCTGCTTTGGTCGATCTTCGGAAAGCTGGACATCGTCGCGGTCGCTTCGGGCAAGACCGTCGTCAACTCTCGTACCAAGGTCATTCAGACCGCCGAAACCGCCGTGGTGCGCCGCATCCTGGTCCGGGATGGACAGGCGGTACGGAAGGGCGATGTGCTGGTCGAGCTGGATGCCACTGCGACCGGAGCGGATTTCGAGCAGGCGGGCGACGCGCTGGTCAATGCTCGCTTGGCTGCGCTCCGCTTTGAGGCAATGACAAAGGCGCTCGAGTCGGGTCTTCTTCCCGGTGCTCCTGAGGAGCCCGGCCTGCCAAATGATCGTGTGCGTGCTGAGTGGTTGCTGGCGGCAAGCGAGCTGGCGGAGTACCAGGCGCGGCGACAGAGCCTTCAAGCAACCATCGCCCAGCGTCAGGCACAAGAGAACACCGTGCGCTCCCAGATCTCGCCGATGGAGCAAAGTCTGGCGATCTCCAGAGAGCGCGTGGCCGACTTGGAGAAGCTGCTGGATGGGCAGTACGTCAGTCGGCACGAGTTTCTGGCGCGAAAACAGGAGATGGTCGAGATGGAGCGCTCGCTGACGGCACAACGAGCAACCTTGTTGGAGACAGGTTCGGCACTCGCCGGAGCGCGTGAGGAACTACAGGTGCTGGAGGCTGACACGCGTCAGCAAATGTTCGAAGGCCTTCGCCAGGCACGCGAGCAAGTGGGGCAGTACCGGCCTCAGGTCGCCAAGACGCAGCAGCGAGACAGGCTGATGCAGCTGCGCGCTCCCGTAGACGGCAACGTACAGCAGTTGACGGTACATACCATCGGGGGTGTCGTGACGCCCGCGCAAGCCCTCATGGCCGTAGTGCCCAGCGAGGAGTCGCTGGAAGTGGAGGCCACCGTTCTGAACAAGGACATCGGCTTCATTCGGCCGGGTCAGCGGGCGACAGTCAAAGTAGAAAGCTTTCCTTATACCCGCTATGGATACTTAGACGGGGTGGTCGAAACCATTTCCCATGATGCAGCGCAGGATGAAAAGCTGGGATTGGTTTTTCCAGCCCGGGTTCGACTGACAGATACCACACTAGTGGTGGATGGTGTGAAAGTGGCGCTTACGCCGGGCATGAGCTTGAGTGTCGAGTTTAAGACGGGAAGAAGGCGATTGATCGACTACCTGTTGAGCCCTCTGAAGCAACATGGTGAGGAATCACTCAGGGAAAGGTGACTTCTAGGGTCTTATGAATGCCGCACGAGAAGTTGGGCTTCTTACTTAAGATTGCGAATCAAACTCGGAGGACCTGTGGCTACACTGAATCTGAATGGAGAGCAGCTTCGGCCGCGTTTGTCACACAAGTCGCCACGCGACGCGATTCTTCGAGTACTCATAGTTCTACTGACAGTTATTCTCGCTGGTTGCAATGACGTAACGCTGCATTGGCAGGAGCACGCTGATGTGAACGACGAGCTACGTGTGCTGGTCGAGCGAACCGCCGACGGAGAGAAGTACTCGGAACTCGGTGGGCCTAAGGCCTGGAAGCAATCGGAAATGACGGTGGAGGTGTTCGACATTTCAGGCAGGGTTGCCCCGCTCCCACCGAAATGGGTGGGCACAGCCGTCCCGATGATCCTCGACTACGAACAAGAAGCCGGTACGTGGTCTTTGATCGCGACTTTCTCATCTTGCGAGAGTTGGTACGAGGCCGGCCGCCCCAGGCCGCCGTACCTCGAGTATCAATCCAAGAATGGCGGCCATTGGACACCGGTGGCACTCGAAGAAAGATTTCTAGAGAAGAAAGCGAACCTTCTGACGGGGCCGCGCGCCGATGGCGAGCCTCGATTGGTGACGGACTCGGACAAGGAGCTCAAGCGCCGTAGTGCGGCTCCCATTTTTCAAAGCGTGCTGCGTACGTGGGGAAAAGAGCAAGAGAACTACTGTGACACCTACTAAAACGGACTTAGGAGATTAGGTGATGGCTACGAATTTGGAACTGGCTCAGCTGGCTACGCATGTGTACGCGCGGCCCAACTCGAACAAGACCCCTCTTACGGGTGGGTGGTCACAGTTCGCTCGACAAGACGATGACGAGTGGGGCTTCTCGGCAAGCTCCTACGTTCGAGGTGGCGAGATCGTCATCTCCTTTGCCGGAACAAACCAATCGCCAATAGACTGGACAACGAATGTTCCGGCAGGCGTTGGCATTACAGCGCCTCAGGTCCTCACAGCGATTAGCTACGTGCTAAATGTTATGTCGCAGAATCCAGGCGCGACGTTCACGTTTACGGGTCACTCCCTTGGCGGTGGTCTGGCCTCGGTAATGGCAGTGATGTTCGACGTCGCTGCCACTGTCTTCGACCCAGCTCCGTTTGAACTCACTGCAAGAAGCGAAGAATTCCTCGCCCTTATAGATGGCTGGCCACACCCGAGTGGTTACAGGAATGCAGCGCTCGATGCCTACACGTCCAGCGGCGGGGCGCTATTCCCCCAGCGGGAATCCCAGGTCGTCGGGTACAGCGTGGCTGGAGAAGTGCTGGAACTTCTACGGGCAGCTCTTCCCACCGTCCAAGGCTCCCATCACACATACGTCGTAGGCAAGCCTCCACTGACTGAAGCCAATCCCATCAGCACAATGGTTGGGTTGCATTCCATGGACCTGTTGAGCGCTGTGATGAGATCCAGCCAGTTCAATACTGGCGTCGTGGAGCAAACAAGATCCTTCCAGGTGTTCTCTGATGAGGGGCTTTACGGGTCGGACAGTCGACTCGACCGGCCTGACTTCATGGCCAGGATTCACAATCGACACCTTGCTAACGCAGCAGGTGGTGAAGGTGCACTGGATGTTCTTGGTCAAGATCTCCAAGACATAGGAGACGTAGGGGCAGCATTCGAGGAGACGTTGAATCGGGGCATCCTGGCCGCGCTGGCTGAGTACCATTACTTTCAGACTGGCGGCAGCTATGAAGGATTCATTGAAAGAGTGCACGCGGGCACTCAGTTTGATCTTGCGAATATCTCCTCGACTTCTGATCGAAAAGGACAAGACCGCCTCCGTAACAGCGTTACGGAATGGCTCGCAGAGGAGGGAGAAGTATCAACTGACGTATTTAGGTTCAGTAGCTTTGTTGTGCAATCGGGTCAGGGAGGCCTCCAGTTCGAAGCCCAGCAGGACACGGATGATCTGATTCTCGGCGGCACTGGAAATGACACGGCCTCGGCGGGCGGTGGCGACGATTTCATCTTTGGCTGGGACGGATCAGATACTCTCCGCGGAGGAGCTGGTAGTGACGAGATCCATGGCGGTGACGGAAACGACATCCTGTACTCTGGATCGAGTACCGAAGATTCGGACACAAGCGAGAACCGACTGTACGGCGGCGATAATGATGACACTCTCTACGGTTCCGGAGGAAGAGACTATCTGGATGGCGGTGAGGGTGTTGACCTTCTGCAGGGCGGCGATGGAGTAGACACGTACAAGGTTGACGACTACGACACCATCTACGACTCAGATGGCAAGGGGTCTGTCTTTTACGGCAACAAGCAACTGACGGGCGGAACCCGCCCTGAGGACGGGCCTGATAACGTCTACTATGGGAACGGAGATATCTATGTTCTCAATGGTACGACGTTGATCATCAACGGCATGCTGACCATCCAGAACTTCGACAAGGAGAACAACAGCCTCCAAATCGTACTGAAAGACCCTGAGGACGAGGAGGAGACAGACGACGAGCGTCCCAGTACCGATGAGGCTTCAACAAGAACGTCACCAATCGTGATTGATCTTGATGGCGACGGCGTCGAGACTCTCGAGCTTGGCGCGGTTAACTTTGACCACGATGGTGATGGTCTGCGGGAGCAGTCAGGCTGGGTGTCCCCCGATGACGGAGTTCTCGCACACGACAGGAATGGCGACGGACGCATCAACAACGGTGGGGAGTTGTTTGGCAGTCACAGTGTCCTCGAAAGTGGGGAGCTCGCCAGTAACGGATTTCAGGCGCTGGCTGAGTACGATGACAACGGCGATGGGATCATCAACTCGCAGGATGGCTCCTATGGGCAGCTGAGGGTGTGGAGAGATCTGAACAGGAACGGCGTCAGTGATGTCGGCGAGCTTCAGAGCCTGTCGGAAGCGGGTGTGGTATCCATCGCTACGAGCTACAACGTATCGACACAGGTTGATGCGCATGGTCATGAACACCGGCAGATCGGCGCTGTGGTGTTGAGCGACGGGACAGCGTCAACCGCCTCAGATGTTTGGTTCCGAGTGGACGCGGGGGAACGAACCAACAGCGGTGAGATTGAGCTTTCTGCCGATCTGCTGATGCTACCCAACGCAAGAGGCTTCGGCAGGGTTCAAGACCTTCGGCAAGCCATGGCGTTGGACCCACAGCTAAAGGAGCTCCTCCTCCAGTACCTATCTGAGACGGATCCCAACGCGAAGAATCAACTACTGGATAGCTTGATCTATCGCTGGGCTGGTGCAGCGGACGTGGATCCATACAGCCGGGATCCAAGCCGTGTGTATGGCCACGTCATGGATGCGCGCCAGCTGGTCACGCTCGAGAATCTTGTTGGGCATGGCTATATGGGGATATGGTGCTGGGGCGAGTACGATCCAAATCCTCATGGCCAGGCGGCGCCACTGCTCATAAGTGAGTACTTGGAGTTCAAGCGCTTCACGGCGGCACAACTTCTAGCACAAACCGAGTTTTCAGAAGAGCTGGATATCATTCAATCCGCCTTCGGATCCGATGCCAATGGGGTCTCTGTTGACTGGGATGCACTGCAGGGAAAGCTGACCGCCCTCTTGGCGTCGGGTCAGGAAACCCGAATCCGCGCTCTGGTGACCGTTCTGACAGATCTTGGTGTTTACTCATCGGGCTATCGTGCCCAGCGCGACGCCGCATTCCAGGCCATCGCCGCTACCAATCCTCAGCTGGCACCATTCTTCGATCTGAACAGTCAGATCGGTACCCTCAACAACGATACGCTTTTTGGCAACGGTATCTTCTATGGCCTAGCAGGTGATGATCGGCTCTACGGCGGCCACAACGGGGACAGCTATCACTTCTCGAGGGGTCACGGGAACGACACCGTCCTAGATAGCGGAGGGCTGGATCAGATCGTGCTTAGCGAAGGAATCTCTGCTACGGATCTGATCTTTACCAGAAACGTCACCACGGTCTGGATGCATGTAAGAAACTCAGATGGAAGTGACGCTGGGTCCGTCAGGATAGATAACTTCTTTGACTTCGATGGCACCGTAGATTTCGGCGCAGTTGAGCTGATCCGCTTCGCCGACGGCAGCAGCATGACCCAACAGCAGATCCTTGCGATTCTCACAGCCTCATCTGTATCCACAGGCGATGACCTCGTATTCGGTACATCTGCAAGCGACACAATCGACTCGCTTTCCGGGCACGACAGTATCCACGGCCTAGCCGGGAATGATCACATTTCTGGCGGGGAAGGCAACGACAATCTGATGGGTGATAACGGAAACGATGTCCTTGTGGGAGGTGTCGGGGACGACTCCCTGGTTGGTGGCCGCGGCAGTGACACCTATGTCTTCGAGGTAGGTCACGGAAACGACACTATCAGCAATGCCGCAGAGGTCGCCGGCGTCAAGGTTGACCGGATTGCGCTCGGTGCAGGTATCGGTCCGGCGTCGGTAACTGTCAGGCGAGCAGAGGGTGACCTCATCATCCAGACCTCGGCGAGCGATAGCATTCGAGTGGTCGGATACTTCAGTGGTCACGGGAACAATGGTGTAGCCATTGACCAGATCGTGTTCGATGACGGGACGATTTGGGGGATTGAGGAGATCAAGGGTCGGGTACTTGAAGCGAGCTCTGGTTCTGACACCGTGTATGGATATGACACGAACGATAGTCTCGTGGGTCTTGCTGGAGACGATCGTTTGTTCGGGAATGGAGGTGACGACATTCTGGACGGTGGCGACGGGCACGACTCCCTTGAGGGTGGATCAGGTAATGATCAGATTCTCGGCGGTCAGGGCATCGACGTTATGCAGGGTGGCGATGGAAACGACCAAGTCGACGGAGGGGAAGGAAACGACACACTCTCCGGCGGTAGTGGTGACGACATTCTTCTTGGCGGCCTCGGTAGTGACCATCTCGAAGGTGGAGCTGGGCGAGATTCACTCAATGGAGGCGATGGAAATGATCAGCTCAATGGCAACGTAGGAGACGATGTACTGGAGGGTGGGCTTGGCGATGACATCCTCTACGGCGAAGCCGGCAGCGATCTCCTTTCAGGTGGGCTTGGCAATGATCGACTCGAAGGCGGAGAGGGCGACGACAACTACTACTTCGCAGCCGGGGGTGGCCACGACGTCATCAATGATAGCAATGGTCTAACGACCATTTTCCTCGCCGGACTACCTCTGAACGAGCTTATCTTCCGGCGCGAGGGGACTTCCCTGGCTGTTTACTTCCTCAACTCCGTTGATGATCGTATCCACCTTGAGAACTTCTTCGACCCAGCCACTCAGCTGGCTAGGTTCGGACTTCGCTTCGATATGGGAGGTGGCCAGACCTGGAGCTTAAGCCCGACGGAGTTGGATGCCGCATCGATGGCCGGCACCGCGCTTGACGATGTCCTTCATGGAAACTCTCTGGAGAATTCAATCAGTGGCCTCGCTGGAAACGACACAATCTTCGGAAGCGGGGGGATCGACAATCTGCAGGGAGGCGCTGGCAACGACACTCTGTACGGGCAGGATGGGTCAGATGTGCTGCTCGGCGGGGACGGAGATGACGTTCTCAATGGCGGTTCGGGCGCTGACCAGCTCTCCGGTGGTGTCGGAGACGACACCTACGTCATTGACGACGCTGGGGATACTGTCACGGAGCTCGAGAACGACGGAAATGACGTCGTGAGTAGCAACATCAGCTACACCCTCAATCAATACATCGAGAGGTTGGTCCTCACTGGAAGCGGCCACATAAATGCTACGGGCAATGACACGGACAACGAAGTTGCCGGTAACGGGGGGAACAATCGATTGACTGGCCTAGCGGGGAATGATGTGCTGGCAGGTGCTGCTGGGGACGACATTCTGGACGGTGGGCTCGGTGACGACCAGCTTGAGGGCGGCGACGGGTACGACACGCTGTACGGTGGGGCCGGGTTGGATACGCTAGATGGAGGCGAGGGGATCGACCAAGCGGTTGGCGGCCTGGGTGATGATCTGTATCGGGTTAATGATGCTAGTGACATCATCGTTGAGCACGATGGAGAGGGTGCAGATACGGTCGAATCGACGGCCTATAGCTACACGCTATCGATGAACGTTGAGCACCTGACCTTGGCCGAGGGCACTGGTTCCTACGAGGGTTCTGGCAACTCGTTGGCCAATGTACTGACGGGCAATAGCAACGATAACCGCCTCGACGGTGGAGCCGGTGCCGATAGCTTGATTGGCGGCCTGGGCAACGATACCTACGTCATTGATTCGGTGAGCGATGTGATCGTCGAGAACGCCGACGAAGGGATCGACACAGTCGAGTCGAGCATCAGCTACACGCTCAGCTCGACGCTGGATAATCTGACCCTGCTGGGAAGCGCCGACCTCAATGCCACGGGCAATGACGGCGACAACGTCATCCAAGGTAACGAGGGTAGCAACCTCATTGAAGGCGGAGATGGTGCGGATACCCTCTCTGGTGGCGCAGGCGACGACTACTACGTCGCTGTATCGGCGGATGATAGTGTCCACGAGTACGCTGGTGAGGGTATTGATACCGTAGAGCGCGTGTTCGAGACCAACTTGGTTCTGGAAAGCAATGTTGAGAACCTGGTCCTTGGTGCCGGCATCACAACCGGCAACGGCAACGGGCTGGATAACACTATTACCGGCAATGCCGAGGACAACACCCTGGGTGGCTGGGATGGTGATGACCTCCTGCATGGACTGGACGGTAATGACGCGCTCTTTGGTGGCGATGGGACCGACACGCTCCTGGGCGGCATTGGGAACGACTATCTGGATGGCGGTGCGGGCGTGGATCTCCTCGAGGGCGGTTCGGGCAACGATGTCTACATCATCGATGACAGTGCCGATGTGGTGGTCGAGGCCGCAGGCGCGGGCATCGATCAGGTACAGACGACCGCTTCGTATGCACTGTCAGCCAACATCGAGAACCTGTTCCTGATGGAAGGCGGTGCCATCGATGGCACAGGCAACGCACTGGACAACTACATTGCGGGCAATAGCGATGCCAATGTGATCGACGGCGGTGCTGGTAGCGACACGCTCGTGGCTGGTGGCAGCGACGATACGCTGATCGGTGGAACCGGCGATGACAAGTATGTCTTTGATGAAAGCTCGGGAAGCGACGTCGTCGATAACAGCGATGGCGGCTTCGATGGCGTATTCTTTACCGGTGGAGTGACCAGGGAACGCCTGTCCTTCTCACGCGATGGTGACGACCTGCTGATCTTCATCGATGCGGCCACCGCCCCATCAGTGCGCGTGCTGAACCACTTCCTGGGGGGCGATGCCGCCATCGACTACGTACAGCCCGATGGCGGCTTCTACCTGACCACCACGGAGATCAACCAGATCGTGGCAGGAGGTGGCACCGGTGGCGAGTACGACCAGGTGATCGAGGGTACGGCTTCGGGCGAGCAGCTGGTGGGTGGCACCGGCAAGGACCTCATCAAGGGCTTGGCGGGCAACGATCAGCTATTCGGCATGGGCGGAAACGACACTCTGCAGGGCGGCGACGGCGACGACTACCTAGCTGGGGGTAATGGCAGTGGCAGCGGCTCTGGCAATGATCGCCTCGAGGGCGGGGCAGGGGCGGACACCCTGGCGGGCCAAGATGGGGCCAACGCCCTGATTGGTGGTGCCGGCAACGATAGTTATGTCTACGGCGGAGGCCAAGACACCATCGACAATACTGGTGGTGGATACGATGGCGTCTTCTTTAACAACGGCATTCTGGCCGACGATCTGGCTTTCACCCGCGACGGGGATGACCTGCTGATCACCGTCGATGGCAATGCCAGTGCCACGGTTCGGGTTACCAATCACTTCCTGGGCGGCGACTATGCCATCGACTTCGTCCAGCCGGCTTCGGGCAGCTCGCTCAACACCGCCGCAATCAATGCCTTGGCTGAAGATCACGGTGGCAACCCGGGCGGGGGCGGCAATGAAGGCAACGACAATGACTACTCCAATGTGGTCACCGGCACAGGGTCAGGCGAGCAGTTGCTTGGGACCTCAGGTCGCGATCTGATTCGTGGGCTGGGCGGCAATGACACCCTCTTTGGCTTCGGCGGTGACGACAAGTTCGAAGGCGGTGATGGGGATGATTACATCTCCGGAGGTAATGGTTCGTTCAATGGCTCGGGTAATGACATCCTGATCGGCGGCAATGGCAATGACACGCTGGTTGGTGAGGATGGCGCTGACATGCTGATTGGCGGAGCCGGCGATGATGATTACTACTACTCCGCTGGCTCGGGGAGCGACACGATCGACAACGTAGGCGGCGGCACTGATTGGGTGTTCTTCAACGGTATCGCGCGCGAACGACTTTCCTTCCACCAAGACGGTGATGATTTGCTGATCCGGGTCGATGCCAGCGCAGCGTCACAGGTTCGGGTGCTGGGGCACTTCCTTGGCGGTGGCCAAGCCATCAGTTACGTGCAGCCGGGTAGCGGGTATGCCATCCCAGCATCCCAAATCCCAGGACTGCTCACGTCGCTGCCGCAGGGCTTTGCTGCAGTTTCCTCAGGCAATTCATCTGCCCTCATCGCACAAGAGTCAAATACCTCCAGTGCCGACCTTACATCGGGCCATGGCCGTGCGACGCAAAGCTTGCCTGCCCGTACGGACAGCCAGGTTGGTATCCAACGGGTTGCCGTGATTCAGGAAATACCGCTTGGCGCAGCTGAGACAGGTCGCAAGCCGGCAATCACCGGCGGTTCCGGGCAGCCGACGCTGGTTGATCCGCCGGCAACGACGGGAGGCGGTCTGGTGCCGCTGCTGGAGCGTTGGGAGCACGGGGAAATGCCGTGGGATGGGCACTTCTCGAATGACGCTGGCTGGGGCGAGCAATGGCCGCATGACGTTCCTGCCGTACATGGCGACCCGAGCCCCGATATCCGACAACTCGAAGGGCTCATTTCGGCCATGGCCGGCTTTGGTTCCGGCGGAGGAGCAGACATGTTGTCCATGTCACGGTCCGAGCATCGCGACACGACTATGTTCGCCGTTCAGATGATCTAAGTCCTTTATCCCACGCGATCTCGTGTGAAGAGGGCCGCGCGCTGCGCGGCCCTCTTTTTCTGTCTGCGTTAGCGTTATTTTTAGGGAAGCACGACGCGGCCGTTGAAACTGGGGACATCAGAGTGCCGCCAATGGTGAGGGTTGACGCGGGCGGCGCCCGATCGGATAGGGCGAAGACCTTCTGAGGCGCCAGGTTCCGGCTCGATCATTGGGCTCATTCCTTTCAGAATTGCAGAGCAAGTCCTCACCAGATCACTGATCAATCCTGCTGTTCGATCTCGGGACCAGATGATCCCACTGCTGCTGGCGGCAGTTCGTCAGCCAAGGCGCGATCCAACTTGGCGCGAATGAGAACCGGCGGTTCCGCCTCCCTCCAGCCACCCGGCGGGGCCGAGAACGGCTCGGTCAGACAACGGGCATGTTCGGCCGCAAACCAGGTCAAGGACTGTTGCTCGAACACGATGCGAGCAAGCAGACGCTCAGACAGCCAGAAGATGCCTTCACTGGGAGGCTTGCCCACTCGCGTCAGTTCCAAAGCGTGTTCCCCATCCAGAAGTGGCTTCGCTGTCACCCCATGGGTCGCGAAGCAAGCACAAAGCGTCCAGGTTGATCTGGACCAGCAGCAACAAACTTCCAGATAAGAAGGTCAATGCGTTGGCGGGCGACAGCGACAGCAGGAATGGATAGAACAGGCACCAGTGCTCGTCGGTACCGTCAACAAGCCATGAGAGCGTGCTTAATGGCGGTTCGTTAACAAGTGCCTGCAGCTCGTGTCGGGTGATGTCAGCATGCAGGAGGGTGTAGGTCAGCCCAGGTTCTGGGCTGACAGGCGCACGGGCGTCCTTGCCGAAGGCAGTGATGCATGCATCAAGTTGCGCGCTGTACGTCACTTCCTGCGTCGCTAGTGCTCGCCGGGTAACGTTAGGCATCCCGGCATACTCGACTGCTCCATCGTTGGCTAGGAAGTCCATCAGTTTCTTCTGCTGGATGGCCTGACGTTTACCCCGACTATTGAAACGAGCGCTGCTCTTGCACTCCATCACGAACGGCTCCTGCCCTGCCAACAAGCACAGATCGCCGAATCGCAAGACATTCGTCAAGTCGCATAGGACGGCGGGCACGCCGTGCTCCAGTGCCTTCTTAAGCAAAGCCCATTCATTGGCGAATCCAGTCTTCCCGGACAGACTACCCGCTGACGGCTTCAGGTGATTGGTTTCGGCATCCAGGCAAAGATGTTTGAGTGAGTACTTGTTCTGATAGATATGAGCGATGGCATCTCCAAAGTTGCGCCACATCCGCAGTCGCCTCTGCGCTTGGCCTATCGCGCCTTCGACCTGATTCAGGTCGCCACGCAGCGCATTGGCGTGCTCTTTGGCCGGGCGCCCCGTCTTCAACGCCCTGACCAAATCAGCTCGACACGCTTTCAGCCGACTCAGACGAGCCTCATTACGCCGAATGCGGGCGACCAGGTGAACCTGCATCGGCAGCAAAAGATCCAACCGGCCGGGATCATGCTGCAGGGTATGCGTCCACAAAACCAGTTTGATCAGCGAGGTTTGCTCCACCACGCCTATAACCCACCTGTCACGAGCAAGTACCTGAGAAGAATCCATGGCTCACCTGGGGCTTCCGCAGCGGTGGAATCGCCCACCGCGGCAGGGCGCGATGGTGCGTAGGTAGCACGCGTCACACTGCCGCGGCTGCAACGGATCTAGCGTAAAAGGGTGCCCGATTGCTCACTGATCTAGGAACGCACTGATATCTACTGACATTCAGAGAATGCCTAGACACCCGAGAATCCCAAGCTTGTACGACTCCAAGACGGCTTGTGTTATCAAGGGAACCTTCGGACCCCAGACGTGCATCCGGAGTACGGCGATCATTTAGTCAGTGCCTCGTGCCACTGCTTCATCACAGCGATCGCACCGTCTAGGTCCAGTTCGGCCGCCGCATAGCCACGAACCAGTAGCTCAGGCTGCAGAAATTGGTCGAACTTGTTCCGCTCCAAACCTTCCTTGCGCGCCGCCAAGATCGTCGCATCTGCGGGTATCCGCTGCAGGGCCAACTCGATCAGCTGAGGCACAGCTTCTTCGGCAAGCCCAATCAACTCTACGAACGGCCCAGCGTTGACGGCCTCCACCTCCAGCCACTGCAACCACAATGCGATGGCCAGGCCAACCCGGTGTCCAGCCCAATGGGCAAGATAGACGGCATCCCCAGAGGCTGTCAGAGGACTCTGGCCAAATCCGAACAAGTTGTAGGCTTCGCGAGCGTCCATCAATCCCTGCTGAGCCAGCGGGTCCAGATAGACCGGTATGGAGGACTCCTCAAGGAGCTGTCGCATGCGCTGATGCACGATGCGGTGTACGCCCAGCGGACCGCCACCAAAGCTGGGAGGTTTACCCCCCTTGGAGGGCGCCAGCAGGACAACGCGAGCCTCGGTATCAACCTCCAGGATGCGCCAGCGCCGACCGGCAAACAGCATCAAACGCCCCGGCACGAGCGGCTCAATGACCGGCACCGTGCCCAATCGCTTGCCATTGCACAGCAGCTGGTACTCCTCGGGGGTGAAGAAAGTGGCGTAGAAGCTGAAGTGCTCCATGATCCGCTCACCGACCGCGCCCGGCAGCAGGCTGCCATCATTGACCTGCTCAATGAGCTGCGCGCTCCCCAACGATCTCAACACCTCGGCGAACATGGCTTGATCGATGTTGGAGAATGCGCCGCGCTGACACAGTTCCCGGTACAGCTCGGCCGCCGTACAGCCGCCGCCGCTTTGCGCGATGTATGACAGGATCTGTTGGACCAGGGTCGATAGATGGAGGTCCTCCTGCATAGGAGGCTCGAAGCGCCCAGCCAGCATCAGCTCGATCGCCGCGATAGCTTGCAGCAGGCTCAAGCGCAGCCAGTCCACGGAATGACTGCGTGAGGTCAGGGCTGGCAGGACGACATACTGGCGCAGGATCTGCGGCTGACCCGGGCGGCGTCCGGAGCGTCCAATGCGCTGTTTCAGAGCCGCCACCGAAGGTGCCGGGCCGATCTGGGCCACCGATACGACATCGCCCAGGTCCACGCCCATCTCCAGCGTGGACGTGCACACGGCCGTGGTGGGCAGCTTACCTTCCCGCAACCGTTCCTCCACACTCAAACGCAGTTCGCGTGATAACGCGCCGTGATGCGGGAAGAACTCATTGGGTAGCGCACGACCTTCAGCGCGCTCACGCAGCTGGTCGGCCACGATCTCCACCTGCGCACGCGCATTGGCGAACACCAAATGGCTCTCGCCCCGCAGGCGTTCGAAAAGGTGGTCCGCAATCTCGTCCAGCGCGGTCGTGTAGCGATCGGCTGGTGCTTGCTCGTTATCCTCCAGTTCCTCAAAGGTCTCAGGCGAGGCCGGCAGCTGCACCGGCTCATCCATCGGCTGGCGTGCGATCTGGGCCAGCAGCTTCTCTACCGCATCCCCAGCGGCCTCCATGGTGGGCATTGGGCCTCCGTCATACTCTCGTCGCTGCTGGATGGCGCGCACCTGCAAGCGCAGCTCACCGCCGTCGGAGGCCGTAGTCAGCACCTGGCATGGAAATCCTCCCCGCGAACGCAAGAAGTTGCCGGCGCGTGCCGGCTCTCCCAAGGTGGCCGACAAGGCAATACGGGGCAGGGGATGGGGCACTAGGCGTTCCACGCGCTGGAGCAGCGAGCGCAGTTGGGCCCCGCGTTCGCTGCCGAAGAACGCGTGCAACTCGTCGACAACCAGATAGCGAAGCTCGCCCAGCAAGCCGCCGAATTGCGCGCCACGACGCATCAGCAGAGCCTCCAAGCTTTCCGGCGTGGTGATCAGGATATTGGCCGGTCGCTTCCAGAAGCTCGCGCGTCCAGCTGACACATCGCCGTGCCAAGGCTGCACACGCAGATCCACCGCCTCGGCCATCGAGGTGAGGCGACGGGTCTGATCGTTGATCAGGGCGCGCAGCGGCGACACGCACAGACAGCGCAGTCCTGGGCCTTCGAACTGCGCCAGATCACTCATGATCGGCAGAAAAGCGGCTTCGGTCTTGCCCCCGGCGGTTGGCGCCGAGATCACCACATCACTCTGTCTCCCCAGCACGAGCGGAATGGCCTGCGCCTGGATCTGGCGCAGGGCCGGCCATCCTTGTTGCCATACCCAGCGTTGGATCCCTGGATGCAGCTGCTCGAACGGGTCGATGGCCATCTCAGAGCCGGAACGATGAGAGCTCATCGTCCGGATCGGCCGCTCCCGCCTGCACTGCAGCCGGAGCAGGAGCCGTACCGTCCTCTTCGATGTCGCGATCGGTATTGAGCTCCTGACTGACATCCAGCTCTTCGATTAGATGGTTCCAATCCAGGTCCGCATGCTGCTCCAGGACACTGAGCAAATCGAGAAAGGCCCTGACGGTATTGCGCGGCGTCTGGAAGTACGCCGCGCCGATACGCTGATTGCAGTGGCTCAGGAAGGCGGGCAGGGCCTCATCGGGCAGCGCGTACTGGGCTGCATCGCCGCTGGCATGCAGGTGTCGCAGCTTGGTGAGCAGGACGTACAGATCTTCCGGGGTGAGGTTGGCCAGCCGGATTACCGGACCGCCGAAATCCTGCAGCCCTTGCTGGGCGGCAAACGCATTCTCGGATAGACGTGATTGAAGTGCCTGGTAACTGTACAAGCCGCGACGGGCATCCATCAGCGTTTCTGGTGTGCCACCAAACACAAAGCCCACGCCTTCGCTGCTGCCCTGCAAGGTATCGTTGAGGATGCGCAGGATCTGCTCGTAGTTGGTATTGCGTGCCGTGGCGTGCGGCAGCTTGTACAGGTTCACCAGTTCGTCCAGACATACCAATAGGCCGCCATATCCAGCCAAGCGGATGAACCGCGCCAGTAGCTTGATCCCATCATAGACCTGGTCATCTTCGATGATGGTGCGTACCCCCAGCGCTTGGCGCGCATCGGTCTTGGTGGTGAACTCACCGCGCAGCCAGCGCACCGCATCGGCCTTGAGTTGCTCGTTGCCCTGGTCGTGGCCACGCCAGTAACACTCGATGACTTGAGCGAAGTCGTAGCCACCCACCAACTCGGTCAGCGACTGAAGCCGCTGCTGAATGATCGACTCCACCGCTTCGCCCGTGCTCTTGGCCTGTTGCAAGGCTGTGGTGATGAACCGCTCCACGACGCTCGCCATCGCGCCGCCTTCGGGCTTGGTCCGCGTGGCGATGTTGCGGGTCAGCTCGCTGTACAACGAGCGCGCCTGGCCACCGCTGCCATACAAGCGACGATCCGGATTGAGGTCGGCGGCCATCGTGACCAGACCCTTCTCCAGCGCCACCGCGCGCACCAGGCTCAGGAAGAAGGTCTTGCCCGCGCCAAAGTCGCCGATCACAAAGCGAATCGCGCTACCGGCCTGATTGATGCGATCAATATCCTTGATCAGGGCCTCGACTTCACGGGCGCGACCCACCTGGATGTACTGCAGACCACGACGCGGCACCACGCCGGCCCGCAGGGCTTGGAGCACGGCATCGCGATCACGAGGCGGAATTCGAACAGCGCTTGTCATGGGCGTAGCTTCTTATGGTCGGACAGGGTTTGCGCGAGCTGATCGCGCACGTAATCGTTCACGAACAGCGGGTCTTCTCCTTCCAGCAGCGGTTCGCCGGCGAGGGAGAACGCCGCTTCATTGAGCATTTCGAGCGCACCGTCGGGCAGCAAGCCCAATGCATCGCAGGCGGCTTCGAAGTCGGCACGAGACCATTGGTCGCCGGCCACCCCCAGTACGCGCTCCAGCAAGGCCATATGCTCAGCATCCAGCCCAGGTATTGAGTCACTTGGAGCTTCTGCTACTGGTGTCGCGGACACACTCGCTGGAGTGACTGAGGGAGTAGGGGAGCTTATCTCGGCCGTGGCGGCTGTCTCGGCGTCATCGAAGATCTGCGCTAGCACCGATTGCACTCGGCGGGTTTCGGCAAGCTTCTGGGCAATCACATCGGCGTTGAGTCCACCGCCTGCGGCAGTCTTGGGACGTCCGCCGACACTGGCGTGGTGGAGGTCGGCCGGTACTCGGGCCGGATCCAGTTCCAGAGCGCGGTAGAACCGCTCGATCACCCGTATTTCGGCCGGGCTGACGTGGCCATCAGCCGCGGCGATCTCCAGCAACACGCCTGCGAAAGCCTTGCGCTCGCTGGCTGGCAGAAGACGCACACGGTTCTCCAGACGCGCCAAGGTGACCGGATTGAGCTGCAGCCACCTTAGGTGTGCCTCGATGCGTCGCCGCTCACTCTCGGGCAACGCAAACTGCCGCTCGATCGCGGCGACAGCTACATCCAGCTCGGACTGGTTGATCTCACTGCCTTGGCCGGCCACGGCAAGCGCGGCCTGCAGCATCAACAAGGCGGCCGCATACGCAGCGCTGGGCGTGCGCGCTGCCTGGTTAGGCAATCGGAACACGATCACGTGGCCATCAGGTGTGGGCGAAGGGCCATGGAAGCGGACATCAGGCTCGATCGCAAACCCCAAGGCTTCCAACGCTTGAATCAGCGAGGTCGCCTCGCGCTTGCCCAGCCGTTCGGGTGAGCCCATCCCGCATCCCTGGGTCAGGCGCGAGGTCGCCATCACGGCCACGGCTTGCTGGGCCAACGCCGCGTCCAGGTCCGACACCAAGGCGCGGAACGTCGGCGGGACCTGGTTGCCGCGCAAGGGTTCGGGCATCGCCGCGAGCTCGGCCATGGGCGTGCCGTTCTTGCTGCGTCGCACTCGTCGCAACGCTTCCAACTCGCCCATCGCCTGTTGGACCAGCGTGATCACGGGTCGCACGGGCGCTTGGCTGCGGGTGATATCTGGCAGCTCGGTCTGGATTGTCTCAATGCCTTCGCCAGGACCTGCCCAACGGTAGTTCAATGCCAATCTGGAGCGCCCTGGCTTGATGACCAAGCCCTCGCCGAAACGCTGCGAATAAAGCTGGGCGAAGCGTGTTTTCATCTCTGGCCGCACAACATCCCACGTAGTGGAGCGCGCCTCATCCGTCAGCGCCTGGGCCCATGCGAAAGCAAGTCCCGATGGCAGTGGCTGATGACGCACCACTGCCTGCGCTGCGCGCACATGCTGCTCGAGCGTCCAGTCATCGCCCTCATCGATGTTTGCGTTAACCAATCCCAGCTTGAAGCGACCCACCGCCAGCAGTTCTTGGCTGTAGCGGCGGAACGAGCCGTGGTGGCCATAGTGCTGCTGAAGTCGCTGCACTTCCTCCAGGATCTGCTGGCCCTCGGCTTGGGCATTAGCTCCACCCGCTAGACCACGCAGCAATCGGTGCTCCAGACCATAGAAGTACAAAAACACGTAGCCAATACCGACCGTGGCGGCACGACGCTCGGAGTTCAGAAAAGCGAGCAGCGTGCCGCGTTCACGATCACTCAGTCCGGCATACCGCGGCCAGTATCCCAGTCCTTCCCCGCGCCAATCGGCCAGGCCAGAGAAGGGCAGAGTGGGATCGATGGTGGGCAGCCGACTGTCTTGGTAGCCGCGGGGCGTACCGAGATAGAAGCCGCCACCGGAGATCGATTGACCTCGGATGGTCACCGACTCACCGAAGGGTATCCAGCGTGGCGGTGCGGGTTGCCGAAGGGGGCTCGCCAGATCCGCAACGGCGCGTAGCGGGGAGGTGGTGCGGACGGCGACCGGCTCCAGCGCGGGCGCCGGCCGGCTAGGCGGCACGGCGGCACCGGGGACAGGCGCTTCCTTCACCGGGGGTGGCGCCGCCTCCACAGCGGATGGGGGCGGGGGAGGGGCCGGAACGTGAGGCTGAGGGGATACGGGCAAGTGGGTACTCGACCGTGAGGCTGCGCGCTTTGGCGGGGACTGGTCAAGGATTTCCGCTAGGGTTTTTCCCCCTTCTTCTGGTGGAGGGGGCAACTCAAAGGCCTGTTGGGCTATTCGCCAGTGGCGGTAGAGGCGCCAGCCGACCCAGCCAAGTAGGGCAACTACGGCGAACCAGAACAGCGCGATCCAGACTTCTTTTGGGATCAGCAGAATGACCACTAGGGCACCAAGCAGTAACGCCCCAATCCCGCCCCCATGCCCCTTGCGTCGCGCCACTGTCAGCCCCCGCCATCCGTTTGCAGAACATTGCCCCTCTTCACACTCTACACCCCGTCGTGTATCGGGCTGGATCGCCCCCTCCAAGCCGAGCGGGCATTAAGGCTTGACTGGAACGCTCGTGATACAATTGCTCCAAAGATCGGCTAATTTTAGCCAGAAGGAGATGCCATGAGCAATGCACAGGGCAAGTCGCCATCCCTTGCAACTCGTAAAGTGAGCCGCGGAGTCATTGGCAAGCTCAAAGAGCAAGGTGCCGTCGATTCAGCCATCAAGCAAAAAAAAATTCCGGTAAAGGCGGCGGGTTTCCGAAACTACTTGCGCCGAGCAACGCTTGCCGAGCGAATCAAGCTAGAGCGAGAGGGCGTCCCCTCGGAAGTTGTCAGCGACCTGATCACCGTCATTGGGGTTAGCACCAACAACTTTCAGCGCTATGCAGGCATTCCCAAAGCCACTTTTACCCTACGCATGAGAGACAAGCTGCTCTTTTCGGGCACGCAAGGTCAATCTGTTGTCGGAATCCTCGACTTGATAAATCAAGTCGAGGACATGCTTGCTGCCGATCCTGATAATCCTGATGCCAAGAACTTCGATGTCGAAAGATGGGTAGGGGAGTGGATCGAACGTCCTCAACCGGCTTTGGGGGGACTGGCGCCTGCCGAAGTGATGGACACCCCCACTGGTCGCGCCTCCGTCATGCGTGTGCTGGGGGCAATCCAAAGCGGCGCCTATCAATGAAGCTGTTCCGGATCGGCTCCTCTGGCCCTACATGGAAGCCGGACGACATGACGGGAGCCGGTGCTGCAGCGGCTCCGGGGCGCTGGAATCGGCCTGGCGAGAAAGTGATCTACGCTGCGCAGACATTGGCGATGGCGGTGCTGGAAACGGCTGCACACATAGACGACGGCGGGCTTCCGCTGAATAAGTATGTGATCGAAATCGACGTCCCGGATGACCTATGGCTAGGCCGCACGATCGTTGATCCAGCGGATCTGGGTGGAGGATGGGACGCCATTCCTCATGGTTTGGCGTCTATCGAGGCTGGGTCAGGATGGTACGTGGGTGCATCGAGCGCAATTATCGAGCTGCCGTCCGTGATTGTTCCCGAGGAGCGAATCGTCTTGATCAATGCCCAGCATGCTGACGCTGCAAGGATCACCACCAAAGTGACTCGTCGTTATCAGTACAATTTATTGTTTCGTCACAAGTAGGCGCCCATGCATCGACTGGCAGGCTCCCTCCGAACCCCCTGAAGCACTTCGCAGGCACAGAACTTATTGTGTGTGATTGCATAGTGCAATCATCCTAAGCCAGGCAACTAACGGAGAATCAATGTCTCGCCATACTTACTCGATGGGAACCTGGACTAAGGGTAGTACTGCGCCCGACTGGGATGAGAACGAAGACTTTTCAGCGTACATAGCGCGCATTGGATACTCTCAGATCATGCACCGGTTCGGACATGAACACGGCGCCTCTATTGAGATCCACAACTCGACCGATGGCGAGCGCTTCTATGCCAGCGTCAGTCATGACGGTAGCAGCGTCTACGAAGTTTTTATCCCCGATTTCCCGAGCCTGATGCTCTTTCTGAAGGATTTCGGATCGGCTTTCGCAGTGTTCGGTATCGAGTCCCATCAAGAAGAGACGAGAGCTATGCTTGATAAGCTTTTCAATGTCTATCATGGCCACAACGCATACGACATCTGCAGCCAGTGCGCCCCAACGGAGTGGAGGACGAGGCTAGATCGCAAACGGTCCAACCCATGAGTCTCTGAGACGTGAGCGATCGATCGGCCAGGTCTCAGCATCTGCGACGGACACCTCGCAAGATTCTTCGAATGCCAGGAATACCGACATGTTAGACAGGATCGTAGCCTCTCAGTTGGACTCGCAACTTGCACGTTGCGAGCAAGATCTTCAGCTAGCTATCCAAAAGCTCATCAATGAGCACGCTGCCCGCGGATTCTCGACGATGCAAGGACCGCTTGCTGGACGCATCATTGATGCT
Source organism: Pseudoxanthomonas sp. (assembly GCF_035999195.1). Classification (NCBI taxonomy): domain Bacteria; kingdom Pseudomonadati; phylum Pseudomonadota; class Gammaproteobacteria; order Lysobacterales; family Lysobacteraceae; genus Pseudoxanthomonas; species Pseudoxanthomonas sp. The sequence goes on from NZ_DASYGY010000009.1 coordinate 246,122, forward strand.
TGTGATCATGCGTTGGTGCAGGTGCATGCTGTTGCGCAATTGATCCAACGTGAGTACGTGATTTCCGGCAAGACGACCGATGAGCGAGCCGAACGTTTGCGGGCATTGTTGGGCCATCTGGAACCACGATTGATGCGCTTGGCGTTGACACCGGCCAGTTACGTAGAAGCACTGGGGGGAGTGACGCCCCCCGAATTGGCCTCGCGGGTGCCATGGGTGTTGGGCAGGCTGCGAGCATCGGCGTTCGAAGAGGCGTGCGTTATCACTTAGCGGGCCGGAACGGGCCGCGCCTAACATAAGGAATGTTATGCGAAGTAAGTTATTGATTATATTGGACTTTAGTTCCGTTTGCAAGGTCGTTACTCCTTAAGCTCCCTGTACCGCCGGCCGCGGTAAACTAAGTTTTCCTTAGTCTTCTTGGTCCCGTACATGACCATGCCTGAAGAGCGAACCCGGAACGTACTGCAAGCCGGCGCGTTTCTGAAAGAGCTGGCCGCCAGCAAGGCCGTACCTAAGCAGGTGCGAGAGGAAGCGTACCGGCTGCTGCGGCATTACCCGACACTGAGCGACATTGAGGCCATTGCCCAGCACGAAGAAGAGCTCTGGCAGCGCACCGAATCATTCTTTCGCACGCCGTATCTGACCAGCAAGATCGATCCGGACTGGTTTCGTGGCTATCCCCAAGGCCCGCACAGGCTCTGACCGTGACCCGGACACGTCAGCGTGCAGGCAGAGGGAGCCGGGCAGAACGGGAGTTGGAAGCTTGGCTGGAACGGTCACGCACCAATCCAGCCGAGGAACCGGCCTTCTTTCGGCGGTTGCTGGACGCTCTGGTCTACGTGCATGTGCCCGTCTCTGACGACTCAGGCAGGACCCGCCTAGTGCAATTCCGCCATCCCGACGGCTTCGATGCCATCCCGTTCTTTACCGGTTGGGAAAAGGCCCGGTTCGCGTCCTCATCGGCGGTGAAGATTGTGCAGGTGAGAGGGCGCGACCTTTTGGCCGGCACCAAGGGGGCGACCCTGATGATGAACCCCAACGATGGAGGGGCGGTCTTATATCCGGAGGAGATCGCCTCCCTTTTGGACACTGGCTTCGTGGCTCGGATAGATAAGACGCCTCACGCCCAGGTGCACGTCCGTCCGGCCCAAAGTGCGCCGGCGTGGCTTGGTCAACTCATTAGCGAGTGCCTCCAGGACGCCAGCTTTGTAACGGCGGCCTATCTCCTGGATGCCTTTACATCGCCCACAGAAGATCAGCCAGGACTACTCATCTGGCTGGTGGCCGACCTAGCCTTTGCCGAACGGGCAGCCCGATTGGTGAGTACGGCTATTCAGTCCCGAGGCGCAGAACTGGACGTCGTGGTCGACTTGGCGGTCCACGATGCCCGCCAACCATTGCCCGAACACCTGGCTGATCCCAAGATCCGTCCCATCTTCTCCAGGTACAGTCCGACCTAAGCACCTGTTTCTCAACGTAGATGACACGAGAAGAAGAACTATTGGCTTTGCTGCCGGAGCTGTCCGCGGCAGAGAAGGAGCGTCGGACCCGCGAGGGCTTGGCCGACGTCGACGCTGGGCGGACGATCCCGCACGAGGAACTGTTGCAATGGGTAAGGCGGCTGAAGAAACGTTCTACTGCGTCGAGTTGACCGCTTTTTTCTGCGTTGGTAGCGAGATCATCCGAAATTGTTTGCATTGGTTTCCGACCAAGCAGAATTGTCCGCGTCGAAGGACAGAATCTTTGCGTCGGCGATCCCAGAATGTCTGCGATGAACAGCGGTGGCCTGGTACAGGCAGAACCGAAAGGACTGAGTCCTGCGGGCGGCATCTAATTTCGCATAATGCCTATTATGTCCAGAGGCACTATGTGCTTTCATTGGTGGGCCGCCTCCTACGCGGCTTTGACGGGGCCGGGTTTGGCTTGGCTAAAAGCCGTCCGGCAATTCTTGCTCTCATGGGCCAGATAAAGCGGGTCAGCAGGCTGGGTTGCCGCCCAGCTCTGACCCGCTCCCTTCGCGGGTCCAACCGCTAACGCAACAGCCGCACATCCATGTGCGATAGGCGTCAGGGGCACGCCCCCGACACCCCCGGTCCGGGTTATGTAAACACCACGGTACCGTGTGCCTATCCTGCAACCGACGATCATGGACGCCACCGCGCGGGCGTGCGCTCGATGATGTCCAACGCCTGGCCGCAGGCGGTGTACTTAGCTTCCAGATCTGAGATCACAGAGACGCCCGCAAGCAGCGCGACGGGATCTCGTTCGCTGGCCTGGAGCGCACGTGCAGAGGCGATCAGCTGGCGGTACGCATCGCGCAGCGCACGCAGCTTGGGAAGGTCCGACGCGGAGAACCGGGCGCCGCTATGACCTGCGTAGAAGAGCCCTGGGGGCCACTGGGTGAGCTTCACCGTGCACCCCCTTTGTTGACGCGATCGAGACGGCCGTTTCGCCTGCAGGTGCCGGCTGTTTCAGCCTGGTAGAAGGTGGCGGGAGGAGCGTCAGAGCCAGTCTGTACACGCCCTATTCCACTGCTGTTGCCAACAGCGGCGGAGCTATCGACATGCCCCGTGATCGCCGTACTGGTCAACTCCCGCCGAGGAAACATATCAGCTAATTCTGCCCGTGGCAGAACTTCCACTTTTGCCCGCTCCCGCAAGGACACGGCGCGTACACGCCAGCGGAAGGCTGGTGATACACCGCTACGGGAACGCCGGCCTGCTCGATGATGACGCGTGACGCGCTCCGGCGAGCTTTCTTGCCCTTCTCCGCGTAATGCCGCTCCCGATACGTCAGCCAATTCTCGACCGCCTGCACCAGGACCGCATTGCTCGACAGCTCTTCCTTGTCGGCCAACGCATCGACCCGCTCCCACAGCTCTTCCTTCATCCGAAGGTTGCGCTTCACCTTGGGAGGTATCGCCATTGGGACCCCCTGAATTGTGGGGCCACTCTTGGCCCCCGATTGGCCCCACTAAAACACGGGAAATGCCTGCTGTCAAAGGGGTGACAATAGACGTTTGTCTCTTATCGATAGAATAGACAAGCCCAAGCCGCGCGGCGGCTTCGCCGCCGTCGCGTCCGCGCATGCTTTGCAGCTCCGCATAGACGGTCCGGAACTGCTTGGCCTGCCTGACCAACAGGGATTGCCAGGCCATTTCCGAGGGGTCAAACGTGTGGCCCTCAGGCGTCACCAGACGGCCCCTGACGAGCCTGTAGGCCGACCAGGCAGGGTCAGGTAGCTCGCCATGCCGGAGGATGCGGAGAAGACGGAAGGCGGCGTAGGAAGGCGCTGCCCTCCCCGTCTCCCAGTGACCAACGGTACGAACACTGACGCCGAGGAGACCGGCTGCGGCCTCCCGATCGAGCCCGGAGAAGACACGGGCATCGCGGAACTGCTCGCGAGAAATCAGACGCCGGCGTGGCCGGTTCCTTCGCGATGACTGCCTATTATGTAAAGTTGTCTAGGCAGGCCACGACGGTTCCCTGTGCGGATGCCGGCGTCCGACCTAGCGTCCGCTTGGCCCACACAAGCCCCCGGCACGATCAGCTCTCGATCAGCGGCCCTCCAGCACCTCACGCACACGATGCGCGAGCTCCTGGAGCGTGAACGGTTTTCCGATCAGGTTGACGCCGGCGTCGAGGGCGCCGTTGTGGATGATCGCGTTGCGGCTGTAGCCCGTGGTGAAAAGCACCTTGAGATGGGGCCAGCGCCGGGTCGCTTCATCGGCGAGCTTGCGCCCGTTGGTCTGCGGCATGACGACGTCGGTGAACAACAGGCCGATCGAGGGCTCGGCTTCCAGGACCCTCAGCGCCGCCGCGGCGCTGTCGGCGGCGAAGACGCGGTAGCCCAGCTCGGTCAGCGCATCGACCGAGAACTGTCGTACCGCCGCTTCGTCTTCCACCACCAGGATGACCTCCTGTGCCTCGCCCCGCGGGACGGGGCGAACGGTCTCCGGCGGCGCAGCCTCGATGCTCGCGTTGTGCAGGCGCGGCAGATACACCTTGACGGTCGTGCCGTTCCCGACTTCGGAATAGATCTTCACGTGGCCGCCGGACTGCTTGACGAACCCGTAGACCTGGGACAGACCGAGTCCCGTGCCGCGCCCGACCTCCTTCGTCGTGAAGAAGGGATCGAACGCCTTCGCGATGACCTCGGCCGGCATGCCGTTGCCCGTATCCGACACGGCGATCAGCACGTACTGCCCCGGCGAAATGCCCGGGTTGTCGTCGGCGTAGGCGTGATCGAGATGACAGTTGGCCGTCTCCACGGTCACGCGCCCGCCTTCGGGCATCGCGTCGCGCGCATTGACCGCCAGATTGAGGATCACGTTCTCGAGCTGGTTGGGATCGGCATGGGTGCGCCAGAGGCCGCCGGCAAGGACGGTTTCCAGCTGTACGTCGCCACCGAGCGAATGCGCGAGCAGTTCCGACATCCCGGATACCAGCTTGTTCGCATCCAGCGCTTCGGGTTGCAGCGGTTGCTGGCGCGAGAACGCGAGCAGCCGCTGGGTGAGCTGGGCGGCCCGCTTCGATGCCTCCATGGCGATGTCGACGTACCGGCGGGCGCGTTCATCGCCCGGATCCAGCCGGCCCGCCAGCAGATCGAGGGGGCCGATGATCGCCGCCAGCATGTTGTTGAAGTCGTGGGCGATGCCGCCGGTAAGCTGGCCCACCGCGTCCATCTTCTGGCTCTGGCGCAGCGCATCCTCCACGCGGACCCGTTCGGCGACTTCGGCTTGCACGCGGCTTTCGAGCTGCTCGTTGAGTTCCTTCAACTGCGTTTCGACGGCCTTCCTTTCGGTCACGTCGATCGCGACGCCGACCACGCGGATGCACCGTTCGCCGTCGAACAGTCCCCTGCCCTTGGCGGCGACCCAACGCACGACGCCATCCTCCTTGCCGATCGTGCGGTACTCGACATCGTAGAGGGCCCGTCGCGCCGGATCGCAGGCGGCGGCGAACGCATCGCTCGTCCGGGCCAGGTCCTCGCTGTGCAGGCCGGCGTAGAAATCCGCCAACGAAACAGGTACGTGGGCGGACATGCCGAACATCGCCTTGGTGCGCGGTGGCCAGATGAGCAGGTCATTGACCAGGTCCACGTCCCAGAAACCGATGTCCGACGCTTCCGTGGCCAGGCGCAGGCGCTCCTCGCTTTCGGCGAGCGCGGCCTGGGCGGCCTTGCGTCCGGTCAGGTCGAGCATCGCGCCGATCATGCGCACCGGTTCGCCGCCCGGGCCGCGCAGCACCGTGCCGCGATCCAGGATGTGGGCGTATCCGCCATCGGCCCGTTCGAAGCGGTATTCGTCCTGCCAGGCGTCGCCGCCGTGGTCGATGACGGCGTGGATGCTGGCGCCGATCCGTTCGCGATCGTCGGGATGGATGTGATCCAGCCACCACTGCGCACTGCTCTCGGACCGTTCGTGCCCGAAGAGCGTGGCCAGCGCTTCGTTCCAGATCACGTGGCCGTCCGCCATCCGCCAGTCCCAGATGGCGTCGTTCGTGGCGAGCGCGGCCAGCCGATAACGCTCCTCGATCTCCCGGTGGCTCGCTTCGACCGCTTTCCTGTCGGTGATGTCGAGCGACGCGCCGATCAGCCCGATGACCTCGCCCTGCGCATCCCGAAGCGGTGCCTTGGTCGACAGCCAGAAGGCGCGGGTCCCGTCCGGATAGTTCACTTCCTCTTCCAGCTGCTCGATCCGGCCGGAGGCCATGATGCGCGCGTCCGCCGCCATGATGGCCGCCGCCTGCGCCTGGTCGTGCAGCAACTCGGCATCAGTCCGGCCCAGGTATTCCTCCGGTGGCCGGCCGATCAGCTCGGTCGTTCCGCGATTGCCGATCAGCAGACGGCCCTGCCGGTCTTTGGCGTAGACCACGCCCGGCACGGCCTCTACGAACGTGTTCAACAGGCTTTCGGCGCGATCGCGGGCCTCTTCCACACGCCGTGTCTCAGCGATGTCGATCAGGACGCCAGGAAAACTGTGGGCGGCACCGCTTGCGTCGATGTTCACCCAGCCACGTGCCTCGACCCACCGCCAATCGCCGCCGGCGTCATGGGTCCGGAAGCGATGGGCATACTGCCCGCCCCGCGCGACGGCTGCGTCGATCGCGGACTGGAGATCGGACCGGTCCTCGGGATGGACGGAGTCCACCAGGTCCCGCAGCTTCCATCCGTCGCCGGTCCGGCTCAGGCCGAACGCCTGCTCCAGGGCCGGGTCCATCGTGACTCTGTCGGACGTCACGTCCCAGAACCATGTGCCGATGATGGCGCCGGCCGTCAGCGCAACACGGATGCGCTCGCTGTCCAGCATGTCGGGAGAGAGGTCGGCAGAACGATGGGGCATCGAGGTGTTCCCAGGCAGGAACCGCAGGTGGTCGTGGTCGGCGTCATGGAGAGAGTCGCGAGCCGGACCCCATCGTGACGGCAGTCTATCCGAGCGGCTGGCTCCGTGTTGTCGACGCGGAGATGGACGCCCGTGTCCGTGCCTTGCTCGCGGTCCGGGAAATGCCAACGAACGTCGACTGCGTACAGCAAGGTGGACATGGCGTGAAGCCCTGCAAAAGCGTGCTTACGTCCCCTGCCTCGTTGAATCCGCATGGACCCGTCCTGCGTAGAGCGTGTGCCTACGCTGGGTAGGCGTCACCGATGTGATGGGAGAGGCACATGCAGATCAGACTCCTTGGCGCGGCCTTGCTGATGGTGGCGGGCCCGGCGTTCGCGGCAGGTCCCGAGCAGGGAAGGTTCTCGATGTCCGTGCTCGGCGGCGCGGATTTTCCGGTCAGCGGCGACGTCCATACCGGCGCCGTCGCGCCGGTGCCGGATCTCGGTCCGTTGAATCCAGCGCTCGCAGGCGTCAGCGCGGAGTTGCGAATCCGTTCCCGGAGCCATGACCAGATCTACGGCAATGCCACGTCGTGGGGCCTGGAAGTGGGTTATGGACTGAGCGACCGGAGCGAAATGTTCCTGCAGGCCAGGGAGACCAGCGCCGATGATGGGCGTGTGCGCGTCGGAGCGGCGTACGTGCCTGCGCTCGCTACCGAACTCGATGTCTTCGGCACGTTCTCGGGCTACGACGCCTACACGTGGGAGGTGGGTTACCGCCACTTCTTCGGCGGCGGTGGGCGGGTGAAGCCGTTCGTCGCGGCGCGCCTGGGTGCGACCGAAACCGACGTCATCCGTGCCACCTTCGAGATTCCCGACGCCGCCATCACGATCCCCGATGCAGCGTTCTACGACAAGGGCTGGGCGCTGAGCGGCGGGCTGGAGGCGGGCGTGCAGATACCGTTCACCGACCGCTTCAGCATGACGCTCGCCGCGGGGGTGAACTACATCGGCGATCTTTCCGACGACGATTCGGCGATCGCCGGGCTCGGTCTGGCGACCATCAACGACACCGGCAGCCGTGTTTCGACGCCCGTGTCCATCACCGGCCGCTGGGACTTCTGAGCACGCATGACGGCGGGCACGGTGACGTGCCCGCCTGCGGTGCCGCACCCCGGTCAATGGTGGGGAGGCTCATGTCGCAGTGCACGGAAGAGCCATCACAACGACTTGAGGAAATCCACCAGCGCCCGTCGGTCTTCCGCGCTCATGGCCTCGAACCGCTGCCTGGCGGCGGTGCCCTGCCCTCCGTGCCACAGCACGGCTTCTTCCAGCGTCGCGGCGCGACCGTCGTGCAGGTAGCGCACGTTCGGATCGATCGACGCCGCCAGGCCCAGGCCCCACAGCGGCGGCGTGCGCCACTCGCGGGCGGTGGCGCGGCCCTCGAGGTAGGTGTCGGCCAGGTCCGGGCCCATGTCGTGCAGCAGCAGGTCGCTGTACGGACGGATGGTCTGGTAGCGCAGCTCGGCGAACCGGTGGTGCCCGGTGCGCAGTTCCGGCGTGTGGCAGGTGCTGCAGCGGGCCGCCTCGAACAGTTGCGCGCCGCGCTTGACGCGCAGCTGTCGCGCCCGCGCCTGCGCATCCTGTTCCAGCGGGTTGTCGAAGTCGCGCCGCGGCGGTACGCCGAGCAGGCTGAGGTACAGCGTGGTCTGGTGGATGTCGGACGCGGTCAGTTTCGCGCTGCCGGTGTCGACCTGCGCGCAGGCCGTGCCCTGGCTGCCCCGTGCGCACTCGAGTGATGGCATCAGCGGCGAGGTCACGCCCATGTCGGTGTTGAACGCCAATGACGCCTGTTGTTCCAGCGTGGCGGCGGCGGCCTTCCAGCCGAAGCGGCCCACGCGGCTGACGCCGGCGTCGCGCGGATCGGCGACGATCTGCAGCCGCCCGGCCACGCCGTCGGGATCGCCGCGCTGCGCGAGCGCCAGGCGCTCGAGTTGCTGTTCCGGCACGGCTTCCAGCAGACCCAGGCCGATCAGCGACGGCGCCACGCGCACCGACAATGCCGTCGGCATGGCCAGCGGTTGGCCGTTGCGGTCGCGCAGGGCGTAGTTCGGCCGGCGCAGCACGTAACCCGTGCCGTCGGCGTAACGGCCCGGAAGCTCGGTGTAGCCGGTGAGCACAAGTTCGGCTTCGCGCCCGTCGAGGTTCGCGCCGCCCTCGCGATAGGTGCCCTGCTGCAGGCGCAGTCCGAAACGTGCATCTGCCGCCTGCCCCCCTGCCCCGGCGGCACCGACGAAGACGCCCAGCCGGTTCAGCGGCGCCCCGACCACCGGTGAACTGCGGCCGTTGCCGGCATGGCAGTCCACGCAGCGCGTCTGCGAGAAGCGCGGTGCGGTCTTGCCCGCATGCGCGGTGAAGACGGTGTTGCTCTCCTCGGAATGGCGACCGCTGGCGAACGAGGTATGGATCAGTCGGCGTCCTTCCGCCCACGGCTGCATGTTGTAGCCGGCGATGTTGTGCGAGGCCTGCTGCAGCATGCGGAACGGTTCGCTCGAGGTGTCCTCGTGCAGCGTCATCCACGGACCGGCGCTGAGCGCTTCGCCGGGCATGGGCAGCGAATCCAGCGGGCGTTGCACGCCGTAGCCGGGGCCACGGAACCACGACACGATGCCGTGTGATCCCGCGCGATAGACCAGCGCTTCGGCGTAGTAGTTGAAGCGGCCGATCACGTCCGGGTTGCCCGCCAGGAAGATGCCCAGCTCGAACTCCACCAGGTCGCCCTTGCGCAGTGGACGGTGGCCTTCGTTGGCGGCGGTGCGGATCTCCTTCACCAGCACGAAGGCATTGCCCGGCGTGCCGGCCGGTGGCGTGTAGTTGCTGTTGGGGTCCTGGCCGAACTGCGCGTAGTTGGCGATGGGCGTCTGCGCCACCACGCCGCCGGGCAGCACCTTCATGCCGCCATTGTCCGCGTACAGCGCCACCGACGTGGGCTCCAGCGGATCCTCGCTGCGCCGGCCGATGTAGCCATGGCGGAAGTTGGTGCCGTACCAGTAGTGCTGCGGCCTCACCACGATGGTCAGGATGCGCTGCTCGCCGGACGTGCCGGGCACCGCGTCGTCGTGGATGACGATCTCGTGCGTGCGCCGTTCGAAGTAATGCGGCGGGAACACCTGGTAACTGTCGTCGACGATGGGCTCGCGCGCATGCCGGTCGCGCACGCGGCCACCGACATGCGTGACCAGCGTGCCATCGTCCTGCGTGTAGTGGATGGGCGCGGCGTCGTCCGGCCACAGCAAGGGCTGGTAGGTGGCCGACGGCGGCACCGGCGGCGGTGGCGGGAGCAGCGGCTGCGACCCGTTCTGCCGCACCGCTTGCGGCTCGCCCGCGCCCAGGCGGAACTGCTGCGCGGCGACCGTGGCGCAGGTGATCTGTTCGACGCTGGCACCGGCCGTCGTCGATGCGCCGACGATGCCCAGGCACTTGCCGCTGTTGACGTTGACGATGCGGTAGCGGTCGCTGGTGTCGACCCGCTGCAGGCGAAAGCGTTGGGCGCCGCTGCCGTTGTCGTCCCACTGCTGCACGATCACGTGGTCCGCGCCGGAGCCGGCGGGAATGTCGGCCGACTTCTGCGTGGCCAGGTTGCGCAGGCGGTACTGGCCGGTGCTCGTCTCGGCGATGTCGAAGAACTGACGGTGCAGCGTGGTGTCGCAGGGCGATTGCACCAGCGGGGTGCCGTTGGCCGCGCTGCCCTCCCGGATCTCGATGCACAGCCCGCTCGACGCACTGGCGATGCGGTAGCGGCCGGACGGCACCGGGTCCACGTTGATGTTCTGCGGCGGCGCGGCCTGCGCTTCCGCTGCGGCTGCCGTGGCGCCACTGCCCATCGCCAGGTGCGGCAGCGCGGACGAAGCACGGGTCGGACGCGTGCTGCTCCAGAAAGGTGCATCGCGCGCCTCGTCGGTCTGCGCGGTGCAGGCGGACAGCGACAGGACGGACAGCAGGACGAACACCACCGGCACGCGGCGGCCGCGTTCATGGGCAAGGGAATACATCGGGACCGACTCCGTGGGGACGCGTGGGGAACGCCGGCGACGCGTCCGCTTCATTCCCCGAGCGAACGCGCGCCATCCGATGACTGCAGGCGGTATGGTCGCAGAGGTCCGTTACGCTTCGCTGTGACCCAGGGCGCATAACCTGCGCGTGCGCACGCGGCTACCGCAGCAGGATTGCGCGCACGTGGCATGTCCATGTCGTTTCTCGTCGTGCGATGACGCTAGCGCGGAGGCGGAACGGAGATCCCGGCCTCCGATTGCACCACCGGCTTCATGCTGCCGTCGGCGTTGTACTGCAGGTGCTCGACCGTGACCGCGCGCCGGCCGATGGCACCGTGCTGGTCGCCGATGGCGAGCGCGGCGTTGTGCAGGAACAGATACCAGCGGCCCTTGAACTCGGCGATGCCCGGATGGATGGTGAAACTGTACTTGCCCGAACCGGTCAGTTCGCCGCGATATGTCCACGGCCCCGGCAGCGAGGTCGCCGTGGCGTAGGACACCTTCTCGTCGCGGTGCGTGGCGCGGTCGAGCGAGGCATAGGTGAGGTAGTAGAGGTCTCCGCGCTTGTGCAGCCACGGACCTTCCTCGAAATGCGGCGGCGTGATCTCGGTGATCGGTCCGTCGATCTCGATCATGTTGGGCTTGAGCCGGGCGATGTAGCACTGCCGGTTGCCCCAGGCGATCCACGTGGTGCCATCGTCGTCGGTGAACACCGTGGGATCGATGTCCTCCCAGCTGTGCGTGCCCTTGGGCGTCATCGCGTTGGTGATGAGCGCGGAGCCCTTGGCATCGACGAACGGCCCTGTCGGGCTGTCGGACACGGCGACCGCGATGGCCTTGCCCGGCTGCGTGTCGTCGTGCTCGACGGCGGCGTAGAACCAGAACTTCCCGTCCTTCTCGATCGCCTGCGACGCCCACGCATCGGCCTTGGCCCAGGCGAAGTCGGCCACCTTCATGATGGGGCCATGGTCGACCCACGTCGCCATGTCGGTGGTCGAATAGACCAGCCATTCGCGCATGTTGAACATCTCGTCGCGCTGCGCCTGGTCGTGGCCGACATACAGATACAGACGGTCACCGACCACCAGCGGTGCCGGATCGGCGGTGAACCTGTCGCGGATCAGCGGGTTCGACCGTGGCGTGGGCGGAGCAGGCTCCTGCCCGGCGGCGGCGCCCGCCACGGTCAGTGCCATCAAGGCGACAAGGGATCGCGCGACTGCGGTGCGGTGCGACGTCATGGTGCGTTCTCCTCGATATCCACGCCAGGCGCCTGCCCTGCCCGTTCCAGCCAGCCATGCATCTTCATCCAGCTCGCCAAGGCATCGAACCAGCCGGTGCTCGTCGTGGGTTTCCGGTACATGCCGAAGCCATGCCCGCCCTGCTCGTACAGATGGAACTCGACAGGGCGCCGCGCCGCGCGCCAGCGTTCGATCAAGCCGAATCCACCGTCGGCAAACAGGCCATCGTCGGCGGCGATGGCCACGAACAGCGGCGGCGCATCCGCCGGCACATCCAGCGGTGCCAGCGGACCGTAGATGTTGCCGATGAACGCGGGTCTGGCGTCTTCGCCGGCGAGCGCCGTGGCCAGCGTCAGCATGGCGCCGGCGGAGAAACCGACCATGCCGATGCGCTGTCGATCAATGCCCCACGCGTCCGCCCGGGCGCGCACGAGCACGAACGCCGCGCGTGCATCGGCGATCTGCGGGCCGAGCCGGGCGACCGATGCCGCCGGGTCCAGGCGGTGCGCCGGCACCGGGCCCGACAGCACCTCGCGCATCGAACGGGCGAACCCGTCGAGATCGTCGGGCGTCGGTTCCAGCCGGTACTTCAGCACGAACGCCGCGACACCGCGCTCGGCCAACGCACGCGCCACCTCCCAGCCTTCGTTCTGCATGGAAAGCGAGCGGAAGCCGCCGCCCGGCGCGACGATCACGGCAGTGCCGGTGGCCTGGGCGGGATCGGGCAGGAACGGCGTGAGCGTGGCCACGCTGACGTTGCGCGCGAACACGCTGCCGTACTGGCGATGCCAGGCTTCGGCATGCCGGGCGCCCGGCAGCGGTCCTGTGCCGAGTTCGATCGCCGTGGGCTGGTCCGGCGTGGCGATGACGGTCATCGCATCGTCCTGTGCAAGGACTGGAGCTGCACGCAGCGCTGCCATCGCCGCGAGTGCGATGCAGAAAAGCGTGGTAGGGAGACCGCGATTCGGACGCATCGTCATTTCTCCAGGAGCTGGAACCGACCGCGTGGCATCCAACTTCCTTAGCGCTGTCATTCGTTGACGGCCTGCCATGCAAGTTCGAAGGACAGCCGGTGCTGCTGTCCCGGCTGTAGCACGCGTGGCGCAAGGGTGAAGGCATCGGGAGGGCCGGTCTGCGGTTCGACGCAGGTGGCATGCGAAGCGGCGTCGTACACCACCCAGTGATCGGTGTCCGCCTGCAGCTGGAGATGCTGGCGTCCGCGCGTGAGCGTGATCTCCCCACCCGCAATGAAGCAGTCGTCCCACGGGCCGGGCACCGGCGGCACGTACGGCAGCGTGGCGATGCCCTGCCCGTCGCGCGGATACATCGCGGTCGGCGTGAATTCCAATCGCTCGGGCTTGCGGAACCAGGGATGCCAGCCCAGCACCACCGGCATCGCCTGTTCGCCCGCCCGCACGGCGAGTTCGAGGTGAAGGCGGTCGTCTTCCAACCGCACCGATTGCGTCGCGGTACCGCCGAACGGCCAGTAGGCGTCGGTCGGAAGCGCCAGCGACAGCGTGGCGCTGTCGGCGTCCAGTGTGTCGATCGTCCACGGCCGCGAGAAGCCGACGCCATGGATCGCATGCCCCCCGAAGTTCTCCGGCAATGCGTGGGCGCGACCGTCGAAGTCGAAGCGTCCGCCGCGCACGCGTCCGGCCCAGGGCACCATCGGGTAGCAGCCCCAGGCGATGGTCGCGGGTGCGCCGTCATCGGGTCCGATCAGCCAGTCCACGCCGTCGTAGCGGATCTGCGCGATGCGGCCGCCGGCCTCCGGCGCCAGCACGACCTCAAGCCGCCCTGCGCGCAACCCGTGCAGCGGCCTTGCCGGCATGGGCGCCAGGGCATCGTCGCGCGGCGACCGCAGCTCAGCCGCCATAGGGATCGATGGTGCGGATGCGGCCGTCGGCCTCGTGGTGGAGCGGCGTGCATTTGATCGAACGCAGGTGCGTCACGCCGCCCGACAGCAGCGCGTCGTGGTAGAACAGGTACCACTGTCCCTCGAACGCACAGATCGAATGGTGCGTGGTCCAGCCGACCACCGGCGTCAGGATCACGCCGCCGTAGGTGAAGGGCCCATACGGACTGTCGCCCACCGCGTAGCACAGCAGGTGGGTATTGCCGGTCGAATACGACAGGTAGTAGCGGCCGTCGTACTTGTGCACCCACGGTCCCTCGAAGAACCGGCGCGCATGATCGTCGGCGCGCAGGGGCTGGCCGTGTTCGTCCACGATCACGATCTCGCGCGTGGCTTCGGCCAGCGACGTCATGCCGGCGTCCAGCCGGCCGATGCGTGGACCGAGCGCTGGCGCATCGCCGACCGGCTCCTCGTGCGACGCGTGGTACGTGTTGTCGCGGTACTTCTGCAGCTGCCCGCCCCAGATGCCGCCGAAGTACAGGTAGTGCGTGCCGTCGTCGTCCTCGAACACGGCCGGATCGATCGAGTACGCACCGTCGATGGGCGCCGGCTCGGCGCTGAACGGGCCTTCCGGCCGATCCGCGACGGCCACGCCGATGCGGAACAGGCCACCGCCGTCCTTGGCGGGGAAATAGAGGTAGTAGCGGCCGTCGCGCGCGGCCGCATCCGGTGCCCACATCTGCTTGTCCGCCCACGGCACGTCGCGCACGTGCAGCGCCATGCCGCAGTCGGTGACCTCGCCGTCGGGGCTGTCCATCCGCAGCACGTGGTAATCCTCCATGCCGAAGTGGCCGCCCTCGTCATCGAAGGCGCCGCCGCTGTCGATGTCGTGCGACGGATAGATGTAGAGCCGTCCGTCGAACACGTGCGCCGAGGGATCGGCCGTGTAGATGTGGGTGACCAGGGGTTTCGAAATGGCGCGTTCTGCCAGGTTCGCGAGCTCGGCTTCGCTCGGCTGGCCTTCGTCAGGGTGGGAGGTGTCGTTCATGGTCGCAGGCATGGTGGTCACGCGGCCGCACCCGCGGCGCGGCGACGCTGGTCGAGGTCGTGTTCGATGCGCGACTCCATCCGCTTGTCGATCTCGTAGAGGAAGAGCAGCGCCACCGCGACCAGGAAAGGAAGGGAGCAGTAGATGCTGACGGTCATGCGGATGCCGTCGACGACGGCCGGCGACTGCTCGGCGGCACCGGCCTGGTAGCCGTAGTGCGCCAGGATGCCGGCGACCAGCGCACCGCCGACGCTGAGACCGATCTTCAGGCCGCACAACATGGCCGAGAAGATGATGGCGGTGGCGCGACGGTGGTTCTTCCACTCCGAGTAGTCCGCCACGTCCGCGATCATCGCCCACAGCAGCGGAATGGTGATGCCGTAGCAGAAGCCGTGCAGCATGAAGGCGACGAAGGTGAGCGCCACCGCCGTCGGCGGAAACACATAGAACACCAGCAGGAACAGCGTAGACACGAACAGCGCGCCGCCGAACACGTCGCGCTTGCCGAACCGGTCGGCCAGCCGGCGCGACACGCCGATGCCCAGGATCATGCAGAGGATCCCGCTGCCGTTGAACAGGCTGAAGGTGGACGTGGCCGGATCCTCGGGCCAGGTGAACCCGGCCAGTCCCGCGCCGGTGAGCGCGGCATTGAGCGCCGCGATGAAGCCGTTGAATCCGGAGTTCTCCAGGAACGCGGCCAGCGCCGCTTCGCTCATGTAGTACTGGAAGTAGTAGATGTAGGTGCCGCCCTTCAACGCCAGGTTGATGAACACCAGCACCGTCAGCGCCAGCATCACCTGCCAGGGTCGGTTGCGCACCAGGTCGGCGAGGTCCTGCATCACCCCACCGGACTGTTCCTTCGTCGGCACGATGCGTTCGCGGGTGGTGGCGAAGGTGATCAGGAAGAACACCGTGCCCACCACGGCGAAGAGCGTCATCACCCGCTCGAAGCCCTGCACGCGGTCGCCGTCGCCTAGGATCAGCACCAGCGGCATCAGCAGTACCTGGATGATGAACTGCGCGATCATCACCGCCACGAACCGGTACGCCGACAGGCTGTTGCGCTGGGCCATGCTGCCGGTCAGTACGCCGCTGAGCGCCGAGTACGGCAGGTTGTTGGCCGCATAGACCAGCACCAGCAGCGTGTAGGTCGCCAGCGCGTACACCACCTTGCCGCGCTCGCCGAAATCCGGCGTGCTGAAGGCCAGCAGCGACAGCACGCCGAACGGGATGGCGGTCCACAGGATCCATGGACGGAACCGGCCCCAGCGCGTCGCCGTGCGGTCGGCGAGGATGCCGATCAGTGGCGTGAACACGAACGCGCCAAGCAGGCCCACCACGAAGATGATGGTCGCCGCTGTCGCCGCCGGCAGCCGGTAGACGTCCGTGTAGAAGAACGCCAGGTAGGTGATCAGAGTCTGGAAGATCAGGTTGGCCGCCAGATCGCCCAGGCTGTAGCCCAGCTTTTCCTGGATCGACAACGTGTGGTCAGTGCTGGACATGCGTCAGGGATCCTGGACGATGGGAGGAGCGGACAGGCGAGGTGCGGGGTGCGTGTCGCTCATCGCGCCTCCACTTCGAACGTCGCGCGCACGCGGGCATCGGCACTCGAGCCGCCCACGCGCACTTCGTAGCGGCCCGGCGGGACCGTGTAGCTGCCGCGCGCCTCGTCGTAGCGCCGCAGGGCCTGCGCCGGCTGCAATTCGAACGCCACCGTGCGGCGCTCACCGGCCGCAAGATGGATACGCTGGAAGCCGCGCAGTTCCTGTTGCGGATCGCCTGGGCCGGCCTGCAGCGAACGCACGTACAGCTGCACCACTTCATCGCCGGCGCGCTTGCCGGTGTTCGCCACGTCGACCTGCACGCGCAGGCGGCCGTCGGCGCGGACCCTGGTCGCATCGGTGCGCAGCGCCGTGTAGTCGAAACGCGTGTACGACAGGCCATGCCCGAACGGATACAGCGGCGTACCGCGGAAATAGCGGTACGTACGCCCTTCCATCGTGTAGTCGTCGAACGCCGGCATGGCCTGGTCGGCGGTGTAGAACGTCACCGGCAGGCGTCCGGCCGGATTCGCATCGCCGAACAGCGTCTCGCCCACGGCCGTACCGCCGCGCTGGCCCGGATACCAGCTCATCAGGATCGCCGGCAGGTTCGCCTGCGCCCAGTCCACCGCCAGCGCCGAACCGCCGGTCAGCACCAGCACGACCGGCTTGCCGGTGGCATGCAGGGCTTCGAGCAGTTTCCGCTGCGTGGCCGGCAGGCGCAGGTCGGTGCGGTCGCCACCGGCGAAACCCGGGTAGTTGACCGTCATCTCCTCGCCTTCCACGTCGCCGGTCAGGCCGCCGACAAAGACCACCACGTCGGCGTTGCGCGCGATCTCCACCGCCTCCTCGAAGGGCGGCTTCGCGCCAGGCATGCGCCAGGCCAACCGCACGCCGGCATCGCGCTCGGCATCGTAGTACTCCAGCCGCAGGTCGTAGGCGCGTCCGGCTTCCAGGTCCAGGTCCACGCCATCGCTGCGCAGGCGATCGCTGTCGGTCCAGTGGTCGAGCACGCGCTTGCCGTCCACGTACAGGCGGAAGCCGTCATCCGCGGCCGCTTCGATCCGGTAGCGGCCCGACACCGGCGGCAGCAGCTGTCCGCTCCAGCGGATGCTGAAGCGGTCGTTCGGCACGCCCTGCCCCGGGCCCGCCTCGCCGCGCGCCTGCAGGTTGTCGGTCGGCGAGCCGCGGTCCCAGCGGAAGCCGATCTGCGCATCGGTCCGCACCAGCGCCGGGGTGCCCGACAGGTCCTGCGTGCGGAAGTACTCGCCGCGCAGCCCGCGCTCGGGCGAATCGGCGGACGGACGCAGATAGGCGGCCTCGATCAGCGGCGTCGCCGCCGGATCGTCGCGCCCTTCCACCAGGTCCACGCCGCGCGCATAGCTCACCTCGACGCCCTTCGCGGCGTCGCGGATGCCCTGCAGGATGGTCACCGGCGCGGCGGGCGTACCGAAGTAGTTGCCCAGCAGGGCCATGGTGTCGTCGGCGGTCGGGCCGACGACAGCGATGCGCTTGAGGTCGCGCGACAGCGGCAAGATGCCGTCGTTCTTCAGCAGCACCAGCGAATGGCGGGCGGCCTTCAGCGCCAGCGCATCGTGCGCCGGCGCCTGGTTGACCGAGTACGGAATGCGCGCCCAGCGGACGCGTTCCGGCGGATCGAACATGCCCAGCCGCATGCGCGCGGCGAACAGGCGCGTCACCGCGTCATCGATCTCGGCTTCGCTGATCAGTCCCTGGCGCACGGCGGCGGGCAGCGTGGAGTATTCCTCGCCGCACTCCAGTTCGGTGCCGTTCTTCACCGCGAGCGCCGCGGCTTCCTCGCGGGTGGCGACGATCTTGTGGTTCTTCCAGATGTCGACGATGGCCCAGCAGTCGGAGACCACATAGCCCTTGAAGCCCCAGTCGCGGCGCAGCACGTCGCGCAGCAGGAACCTGCTGGCGCTGGCGGATTCGCCGTAGACGCGGTTGTAGGCGCCCATCACCGCGTCCACGTCGCCTTCCTTCACCAGCGCCTCGAACGCGGGCAGGTAGGTGTCGTACAGGTCGCGCTTGCTCGGCTTCGCATCGAAGTGGTGCCGGTCGGCTTCGGGGCCGCTGTGCACGGCCAGGTGCTTGGCGGTCGCGTCCAGCTTGCGGTAGACCGGATCGTCGCCCTGCAGGCCGCGCACGAAGGCCACGCCCATGCGCGCGGTGAGGTACGGATCCTCGCCGTAGGTCTCCTGGCCCCTGCCCCAGCGCGGATCGCGGAAGATGTTGATGTTCGGCGACCAGAAGGTCAGCCCCTGGTAGCGGCCGTGCTGGCCGTCGCGGACGAACTGGTGATGCTTGGCGCGCGCCTCGTCGCTGATCGTGGTGGCCACCTCGCTCATCAACGGCACGTCGAAGGTCGCCGCCAGGCCGATGGCCTGCGGGAACACCGTCGCCTGCCCGGCGCGCGCCACTCCGTGCAGCGCTTCGTTCCACCAGTCGTAGGCGGGCACGCCGAGGCGCTCGATGGCCGGCGCGGCGTTCTGCATCTGCGCGGCCTTCTCCTCCAGCGTCATCTCCGCGACCAGCGCTGCGGCGCGCGCCTCAAAGCTGCGGGAGGTGTCGAGCCAGGGTTTCGCATCGGCGGCCTGCGCGGACGGCGCCGCCCATGCGGCCACGCACAGTGCCAATGCGCACAGGCCCGGCAGCGTGCGCCGGGCGATGGAGATGGAACGTGTCGTCGTCATCATTCGCTCCTCGAAGCGCGCTCGTCGCGCGCGAACGGTCCCAACAGGGCGCCGACGAAACCGCCGGCGCGATCGGTGCTCAGGACGGTGCCATCGACCTCACCCGCCAGCGTCTGCCAACCACGGCCGTCGCCGGTGTCGAAGGCGAACCCGTAGTCGCCTTCGTCGCCCTCGATCTTCAGCCGGAGTGCGTCGGTCGCCGCTACCTCGCGCGTGGCCAGCGTGCGCGTGGTGCCGCTGCCGTCGCGGCCCTCGAGGAAGACCGCGACACGGTCGCCATCGAGCCGGCGCACGCCGAGGAAGTACCAGTACGCCTCGCTCTGGAACGCGGCCAGGCCCGCGGCCACGCCCGGCGCCGGTGTCGTCATCGCCGTGCTGGCCTCGAAGCGCAGGTGTTGCTGGCGACGGCCGAGGAACGCCGGGTTGCGCAGGGTCTCCAGCCCTTCGGTCAGCGGATGCACGGCCAGTGCACCCGGGCGTGCGGCCAGGTCGGCCCAGGCGGTCTTCGGCACCCGCACGCGGAACCAGTCGGAGGCGATCGCCGGGCCATCGAACTCGTCGCGATGCACGAAGTTGCCGGTGGACGGCGCCTGCATGGCCTCGCCGCGCATCCATGAGGGCGCCTTCACCACGTAGGGAATGGCCTGGTCGGCCGGCAGGATCTCGGGCCAGCCGTCGCGCCACTGCACGGGCAGCAGGTAGGTTTCGCGTCCCGTGTTGTAGTGGCGTTGCTGGTAATTGCGGCTGGCCAGGAACACCGCCCACCACGAACCGTCCGGTCCTTCCACCAGGTCGGCATGGCCGGCGTTGGTGATCGGCAGCGGCCGGTCCGCCGGCAGGTCGCGCTGGGTCAGGATGGGGTTGCCCGCGTACGGCACGTACGGGCCCCATACGTCGCGGCTGCGCAGGACGACCTGCGAATGCTGCGGCCCCGTGCCGCCTTCGGCATCGGACAGGTAGTACCAGCCGTCGCGCTTGTAGATGTGCGGGCCTTCGATCCAGATGGGATTCTTTTCCGGCTCCACGCCGCCATCGATCAGCACTTTGCGCGGACCGACCGGCTGGAAACGCGCTAGGTCGATCTGCTGCATCCAGATGGCGCGGTGGCCGTCGTAGCGCGCGGGACCGGGCGGTTCGTCGTTGTTGAGCAGGTAGGCCTTGCCGTCGTCGTCGAAGAACAGCGACGGATCGATGCCGCCGATGGTCGGCAGCCAGTGCGGATCCGACCAGGGACCGGCGGGATCGCGCGCGGTGGCGATGAAGTTGCCGCCGCTGTCGGTGGCCGTGGTCACCACGTAGAACACGCCATCGTGGAATTCGATGGTCGGCGCGAAGATGCCGCGCGACACGCTCAGTCCGTCGAAATCCAGCTGCGTGGGCCGGTCGATGACGTTGCCGATCTGCTTCCAGTGCACCAGGTCCGTGCTCTCGAACACGGGAATGCCCGGGAAGTAGGTGAAGCTGGAGTTGACCAGGTAGAACTTGCCGTTGGCCGCGACAATGCTGGGGTCCGCGTGGAACCCCGCCAGCACCGGATTGCGGTAATGGCCGGCCGGCAGCGGCGCCTCGAACGCGACATCGCGACCGCGGTACTCGAACCAGTCGAAATACACCGGTGGCGCGGCAGGCGACTGTGCCGACGCGTGCGCAGCCAGCGACAGCAGAGCGGCGACCAGCACGCCGCGCACGCCGGTCCGATCTGCCCGGACTTCGCGTCGATCGTCCGGGCGGACGCGCAGGGAGAACAATTTCATCGGGGCACCTCGGCGGCAGGGAGGGAAAGTTCGAAGGGACCGGCCGGGAGCCCGGCGGTATCGCGCAGCGTGCAGACCGGACCATCGGCCCAGCAGTAGCGCACGTGGGTGGCGCTGCCCGCATGCGGACTGCGCAGGACCACGCGGTCGCCGTCGAGGACGGCATCGGCGTAGGCGCAGCGCTTCGCGCCGCCATCGCACAGCTCGAAGCCGATGGGTCCGTTCGCGCCGGTCGTCGCCAGCGTGCCGGTGATGCCGCCGAAAGCGATCCTGACGCCCTCCGGTGAACGCGACGCGACGCGTGCGGTCGGTCCCGACGGCGCCAACCCTCGCTCGCCATAGACGACATGACGTGCAGCGCGTGCCAGTCGGCGCCCGAGTTCCTGCTTGTTGGGCGGGTGGATGTCGTAGGCATCGCCGATGTCGATGGCCACCACCAGTCCCGAATGCGGATCTTCCGCGACCACCTGACGCTGTGCCTCGCGCAGCTGCGCCCAGCCGCTGTCGACCGGTGCAGTTGGCGGCATGCCATAGCCGGCCAGTTGCACGACCAGCAGCGGCATGCGGGAACCGAACTGCCGTCGCCAGTCGTTGCGCAGGGTGCGCAACAGCGCGGCGTAAGCGGCGGCTTCCCCGGTATTGGATTCGCCCTGGTACCACAGCATGCCGCGCAGGCCGTAATCCCCCAGCGGCGCGATCATGCCGTTGTAGAGCGTCGACAGGCCAGTGGCGGCCTGCCACGGCGCACCCGGTGGCGCCTCGGCGGCTGGCGCGACGCGGTAGCGCCAGGGCGCATCCAGCACCGCGCGGGTACCGTCGTCGAAGCGCAACGCCTGCGCGTCCAGCGGGCCGGCAAGGCCGCCGTCGCGATAGGTGTCCAGCACGTTGACGACCACGGTATTGACCCCGGCCTTCAACACGCCGGCCGGCAGCGGATACCGTCTCGCCTCGCCCGCGCCATAGCGGCTGCCGACGGCCACGCCGTTCACCCAGGTCATGTCGGTCTCGTCGGCCGCGCCCAGTTCCAGCGTCGCGCCGGTCGCGGCCTGTGCCGCGGTCAGCGTCACCTGCGTGCGGTACCAGACCATGCCGTTGTAGTCGGCCAGCGCCGGCACGCCCCAGCGCTCCCACGCGCCAAGCGACGCGGGCGCATCGTGCCAGCCGGTGCCGGAGGCGTCGGCGCGCCATGGCCGGTCGCCGGGAACGGCGTCCTTGCGCGTGGTCCACCAGGTCTCCCAATGTCGGCCCCACTGCGCGATCCCTGCCGAAGGATCGTCTGCGTAAGTTTCCAGCACATCGAGGACCTCATCGCGGCCACCGCCGGCGCGCAGGGCGGCGGCACGGGTCCAGGCTTCGATCCGCGAACCGCCCCACGCGGCCTGGATCAGGCCCATCGGTACGTCGACCGTCTGCTGCAACTCGCGCGCGAAATACAAGCAGGCGGCCGAGAAGTCCCTTGCCGTCTCGGGCGATGCCAGCTTCCATGCGGTCGCGGCAGCAAACGAAGCGCTGGGGGTCACAGCGGCCGCCTGCGGCACAGTGAACAACCGGATACGCGGATGCGTTGCCGAGGCGATCTCGCTGCTTGCGTCGAGCGCGCGCCAGACCGGAAGTTCCATGTTCGATTGGCCGGAGCACAGCCACACATCGCCCATCTGGACGTCGCGAACGACCTGCGTCGCCCGCCCTGCCCTGACGGTCAGGGTGTGGGGACCGCCTGCGGCGAGAGGTCGAAGCGACACGCGCCACCGGCCGTCCGCCGCCGCGCGCGTCGTGACCGTCTGGCGCGCCAACGTCACCGTGACCGTTTCGCCTGCGCCGGCCGCGCCCCATACCGGGATCGGCCTGTCCCGTTGCAGCACCGCGTGATCCTGGAACATCGCGTGCAGCAGTGGCGCTGGCGCGGCGTCCTGTGCATGCGTGGCCGCGCTGCAGCACAGCAGCATCAGCGCCACGGCCTTGCCTGCCAGCGCGCCCGCGCGGTTCATCGACCGTCCCCCAGTGCGAACGGAAACTGCAGCGACCGGTAGTACGCGAGCGGATGCGGCGGCGGCGCTTCGCCCGCCGGCAGCGGGCGCCCGTTGATCGACTGGAAATACGCCACGCTGGCGTCGCGCCACCATTGCGCCTCGTTGCGCTGGATGCGCAGGAAGGCGGCGACATGCGCGTGACGTGGCGCATCCACCCTGTCGCGCATGCCGTCCCACGTGGCCTGCATCGCCTCCACCTGACGCACACCGCGCGAGTAGCGGTGCACCAGTTCGTCCCAGAGTGGACGTCCGGAGGCCATGCGATGGTCCCATGGCACATGGTGGAACCACAGCAGCAGCGATTCCGGCACGCGTGCGACATCGTCCAACGTGCCAGCCACGGCAGGTGCGTACTGCGACACGGCATCGCTGCCGCGCCTGCTGCGGTCGAACCCGATGCCGTCGCGGTCGGCGCGGTGGTAGTACACCGAGGTCCAGTCTGCGCGCGGACCCCCGTCCACCCAGGGGCCCGGGCCGTAATGGTGCCCGCGCGCCATCACGTGGTGCAGGCCCAGCGGCGTCATGTAATCCACGGCCGCTTCGCGCGAGGCCATCATCATGTCGACGACCGGCTGCACCACGCCGGCGTCGCGCGAGAAGGTCATCGCCACCCAGTCGGCGGCAATGGCGCGCGTGGACTGCCGCGGGTTCCACGCCAGCCGGCCGAACACGTACCAGTTGGCCTGATCGAAATGCGATCCGCTCCACGTGCGGTCGTCGCCGATGTTGGCCACGCCGGCGATGCCGGTCAGCGAATGGCCGTCCAGCGAACCGTCGATCACCCGCGCCACGGTGGAGCCCGGCCCGCGCGCATGCGTGTCGGCGCCCAGCACGTCTTCGTACAACGGTCCGAGATAGACCAGATGGGTCGCGAAGCCGAGGTATTCCTTGGTGATCTGGAATTCCATCATCAACGGCGTCTTCGGCATGGCACCGAACAGCGGATGGAACGGCTCGCGCGGCTGGAAATCGATCGGACCGTTCTTCACCTGCAGCAGCACGTTGCGGCGGAACGCGCCGTCGAGGCCGACGAACTCGTTGTACGCCTGCTTGGCGCGATCCTCGGGCACGTCGTGCGCGTAGACGAAGGCGCGCCACATCACCACGCCCCCATGCGGCGCCAGCGCGTCGGCCAGCAGGTTGGCGCCGTCGGCATGCGAGCGGCCGTAGTCCTGCGGACCTGGCTGGCCTTCCGAATTGGCCTTGACCAGGAAGCCGCCGAAATCCGGGATCACGGCGTAGATCTCGTCCGCCTTCTTCCGCCACCAGCGCTGCACGTCGGGATCGAGCGGATCGGCCGTCGCCAGCCCGCCGATCTCGATGGGCGCGCTGAAGCGTGCGCTCAGGTACACGCGGATGCCGTACGGGCGGAACACGTCCGCCAGCGCCGCCGCCTTGCGCAGGTACTCCGGCGACAGGCTCAGGGCATTCGCGTTGACGTTGTTGAGGACGGTGCCATTGATGCCGAGCGAGGCATTGGCGCGCGCATAGTCGGTGTACCGCGGATCGCGCCAGTCCGGCAGCGTGTGCCAGTCCCACAGCGAACCACCGGCATAGCCGCGCTCGACGTAGCCGTCGAGGTTGTCCCAGTGGTTGAGCACGCGCAGCCGCATCGCCGGCGACTCGCGGATGTCCAGGCCCTCCAGCGCCGTCCCCGTCTGCAGCAGGCGAAGCAGATGGAAGACGCCATACAGCACGCCGATGTCCTGACGCGCCGCCACCAGCAGCACGTCGCGACCGTCGAGCTTCGCCCGGCGGAGCAGATAGCCCTCGTCGCCGATCGCATCCAGCTCACGCCGGAACGGCGCGACCCAGCGCGACGACTGCGGCGTGCCCAGCACCAGCAACGACTGCCCTGCGCCGTCAGTACGCTGACGCGGCGCACTGCCCAGCAGGCCGGACAGGCCGCGCATCAGTTCGTCGCGCGCGACACGCTGGGTCACCGTCGCGTCCGGCGCAACCACGTCGCCCAAACGCATGCGGTATGCGTCCGTCAGGGTGGAGCCGACCGGCGTGTACCGCAGCCACAGGTCGTAGCCATCCTCCGCACGCACGCTGCCCATGCAGCCGAGCAGCACGAGCACCGCCGCCAGCAGCCAGCGCCGCCGTCCGTCGCCGCGCCGGAGGGTTAGCGGTAACATTCGGATGTCCAGGGGACAGGCGGGCGCGAACTGTTCCATCATCCCCCCTGGTACCCGCTCCGTGCCGGCCCACCGCCGCGCGGCGCCGCCATCGTGGAAGAAGGGAACGCGTATTGGACAAGCCGAAGAAGTCGATCCGCCGCAAGAGCAGCGGCGTGACGATCGATGAGGTGGCCGCCCGGGCGGGCGTGTCGCCGATGACCGTGTCGCGGGTCATCAACAACCAGGGCAAGGTCCGCGACGCCACCCGCGAGCAGGTCATGCGGGCCGTCCGGGAACTCGGCTACACACCCAACCTGGCCGCCAGTTCGCTGGCCGCCGCGCAGCACACGCGCGTTGCGCTGATCTACACCAATCCCAGCGGCGCCTATCTCCGTGAACTGCTGGTGGGGCTGCTGCGCGTCGCCTCGCGCACCGCCGTGCAACTGGTGATCGACTACTGGGACGACCTGGACGCCGAGGCCGAACGCAAGGCCGCCCGTGCGCTGGCCGGGCGCGTCGACGGCGTGATCCTGCCGCCGCCACTGTGCGAATCGCGTGCGGCGGTGAGCGAACTGGTCAAGGCCGGCATCCCGGTGGTCGCCATCGCGTCCGGACGCTTCAGCGACGACATCTCGTGCGTGCGCATCGACGACTTCCGTGCCGGCCGCGAAATGGCCGAACACCTCATCCAGCAGGGCCACAGCCGCATCGGCTTCATCCGCGGACGCAGCGACCTGAGCGCCAGTTCGCGGCGCTACGACGGCTTCGTCACCGCGCTGCACGAGGCGGGACTCGAGGTGGACCCCGCCCTCGTCCAGCAGGGCGACTACACCTACCGCTCGGGATTGAAGGCCGCGGAGAAACTGCTGGCCCACCGCAAGCCGCCGACCGCCATATTCGCCAGCAACGACGACATGGGCGCGGCGGCGATCTCGGTGGCGCATCGCCGCGGCCTGGACGTGCCGCGCGACCTGTCGGTGGTGGGGTTCGACGACACCTCGGCCGCGACCACCGTCTGGCCGGAACTGACCACCATCCACCAGCCCATCGCATCGATGGCCAATGCGGCCATCGATATCCTGCTGCGCGGCATCAAGCGCAGGAGCGACAGTACGCGCGTGCTGATGGACCACGTGGTGCCGCACCGGCTGGTCGTCCGCGACTCGGTGGCGGTGCCACCCAAACGGCGATAGCGCGCGGCGGGAGATCACGCCGCCTCCGCACCCGGTTCGCGCGCGGACCGCACCGACGCCGGGATGACGCCGTCCTGCGGCGTCATCGACCGCGGAAGCACGGGGCTCACGCGCCGGGGCATGCGACGGTAGCCTCGGCTTCGTTCAACGCGCCCAACGCCACGCGCGACACGGACACCGTCATCGTCCCCGCCGTGCCGATGGCCCAGGGGCGATCCAGCTTGCCGACATCGGCTCCCGCCTTGGCCAGACACTTCAGCGGAACGCCGACGCGCGTCCACTGGCCGACCGGCAGCGTGGCCAGCGTCGGCGCCAGCGCCACGCGCGCGGTGCAGCCGGTGCCGCAGCCGACCGACAGCCATGCATCCCCGCTCGGCGCAGCATCGACGCGCAGCGTGGTCAGCAGCATCACATCGCCATTGCTCTCGCGCTGCAGGTCGAGCGCGGTGTGCGACGGCAGCGCGACGGTCGCCTCGCCCTTGCCGGACCACGTGAAGCGGCGCGCATCTTCCTGCGCCGTGTGATCCACACCGGCGACCTTCAGGAGGTCGCCCGCCAATGCCTCCGGTACCTTGGTGACCGTCACGCCCTGCCCGTCCGCCGTCTCCAGACGCATCGCGATGCCGGCGCCGGTGTCGCCGCGGGCGAAGAACACGCCGGGCGCGCCTTCGTCGCCGGTCACGCCCGAGTCCTCCTGCAGCGCGGCCAGATCGCCCTTGTCGGCGTAGGTCAGGCCGTAGCCGAACGCGAACAACGGGTCGTAGCCGTCCTGTCCGACGTTGTTGGCGTACTGGACGGCGGTGCGCGGCCAGCTGAAGCTGAGCTTGCCCTTGAAGTCGTGCTGCACGGTGCCGTCGGCCTTGCGCAACAGCACGTCGGCGATGCCCCCGCCTTCCGAACCCGGCAGCCAGGCCGCCACGAACGCATCGGCCGCATTGATCTCGCGGTTCATCCACAGCGGACGCCCACTCAGGAACACCGCCACCACCGGAATGCCCTCGGCCTTCAGGCGCTTGATCAGCGCCAGGTCGGTGTCGTCGCCCGGCTTGTACAGCAGCGTGGTCAGGTCGCCCTGGAATTCGGCGTACGGGTTCTCGCCGAACACCACCACCGCCACGTCGGGCTTCTGCGTGTACTTGCCGTCGATGGCGAGGATCGCGTCGCCACCGGCCGCCCTGGCCTGCTGCGCGATGCCTTCATAGATCGAGTCGGCGTTCGGGAAATCCTTGCGCGTGGTGCCGGTGCCCTGCCAGTTGAGCGTCCAGCCACCGGCCTGCTTGCCGACATCGTTCGCGCCATCGCCGGCGACGAGGATGCGCTGCTTCGGCGCCAGCGGCAGCACGCCACCTCGATTCTTGAGCAGCACCAGCGATTCGCGTACCGCCTGCCGGGCGACCGCGCGATGCTCGGGCGCGCCGAGCAGCGCGAACTGGCCACCGACCGCTCGCGACGACGGCTTGCCCGCCTCGAACAGCCCCAGGCGGAACTTCACGCGCAGGATGCGGCGGACCGCATCGTCCAGCCGTTCCTGGCTGATGGTGCCGGCCTTCACTGCCGCCAGCGTGCTTTCGTAGAAGCCCTTCCAGCTGTCCGACGCCATCGCCATGTCGAGACCGGCGTTGATCGTGGCCGGGCAATCGGTGTTCGTGCAGCCCTTCACCTGGCCGTGGCCGTTCCAGTCGCCGACGACGAAGCCGCCGAAGTTCATGCGGCCCTTCAGTGCATCGGTCAGGTACGGCTTGTGGCCGTGCATCTTTTCGCCGTTGACGCTGTTGAACGAGGCCATCGCCGTCTGCGCGCCGGCGGCAATCGCCGGCGGATAGCCGGCGGCGTGGATGCGCACCAGCTCGGCTTCGCTGATCCTGGTGTCGCCCTGGTCCTTGCCGTTGGTGGTGCCGCCATCGCCCAGGAAGTGCTTGACCGACGCGATCACGTGGCGCCCGTCCAGGAAGGCCGGTGTGCCGACCTTGCCCTGCAGGCCTTCGACCACCGCCGCGGAATAGCTCGCCACCACCTCGGGCGATTCCGAATAGCCCTCGTAGGTGCGGCCCCAGCGGTCATCCTGTGGCACGGCGACGGTCGGCGCGAACGTCCACTCCATGCCGGTGGCGCGTGTTTCCAGCGCGGTGATCTCGCCGATCCGGCGCAGCAGTTCGGGATTGCGCGCCGCACCCAGTCCGATGTTGTGCGGGAACAGCGTGGCGCCGACGATGTTGCTCTGCCCGTGCACCGCGTCGATGCCGAAGATGATCGGGATGGCCTTGCCGCCCTGTGAGGTGTCCATCGACGCCTCGTAGAACGCGTCGGCCAGCGCCAGCCATTCCGCCGGCGAGGCGTCGTAGCGGCCGCCGGGATCGGAATTGCCGCCGGCGAGGATCGAGCCCAGGCGGTACTTCCTGATGTCGTCCGGCGTGATGCTGGCGATGTCGCCCTGCACCAGCTGGCCGACCTTCTCCTCCACCGTCATGGTGGCCATCAGGTCGGCGATGCGCTTCTCGAGCGCGGCGTCCTCGGCCAACGGCCAGGCGACCTGCGGCCACGGCGTGGCGTCGGTGGCCACGGCTGCCGCTGCGGCGGACGTGTCCTGGCCCTTGCAGGCACCCAGGGCCAGCACCAGCGCGGCCACCACCAGGCCGCCGCGGGCGCGCGGGATGTTTCCAGCGTTCATCGTCTTCATCCTTCCATCTGCTCCAGTTCACGACCCTTGGTCTCGTGCACATACTTCAGCACGAAGACCACCGAGATCGCAGCCGCGAGCGTGTACAGGCCGTAGGCGCCGGCCAGGCCGATGCCGGTCAGCAGCATGGGGAAGGTCCAGGTGATCAGGAAGTTGGCGCCCCATTGCGCCAGCCCGGCCACCGCCAGGCCGGAACCGCGGATCTGGTTGGGGAACATCTCGCCCAGCATCACCCACATCACCGGGCCCCAGGACAGGTTGAAGAACACCACGTAGAGGTTGGCCGCCACCAGCGCCAGCACGCCCATGCTGTCGGACAGTTGCAGCTTGCCGCCCGCATCCAGCGTGCCGCTGGCGAACGCGAACGCCACCAGCCCCAGCGTCGCCGCCATGCCGGCCGACCCCGTCCACAGCAGCGGCTTGCGGCCGATGCGATCGACCAGCAGCATCGACACGATGCAGGCGCCGATGCTCAACGCACCGGAGATGACATTGATCAGCAGCGCATCGTTCTCGGAGAAGCCTACGGCCTGCCACAGCACCGCGCCGTAATAGAACACCACGTTGATGCCGACCAGTTGCTGGAACGTGGCCAGGCCGATGCCCACCCACACGATGGGCCGCACCTTGCCGGTGGCCTTGCTGATCAGGTCGGACAGCCGCGGCGCATGGTGATCCGACGCGAGCGAGGCATCGATTTCGGCGAGCTTGCGCGCACCGGCCGCCTCGCCGTAGAGCCGCTTCAGCACGACCAGCGCCGGCTCCTTCCTGCCCTTGGCGGCCAGGTACCGCGGACTCTCCGGAATGAACAGCAGCGCCACCAGGAACAGCGCCGCCGGCAGGATCTCCACCCAGAACATCCAGCGCCACGCTTCGTACCCCAGCCACAGCGGCGCCAGCGACGAACTGGCGAACTTGGCCAGGACATAGTTGCTGAGGAACGCCGCGAACAGGCCGGAGATGATCGCGATCTGCTGCACCGTGGCAAGACGCCCGCGGTAGCGCGCCGGCGAGACCTCGCTGATGTAGGCCGGCGACATGACACTGGCGGCGCCGACGGCGAATCCGCCGATGATCCGGTACACCACGAACTCCGCCGACGAGGTCGCGATGCCCGAGCCCCACGCGGACACGAGGAAGAACACCGCCGACCACAGCAGCATCGTCCGCCGGCCGTAGCGGTCGGCCAGCGTACCCGCGAACCAGGCGCCAACCGCGCAGCCCAGCAGCATGGAGGCCACGTTGAAGCCGGTCACCGCCGCATCGGATCCGAACGCCGCCTTCAGCCCGTCCACGGTGCCGTTGATGACCCCGCTGTCGAAGCCGAACAGGAAGCCGCCGATCGTCGCCACCAGACTGATCAGGATGATCAGCCTGGTGTTCTCTCCCCCGGTCATTGCCTGGTTCATCGCCTTCCCCCTCCCCGATCCCGGTGTCTCGATGCGCGGCGCGTTCAGCGCAGCAGGTACTGGTTGAGCAGGTTCTCGAAGCGCTCCTGCTTGCCGCTGATCTGCTTCGGCTCGCCCTGCCCGGCCGCCAGCGCGGCCAGCTCGGCCAGTCCCAGTGCGCCGTTCTCGAAGTCCTTGCCCTTGCCGCTGTCGAAGCTGGCATAGCGCTCGGCGCGCCACTGTTCCCACGGCGACTCGGTCAGCAGTGCGTGCGCGACCTCCAGCCCGCGCGCGAACGCATCCATGCCGCCGATATGCGCGATGAACAGGTCTTCCAGGTCGGTCGACTCGCGGCGCACCTTGGCGTCGAAGTTCAGGCCGCCCTCCAGGCCGCCCTGGCGCAGCACCACCAGCATCGCGCCGACGGTGTCGTACAGGTCGGTCGGGAACTGGTCGGTATCCCAGCCGTTCTGCGCATTGCCGCGGTTGGCGTCGATGCTGCCCAGCAGGCCATGGTCGGAGGCCACCTGCAGGTCGTGCTCGAACGTATGGCCCGACAGCGTGGCATGGTTGGCCTCGATGTTGAGCTTGAAGTCCTTCGCCAGACCGTGCTCCTTCAGGAAGCCGGCCACGGTGGCGCTGTCGAAGTCGTACTGGTGCTTCATCGGCTCCATCGGCTTGGGCTCGATCAGGAAATTGCCCTTCAGCCCGATGCTGCGTCCGTAGTCGCGCGCCATCGTCAGGAAGCGGGCGAAGTGCTCGACCTCGCGCTTCATGTTCGTATTGACCAGCGAGGCATAGCCCTCGCGGCCGCCCCAGAACACGTAATGCTCGCCGCCCAGTTCGACGGTGGCATCGAGTGCGGCCTTCACCTGTACCGCCGCACGCGCGACCACGGCGAAGTCGGGGTTGGTGGAGGCACCGTTCATGTAGCGCGGATGCGAGAACAGGTTGGCCGTGCCCCACAGCAGCTTGATGCCGGTGGCGTCCTGGCGCGCCTTGGCCAGGCCCACCATGTGCTTCAGGTTCCTCTCGTACTGGCCGATGTCGTCCGCGTCCGGCGCCAGGTCGATGTCGTGGAAGCACCAGTACGGCACGCCGAGCTTGGTGAAGAATTCGAACGCCGCATCGACCTTGGCCTCGGCGGTCGCCATCGGCGAGCCGGCTTCCCACGGGAAGTGGCGCGTGCCCGGCCCGAACGGGTCGTGGCCGGCGTTGCAGAAGGTGTGCCAGTAGCAGACCGCGAAGCGCAGGTGCTCCTGCATGGTCTTGCCACCGATCTTCTTCTGCGCGTCATAGACCTTGAAGGCCAGCGGGTTGTCCGAGCCGCGACCCTCGAACGGGATGCGGCCGATGCCGGGGAAGTATTCCTTGGCGCCGATGAAGGGCTGGGTGCTCATGATGCGAGGGTCCTGTGGTTATGCGTGGTGTCTGGGGGAAACGTCAGCCGCGCTGCAGCGGCGAGACGGCGTCGAGATACTGGAGAAAGCGCTGGTAAGCCGCCGCGTAGGCCGGCACGCGCGCCGCGTCCGGCGTGGCGGACAGCGCGGGATCGATCGCAACGTGCTGGCGCGTGATATCGGCGACGGACGCGCCCTCGCCTCGCGCACGACCGCGCGCCCACAGCGCCTGCAGTGCCGCGCCGAGCGCAGCGCCTTCAGCCTGTGCGGGCACATCGACGGGCAGTCCGAACACGTCGGCGACCAACTGGCGCCACGCCGCACTGTTGCTGCCCCCGCCGGTCAGCACGATGCGCTCGAAGCGCATCCCGGCACG
This sequence comes from Pseudoxanthomonas sp., assembly GCF_035999195.1. Lineage (NCBI taxonomy): Bacteria > Pseudomonadati > Pseudomonadota > Gammaproteobacteria > Lysobacterales > Lysobacteraceae > Pseudoxanthomonas > Pseudoxanthomonas sp. Next base: position 277,832 of record NZ_DASYGY010000009.1, read on the forward strand.
GACGAACGCGTCGTAGCCGTACTTCAGGCTGTAGGTGGCGCCTTCCATCGCCGCGCGGTAGACGTGCGCCGGCGTCATGTTGGTCGTGTCCAGCCCGGCCAGCACGCCCTTGCCGCGCGGCAGATCGGGCGTGCGTTCGCCGTTGAGGAACGGCAGCATCACCAGCCCGTCGGCGCCCGGCGGCGTCGCCTGCAGGTGCGCATCGCCGTCGCGCGTGCTGAAGCCGAAGGCCTTGGCCACCTGTTCGGTGGCGACGGTGCAGTTCATCGTGCAGACCAGCGGCAGCCAGCCGCCGGTGGAGGAACAGAACGCAGCCCATGCGCCTTCCGCATCGACCACCGGGGTATCGGAATAGGCGAACAGCGTGCCGGAGGTGCCCAGGCTCATCGCCAGCCGGCCCTCTTTCACGCAGCCGGTGCCGATGGCGGCCATCATGTTGTCGCCGCCGCCCACGGCGACCTTCACCGTCGCGGGCAGGCCCAACTGCGAGGCCGCAGCCGGATCGATGTCGAACAGCGCATCGGGCGCGGCGATCGGCGGCAGGCAGTCGGCAAGATCACGGTCCGCATCGGTGGCGCGCAGGAGTTCCTTCGACCACGTGCGCGTGCGCACGTCGAGCCAGCCGGTGCCGGAGGCATCGCCCCACTCGCAGAAGCGCTGGCCGGTCAGCACGAAGTTGAGGTAGTCGTGCGGCAGCAGGATCGTCGCCAGCCGCGCATAGGCGTCGGGCCGGTGCGTCCGGGTCCACGGCAGCTTGGACGCCGTATAGCCGGCCAGGATCGGGTTGCCGGCCAGCGCGATCGTCGCAGTCGGGCCGCCCACCGCGTCCATGATCTGCCCGCACTCGGCGGTGGTGCTGGTGTCGCACCACAGCTTCGCCGGAGCCAGCACCTGGCCCGACGCATCCACCGGCACGAACCCGTGCTGCTGGCCCGACACCGCCAGCGCATCGATGCGCGCACGCACTGCAGGAGCCACGCGCGCGAAGCAGGCCTGCATCGCAGCGACCCAGTCGGCGGGGTGCTGCTCGCGGCTGCCATCGTCGCGACCGATCAGCTCCAGCGGTTCGCTGGCGGCGGCGACGACGACGCGCGTGGCGGGGTCGTACACCACCACCTTCACGCTCTGCGTGCCTGCATCAATCCCGGCGACAAAACCCATCGACCACCGCCTCCGATCCACGAAAAGTTAGCGCTACCATTTCGGATTCCAAAAAAAGGGAACCGCCCTTCCGCTCCCTTCTTCCGCACGGCCATGGTGCTCGGCGGCCGCGATGGCGCACTGTAACCAGCAGCCGGAGAAAAAGCCTGCTGCGCCGCAAAAACCATTCCCAGGCAAGGACTTGCGCTGGTCCGATACCTGCTGCCGCCGACGCGGGCGACGCCGGACTCACCGTGCGACATCGATGAACGCGTTGATCGACAGGCGACCCTGCAACGGATCGGCAGGCAATGGCCGGCCGTTGTCGATCCGCCCCGAATGCAGCGCGTTGCGCCGGTAAACGACAAGCCGGTTGAACACGCCCTCCACGCCGGCGATGCGCTCGTACAGCGGCGTATCGCCATCGATGTAGCCGCTGACGTCCGCCGACGCTTCGCGGCGCTGCCGCGACAGGCAGTCGAAGTACGCCGCATGCCGGCTTTCGTCGATGTACTCGAAGCCCGTGCGTCGATGCCGGTAGAAGTCCGTACCACCCCAGCCGCCGCGGAACAGGTAGTGCACCGTGGCCAGGCCCTGCGCGCTGACGGAGTCGATATGCGGCACCCGCTGCAGGAACTGCAGTGTCTCCGGTGGCTGCGTCACCAGCGAGAAGTGGCACATCGGGAACGCGAAGCGACCCGGCTCCAGATCGAACGTCTCGCGCAGTAGCGGATTCAACAGCGCCTCCAGGAACGACTGGTAGGACAGCGGTGCAGGCGCACGGAGGCCGGGAAACAGGGTCGGCATCTTCTCGAAAGGACGGCTCGCCGCCTTGCGCAGCATGCGCTCGGGATCGACCAGCACGTCGTCGATCACCAGCAGCGGCGCGCCCTCGTGGCCGACCACGCGGCGGCGGGTCCGGATGTTCGGATGCGGCGTGATCAGCATGCGTGAGCGCTCCCCGCCCCCTACGCGGTCACGGCGCGGGACGGCCACACTTCCGGCGCGGCCTTGCAGTAGCGGTCGATGAAGGCCTGCTGCGAAGGCATGTGCGCCACGGCGCGCTCGATCGGCTGCCGGATCGAGTTCAACAGCGTACGCAGGTCCTCATCCGCCAGGGCGCGCGCAAGCGGATGAGGCGCTCCGGGCTGGATGCCCTGGCCGAGCAGCACGTGGGTCCAGGAATCCACGCGGAACAGTTCATCCGGGTCCTGCCACGCATGCGCACGCTCGCGCCAGGCGCGCAAGCGGATTTCCAGCGAGTCCGGCAGTGCCATCTCGCGGCAGGCCTTCCACATCGGCTCGTCGCGCTGGGTGGCGTGGTAATGCAGGATGATGAAATCGCGCACGTGCTCCATTTCCGCGCGGCTGACCTCGTTGTACAGGTCCGCCAGCGACGAGGCGATGCCGTCGAACGGAAACAGTTGCACCAGCCGCACCACTGCGCTGATCGTCAGGTGGATGCTGGTCGATTCCAGCGGCTCGATGAAGCCGCTGGCCAGGCCCAGCGACACCACGTTCTTGTTCCATGCTTTCAACCGGCGCCCGGTGCGGAACGGCACCAGCCACGGATCGCGCAGCGCGGGAGCCCCCACATCGCGCAGCAGCTTCGCGCGCGCCTCGTCGTCGGACATGTACCGGCTGGAGAACACCAACCCGCAGCCCACCCGGTGCTGCAGCGGGATATGCCAGCGCCAGCCGGCCTCGTGCGCGATCGCGCGGGTATACGGCACGGGCGGCCCGACCGATTCGGTCTGCACGGCGACGGCGCGGTCGCTGGGCAGCCACTCGTTCCAGTCCTCGTAGCCGGTGTGCAGCGTCTGTTCGATCAGCAGCCCGCGGAAGCCGGTGCAGTCGATGAACAGGTCGCCCTCGATGACCTGGCCGTCCTCCAGCACGATCGCCTGCACGGCGCCGTCGTGCGCGTGCTGGCGCACCTCGCGGATCTTGCCCTCAACGCGCCGCAGTCCATGTCCTTCGGCGATGCGGCGCAGGAATTTCGCGTACAGCCCCGCATCGAAGTGGTAGGCGTAGTTGACCTGCGGCTGCGTCTGCAGCGAGAACTGGTCGCCGCGCGAGGCGAGCGTTTCCAGGCAGAAATCGCCCAGTTCCGACGTCATGCCGCGCCGCAGGCTGTCCAGCCATAGATGATGGAACGCCACCGCCCACGTGCCCTGCCCGGTGATGCCGAAGGGATGGATGTAGCGCTCGCCGGGACGCCGCCAGTTCTCGAACGAGATGGAGAGCTTGAACGTGCCGGCAACGGCGCGCAGGAATTCCTGCTCGTCGATCTGCAGGAAGCGGTGGAACGTGCGGATCGGGGGCACGGTGGACTCGCCGACCCCCACGGTGCCGATCTGTTCCGATTCGACCAGGGTGATCTCGAGCCGGTCGCGGAACTGGTGCGCCAGCGCGCAGCCGGCAAGCCAGCCGGCCGTGCCGCCGCCGGCGATGACGACCTTGCGGATGTATCCTTCGGGTGTCGTCGTAGCGTCCAAGGCAAGTGCTCCCGTCAGCGGTTGAGTCGGCCAAGCAGCATGGCGCGGATGCGCCGTGCCTGTGTTTCATCGATCGGTGCGAGCAGGTCGCGGGCCGGTTCGGGCAGGTGTTCCCCTGCCCGCTCGCCGGGACCGAACACGTAGTAGTCGAATATCTTCGCCCACGCCTGCTTTTCGGCTGCGGGCAGGTCGCGGAGCGTCCACAGTGCGTGATGCAGCGCGGGCAACGGCGAGGACAGGAACGCCGGCGACCGGCGCCACCAGTAGTTCACCAGCACGTTGAACGGCTCGAGGCTGCGCACGTGGTGCCACCACATGCTGGGGATGAAGATGGCGTCGCCGGGCTCGAGCAGCGCAGTCTGCGCATGCTCCAGCGCCAGGCGGAACCGCGGGTGGCGGTCGAAGTCCGGCTGGTCGAAATCGACCACGCTGACGACCTGTCCGCCCGGCGTGGGCTCGAACGGGCCGGGGTACAGGTTTTCGATCTGATCCGGCGGAAACAGGGTGAACTGGCGCCTGCCCACCGCACAGCACGCCAGGTTGTCGGGTGCGTCGAAATGGCAGGACGCCACGACGCGATTGCCGATCCAGATGCTCGGTGGCGCTTCGATACCGCGTGCGGCCAACCCCAGGTCATTCGCCTGCGAAAAACCGGGCAGCGCGCGATCGATCAGCAGCGACGCGACGTAGTACGTCGGCGGCCGGGCATCCTGCAGATGGTGCGCGATCCCGTCAAGCACCTGCGCCAGCACGCCGCGCCTGACCTCGAAGTTCAGGCGGGTGAAGTCGTCGTTGTAGAACGGACGTCCCGCGATCTCCGGTTCTCCGAACGAGTACTGGATCGGCGCACCGGCATCGAAATCGCGCAGGTAGGCCATGGCGTCCTGCGTGGAACGCGCCCCTGCCTGCACGAGGCCCCAATCGCGCGCGATGCCGCGCAGCACCACCGGCTTCCCCTCGGCCAGCAGCGCATCCAGCGGCAGGGTGTCCGCATCCAGGCCGTCCAGCGCACGCATCGGAGTGCCGTCCGCCATCGGTCAGTTCTTGCCGGCAGCGGCGGCGTCCTGCGCGCGCAGGCGGCGCTGCTTCTCGGCCATCAGGCGACGCATGTTGTGCAGCGATGCGAGCATCAGATAGGCGCCCTCCAGGTAGCCGGCGCGGTTGAGCTCGAGCAGCGCAGGCCCCTCCAGCGACGCCAGTCGTTCGCGGTCGATCCCGTGCAGCCCGTTGACCACCACGCGATGACGCTCGTCGATCTGCACGTCGAGATTGACCGGCTGTATCAGGCCGTGGGCGTCGAACGCGCCGAACATCGCGGTGCCGTAGGCGCTGCCATCGCGGATGCCGCGCAACACGGTCGCGATGTGCTCCAGGTACGGGCTGTTGCCGCCCTGCGGCAGGAAGACCGGCTCGCCATCTGCGGCGTTCACGCGCGGATGGTCGATATCCACGTGCATCACCGCTTCCTGGATGAGTTCGCCGTCGATGCGCTGTTCCTGGAAGCCGATCAGGAACGGCCCCTTGGCGACCGCGCCCGGCAGGTATGCCGCATTCCAGCGGCCGTCCTGCAGAAAGAGGTTCTCGCGCTGCTCGAAACCCAGCAGCACGACGGATTGCCAGTCGCCGGTCGTGGCGTCCTTGCGCAGGAAGATCGGGTACTCCCGCTGCAGCTCGGCGAACTCGCTGGGGAAGGCCGGCACCATGCCCACGTCGTCGCCGTACTCGGGACCGAAGGCGGTCGCCACGCGCAGGTCGCGGTGCGCGATGTTGTTGAGAAGTTCGTAACGGCCCATCGTCTTGTCCAATTCCGTCATCAGGCGTGCGTCGCCATGGTACCGCCAGGCCGACTCCACGGTGCCAGTACGCCGGCGCGCCTCGAAAAAAGGACCGCTGCTCGCGCAGCGGTCCCCTCGGCGACATCCGGAGAGGGCGTCTGTCGCCAAACTCAGAACTTGTATCGCACGCCCACCATGTAGCGCGGGCTCTGGTCGGCCAGCTTGACGATCATCTGGTCGGTGCGTGCATGCCAGCGCACGTCCTCACCCGTCAGGTTGATCGCTTCCAGCCCGAACGACCAGTGGTCGTTGAGCGTGTAGTTCACGCTCAGGTCCCACTGCTCGTACTCTTCCACGTAGTACGGGTTGCGGCTGGCGCCCTGGTTGGCCAGGATCAGGTACTCGTCGCGCCAGTTCCATGCCAGTCGCACCGACCAGCCGTACTTCTCGAACATGAACATCGCGTTGGCCGTGTCGCTCAGGCCGGTCAGCGCGAACTGGTCGATGCCCGGGTCGCCGCCGTTGTCGTAGCCGACGTCGCCATTGACCACCGTGTAATTGGCCAGGATGCCGAAGCCGCTGTCGCCGAAGAAGTACTGGCCGCCGATCTCCCAGCCGTTCAACTTCGCCTGGTTCTGGTTGACCGGACGGTTGACGTTGAACAGATAGAGCGGATCGTCCGCTTCGCCCACCAGGTTGTAGGCCGCTTCGGTCGCCAGTGCCTGCGCGCCGGTGCCGTCGAACGCCGCCAGCCCGGCGGGATCGTTGCGCAACAGCGCCAGTGCGGTGAACAGCGAGGTGTCGTTGCCCGAACACGCGGCGGCGTTGGCCGGACCCACCTGCACCGCGCAGGCTGCGCTCTGCAGGAAGGCCAGCGCCGCCTGCGCATCCGGACCGGAGGTCGGATCGGTCAGGCCGTACAGCGATTGCTGGGAGACGCCGTTGCCGATGAAGTTGGCGACCGACTTGTTCCAGTACGTCACCGACAGGTAGCTGGCGTCGGCGAAGTACCACTCCAGCGCCAGGTCCAGGTTGTCGGACTCCAGCGGCTTCAGCATGGGATTCTGATCGTTGCCGCTGGCACGGACCGACGGATCCAGCAGCACCGAACCGAACGGCTGCTGTGCCGTGCCGGGACCGGCATAGAGGTTGCCATAGGGCGCGCGCGCGATGCTCTTGCCGAACGAGGCACGGCCCTTCAGCTCATCCGTGAAGTCGATGCTGAAGTCCAGGTTGGGCAGGATGTAGCTGTAGCTGGCCCTTTCGGTGAACGGCTGCTTCTCGTCGGACAGCACGATGCGGAAGTCGTTGTTGGCCGACCATTCGATGGCCTCGGGGATGGCGATGACCGAGTTCGAGACCACCTTGGTCGTCTCGTAGCGCACGCCGACGCGCGTATTGGTCCGCATGCCGCCCAGTTCGCCCTCGAACTCCACCTGCACGTAGGCGGACTTGGTGTCCTCCTCAACGCGGTCGTCGGCCGAGTTCTGCGGACTCACGCCGATGCCGGCACCGTAGTTGTCGGCGGCCCACTGGGCCAGCTCGGCGGCGTTTCCGCGCCAGGCGCCGTTGCTGCTCGGCACGCTGTAGTCGTTGAACAGGCCGGCGATGTCGTACGGACGGATCAGGTCCATCAGCCCGTCGGCGACGTCGCCGTTGACGTTGCCCACGCCCCAGTCGCCCAGGGTCGAGTAGTTTTCCGCGGCCTGGAGCCGGTGCGTCGACGACTTGGCGCTGTCCACGCCGAACTGGAAGCGGCCTTGGTCGAAGTTCCACTCGCCGTCGATGCGGCCCTGCTTGATCTCGCTGACCTGGGTCTGCGCGTTGATGCGCAGCACCTGGGAGCCGATCTCGCCTTCCACGAAACCCGGATTGACTACGCCGTTGGTCCCGGCGATCGCATCGGCGTTGGTCGGATACCACGTCTGCGTGCCGATCGGCAGGCCGTTGTTGAACTGCAGTTCCTGCACCCAGGTGCCGCCGCAGTGCGGGCCGGTGGTGCAGTTGTTGGTGCCGGCGATGCTCATGAAGATCGAGCCGCCGCCGGTCAGTGGATCGTTCGGACGGCTTTCGTTCTTCGAGTTGTGCGCGTCGAAGCTGAGGCGGAAGCGGTCGTTGACGTCCCACACCGCATTCAGGCCGAGCGAACCCAGCTTGTACTTCTGCATGCTGCGTTGCTGCTCGAGACCGAAGTCCTTGGTGCCGGCGATTTCGCGGATGTAGATGGGCGTGGCCACCGCGCCGCTGGTGTCGAACTCCACGTCGGTGTAGTTGCTGTTCTGCAGCCACATCGCCTGCTCACCGCGATTCTCGGTGATCTCGTTGGTCGAGTAGGTGTAGTCCAGTGTCAGCGTGAGGCTGTCGGTGGGTGCGAACTGCACCACCGCCTGGCCGTTGACGCGATCGCGCTCGAACTCGGAAAAGGCGTAGCGCAGGTCGTTCGGACGCGCGTACAGGTCGCCGACACCGGGCGCATTCACCACCGTCGGATTGCCCGGCATGGTGCCGGTCCACGGCTGGACGTTCCAGTAGTTCTCGGTGGCCTGCACCGAGCCGCCTTTGCGCTCCTGCTTGCTCGCACTGAGGCTGACGCCGAACGTCTTGTCGGGATTGGTGTAGCTGAAGATGCCGGACAGCTCGGGCGTCAGGTCGTTCTCGAACGGCTGGCTGCGGTCGGAGACCAGCTTGGCGCCGGCGTTGGCGACGAAGCCGTCGTAGTTGAACGGCCGCGCCGTCAGGATGTTGATGGTGGCGCCGATGCCGCCGCTGGGTACCTGGGACTGGCTGGTCTTGTAGACCTCGATGCCGTTGATCGCCTCGGCGGCCAACTGCGCGAAGTTGAACGCGCGGGTGCCGCCGTCCACGCCACCGATGGCGACCTGGCCGGAGGCGCCGAAGGCATCCGCACCCGGCATCTGGCGGCCGTTGAGGGTGACCATGTTGAACTGCGGACCGAAGCCGCGCGCGGTGACCTGCGCGCCCTCGCCATCGCGGCGCTCGATCGAGATGCCGGTGATGCGCTGAAGCGATTCGGCGAGGTTGGTATCGGGGAACTTGCCGATGTCCTCGGCGCTGATCGCGTCGACCACACCCGCGGAGTCCCGCTTGATGTCCATCGCCTGGCTGAGGCTGTTGCGGATGCCCGTCACCACGACCGTGTCCAGATCGGTCGCCTGCTGGGATTGCGTCTGTTCCTGCGCGGTCGGCGCCGGTGCGGGCGCGTCCTGGCCGAAGGCGGGATTGATGACCAGCACGCCTCCGACGAAGGTGAACATGGCCCTCGATTTGAATTTCGCCAGCTTGCGGCTCATTGACGTGCCCTCAGGTCTGGAGTCGTACGGAAACTGCACGCGTTCATGGATCTCCCCTCTCGCTACGTTCGTATGTGATGTACCGCCCCTCCCGGGGGCGCCCACGGGCAGTGCCCGTCTTCCAGCCGGAGGACGGAAGCGGGCCCCCGAAGGCCCCTGCTCCGCATTCCGGATTCAAGCGTGGTAAGACGACGATCACGCGATGGGGATGCGACCACGGATCACAGTGGGCAGTGATCGAGTGGTAGCGCTACCATCGCGTTGGAGCGCAGACTAATCACGCGTGTTCGTGCTTGTCACCATGCAGCGCAACAAAGCGCACATGGTGTCGACACGGCACGCAGCGTTCGGCGGCGAAGGCTCGTGAAAACGCCCTTTTTCTCGCCAGCGCGCAAGTAATACAGATTTCGCTACAACACCGGGACTCGGACCAACGGAAGTAACTGCGTGAAGAAGAACAGCAAAGCCGTGCGCAGGAAGGGGGGTGCGGTCACCATCGACGAGGTGGCGGCGCACGCCGGCGTATCGCCGATGACCGTCTCGCGCGTGGTCAACGGCCATGCGGGGGTGCGTGATGCCAACCGCGAGCGCGTCATGCGCAGCGTGCGCGAACTGGGGTACCGCCCCAATCTCGCCGCGAGTTCGCTGGCGGCCGCGCAGCACACCTGCATCGCATTGATCTATACCAATCCCAGTTCAAGCTACCTGCGCGAATTGCTGGTGGGCGCGCTGCGGGGCTCGGCACGGGCGGCGGCGCAACTGGCGATCGCCACCTGGGACGGACTGGATGCGGAGGGTCGCCGTGCGGCGGCCAGGCAACTGGCCAACAGCGTGGCCGGCGTCATCCTCCCTCCCCCGCTCTGCGAGTCCAGGGCCATCGTGTCGGAGTTCCGGCATGCGGGCGTGCCGGTGGTATCCATCGCCTCGGGGCACTTCAGCGACACCATCTCCTGTGTGCGCATCGATGACCATCGCGCGAGCCACGACATGGTGTCGCACCTGATATCGCGCGGCCACACGCGTATCGGCTACATCAAGGGCGATCCCAACCAGACCGCCAGCGCGCACCGCTGGCAAGGCTACCGCGACGCGCTGGCCGAAGCGGGCATTGCCTACGACGACAAGCTGGTCCAGCCGGGCTACTTCACCTACCGCTCCGGCCTGGAGGCGGCGGAAAAACTGCTCGCGTTGCGCCGTCCTCCCAGCGCGATCTTCGCCAGCAACGACGACATGGCGTCGGCCGTGGTGTCGGTCGCGCATCGCCGCGGCCTTGACGTGCCGCGCGACCTCTCGGTGGTCGGCTTCGACGACACGTCCGCGGCGACCATGGTGTGGCCGGAACTGACCACCATCCACCAGCCGGTCGCCGCCATGGCCGATGCCGCCATCGACATCCTGCTGCGCGAGATCCGTCGGACGCCGTCGTCCCCGCGCGTGATCGTCAACCACGTGGTGCCGCACCAGCTGGTCGCACGCGACTCGGTCAGGGACAAGGCAGCGGAAGAAGCCGGGGCGGGCGACAAGGGCCGTTAGCACGGCCTCACTTCACCGCCCTTGTACACCGGATTACGCAGTCTGTCGGCATGACGGCGCCCCCCCGTGATCTCATCGTGCTGCGACCCGAAGGCATGTACTGCCCGGCGGGCGATTTCCACATCGATCCCTGGCGCCCGGTCGCCACCGCCGTCATCACGCACGGGCATGGCGACCATGCGCGCAACGGCATGGGCGTGTATCACGCCGTCGCCGACGGCCTGCCGGTGCTGCGCTGGCGGCTGGGCGAGCAGACCTTCCACGCGCACGCCTATGGCGAGCGTTTCAGGCTGGGCGATGCCACGGTCTCCCTGCATCCTGCCGGCCATGTGCTGGGATCGGCGCAGGTCCGGATCGAAGTGGGTGGCCAGGTGTGGGTCGCGTCCGGCGACTACAAGCGCCAGGCCGACCCCACCTGCCCGCCGTTCGAGGTGGTGCCGTGCGATGTCTTCATCACCGAAGCGACCTTCGGCCTGCCGGTGTACCGCTGGCCCGATACCCCGGCGGAAGTGGCGCGCATCGTGCAGTGGCGGCGCGCCTGCGAGGCGCGTGGACGCGCGGCGATCCTGTACTCCTATGCGCTGGGCAAGGCGCAACGCATCCTGGCCGAACTGGCCCGTTTCGACGAACCGCCTGTCTACGTGCATGGTGCGGTGGACAGCGGGGTGCAGGTCTATCGCGCCGCCGGCGTGCCGTTGATCGCCACCGAACCCGTCGGCGAGCAGCCCAAAGGCAAGGATTACGCCGGCCGCCTCGTGATCGCGCCGCCGTCCGCAGCCGGTTCCACGTGGACGCGCCGCTTCCGCGATGCGGAACACGGCTTCGCGTCCGGCTGGATGCGCCTGCGCGGCAACCGCCGGCGCCGCAACTACGATCGCGGTTTCGTCATTTCCGACCACGCCGACTGGCCGGCCCTGCTCGACACCATCGAACAGACCGGCGCACGCCGCATCATCGCCACCCACGGCAATACCGATGCGCTGATCCGCTTCCTGCGCGAACGCGGACGGGACGCGCAGGCATTCGCCACCGACTTCGGTGGCGAGGAATGAAGGCCTTCGCCGCGCTGTACGAAGTGCTCGAGCACCGCACGGGCACGCTGGACAAGCGCGCCGCCATCGCCGACTACGTCCGCCAGGCTCCGCGTGCCGATGCCGCGTGGGCCCTGTGGCTGCTCGCCGGCAACAAGCTGCGCCGCATCGCCGGCAGCGGCGAGCTGCGCACCTGGTGCGGCGAAATCGCGGAATTACCGGCATGGCTGGTGGACGACAGCTATGCGCACGTGGGCGATCTCGCCGAGACGCTGGCGCTGTTGTTGCCGCCAGGCACTGCACCGGATGCCGAGGTCCCGCTGCACGTCTGGATCGAGCAGCGACTGCTGCGCGTGGCCGGGGCCGACGCCGAAACGAGACGGCGCACCGTGGTGGACGCGTGGACGCAGTTGCCCGACGGCCAGCGCCTCGTGTTCAACAAGCTGTTGACCGGTGCGCTGCGCATCGGGGTGTCGCTGCGGCTGGTGCAACAGGCACTCGCCGATCTCTCCCAAGTTCCCATCGCCCTGCTCGCCCAGCGCATGCTCGGCGACTGGCCCCCGACGCCGGACTTCCTCGCCTCGCTGCTGTCGCCCGATGCACAGGACAGCGACCGGGAACAGCCCTACCCGTTCTTCCTCGCCTCGCCACTGGAGAGTGCGCCGGAGCAGCTCGGCGCCATCGGCGACTGGCTGCTGGAATGGAAGTGGGATGGCATCCGCCTGCAGATCATCCGCCGGCGCGGCGAAGTGGCACTGTGGTCGCGCGGCGAGGAGCGGCTGGACGGCCGCTTTCCCGAGATCGAATCCGCGGCGGCCACGCTGCCGCAGGATGCGGTGATCGATGGCGAACTGCTGGCGTGGGACGACGGCGACGCGCCGCTGCCCTTCTCGGCGCTGCAGACGCGCATCCAGCGCAAACGGCCGGGCAGCAGGCATCTGGCCGCGGCACCGGCGCGGGTGCTGGCCTACGACCTGCTGGAACTGGACGGGGACGACCTGCGGGAATGGCCGCTGCATGCGCGACGACAGCGCCTGCGAGATCTGCTGGGTGCGCACGCGGATCCGCGCCTGGTGCTGTCGCCCGACACCGCGGCCGCGACATGGGACGAAGCGGCCGTGCTGCGCCAGACCGCGCGCGGGCGCGGCGTGGAAGGCCTGATGCTGAAACGGCGCGACTCGCCCTACCGCAGCGGCCGCCGACGCGGCGACTGGTGGAAGTGGAAGATCGATCCGCTCACCCTCGATGCGGTGCTGCTGTATGCGCAGGCCGGCCACGGGCGCCGCAGCACGCTCTACACCGATTACACGTTCGGCGTCTGGAACGAGGACGGCGAGCTGGTCCCGGTCGCGAAGGCGTATTCCGGCCTCGACGACAAGGAGATCCTGGCGCTGGACCAGTGGATCCGCTCGCATACGCGCGAGCGGTTCGGGCCGGTACGCTCGGTGGTCGCCGAGCAGGTGTTCGAGCTTGGTTTCGAAGGCGTCAATGTCAGCAGCCGCCACAAATCGGGCGTCGCGGTGCGGTTCCCGCGCATCCTGCGCTGGCGCCGCGACAAGCCCGCGGCCGAGGCCGACCGGTTGGCGACGCTGAAGGCGCTGGCGCGGTGACGCCGCTCGCGCGGCTGCAGGGCTGGTTCGCCTCGCGTGGCTGGAAACCGCTGCCGTTCCAGCGCCAGGCGTGGCGGCACTACCTCGCCGGCGAATCGGGCCTGATCCACACGCCGACCGGCAGTGGCAAGACGCTGGCAGCCTTCGGCGGCGTCCTGCTGGAGGCACTGGCCGAACCGCCCTCGCCCGCCAGCCGCAAGCGCAATGCGGCGCGCGCTTTGCGGGTGGTCTGGATCACGCCGCTGCGCGCCCTGGCGTCCGACACGACGCGTGCGCTCGCCGACACTGCACAGGCGCTGGGACTGGCCTGGAACGTCGCGCAGCGCACCGGCGATGCCAGTGCTCGCGACAAGCGGCTGGCACGCGGGGGCAAGCTGGATGTGCTGGTGACCACACCCGAATCGCTGTCGTTGTTGCTGAGCCATCCCGACACCGCCCCGATGTTCGCGGACCTGCGCTGCGTGGTGGTCGACGAGTGGCATGAGCTGATGGGCAGCAAGCGCGGCGTGCAGACGCAGTTGGCGCTGGCCCGTCTGCGCCGCTGGTCGCCGCGCGTGCGCACCTGGGGACTTTCCGCCACCCTCGGAAATCTCGACGATGCCTGCCGCGCCCTGCTGCCGCCGGGCGTTCCACCGCAGGTGATATCGGCCGCCCGGCCCCGCCCGATGACGCTGGAAACGCTGCTGCCCGAGGACATGGTGCGGTTCCCGTGGAGCGGCCACCTGGGCCTGAGCCAGCTGGCCGGCGTCATGGCGCGCGTGCTCGCGGTGCGGACCACCCTGCTGTTCACCAACACGCGCGCGCATGCAGAGTTGTGGCACCAGGCGCTGGCGGCGGTGTGGCCCGAAAATCCCGGCACGCTGGCCCTGCACCACGGCTCGCTGGATCCGGCGGTACGCCAGCAGGCCGAGGCCGGCCTGCGCGATGCGACGCTGCGCTGCGTGGTGGCCACCTCCAGCCTCGATCTGGGCGTGGACTTTCCTTCGGTCGACCAGGTGATCCAGATCGGCAGCCCCAAGGGCGTGGCGCGCCTGCTGCAGCGGGCGGGCCGTGCGCGGCATCGCCCGGGCGAGACCGGCCACGTGCTGTGCGTGCCGACGCACGCGCTGGAGCTGGCCGAATACGCCGCCACCCGCACGGCGATCGCCGAAGGCGAGGTGGAGACGCGGCATCCACCGCGATTGCCGCTCGACGTGCTGGCGCAGCACTGCGTCACCGTCGCGCTCGGCGGCGGATTCACCGACGACGAGCTGTTCGGCGAGGTCCGCGCCACCGACGCGTTTTCCGCCCTCGACGCGGCGACCTGGCGGCGCGTACTGGACTTCATCGTGCGCGGCGGCGACGCGCTGGAACACTATCCCGAATACCGCCGCGTCGTGCGCGATGCCGACGGCGTGCATCGCGTGCACGACCGCACGGTGGCGCTGCGCCATCGTCTGTCCATCGGCACGATCGCCAGCGACGGCAACATCGCGGTGAAATTCCTGCGGGGGGGCGGCCTGGGCACGGTGGAAGAGGCGTTCCTGAGCCGCCTGCGGCCGGGCGACCGCTTCCGCTTCGCCGGACGCCTGCTCGAACTCGTGCGCCTGCAGGACATGACCGCCTACGTGCGCATGGTCAAACAGGGCGATGGCGTCGTGCCGCGCTGGATGGGCGGGCGGATGCCGCTGTCGTCGCGCCTGGCGGCCCATGTACAGGCGACGCTGGCGGGTGACCGGCGTTCCCCCGAGATGCGGGCACTGCAGCCGTTGCTTGCCGTGCAGGCACGGCTCAGCCGGGTGCCGGCGGCCGGAGACCTGCTGGTGGAAGTCGTCCGCCGGCGCGACGGCCAGCACCTGTTCGTGTTTCCGTTCGCCGGCCGCCGCGCGCACGAAGGCCTCGCGGCACTGCTGGCATGGCGGCTCGGTCAGCGCGAGCCCAATACATTCTCGCTGTCGGCCAACGACCTGGGCTTCATGCTGTCGCCGCAACGGCCGCTGACGCTCGAGGCCGACACGCTGCGCGCGTTGCTCACGGAGGAGCGGCTGGTGGAGGACCTCGCCCACGGCGCCAACCTCGGCGAACTGGCGCGCCGGCAGTTCCGCGGCATCGCGCGTGTCGCCGGCCTGCTGCCGCCGTCGCTGCCGGGGCGCACGCCGCGCAGCCTGCGCCAGCTGCAGGCCTCGAGCGGGCTGCTGTTCGACGTCCTGTCGCGCCATGATCCGGACCACCTGCTGCTGCAGCTCGCACGCCGCGAAGCGCTGGAGGAAGACCTGCAGGTCGCGGACCTCGGCGACCTGTTGCGCCGCCTGCGCGACGCGCGCCTGCATATCGTGGCGCCGGCCAGCCTCACGCCGCTGGGCTTTCCCTTGTGGGCGGACGGCATGCGTGCCCACCTGAGCACGGAAGACTGGCAGGCGCGCGTGCGGCGCGCGGCCGAACAGCTGGAGCGCCGGCATGCGGGCTAGCCTCGCTCTCGACCTGGCGGGGGAATCCGTGCACCTGCTTGCCGACCGGGCGCTGTTCTGGCCGGCGGCCTCGCTGCTGCTGATCGCCGACCTGCACCTGGGTAAGGGCGAAGCCCTGCGCCGCGGTGGCATTGCCGTTCCGCGCGGCGGTACGCGCGAGGACCTCGAACGCCTGCAACGCGTGCTGGCCGACACCGGCGCACGCGAGCTGTGCGTGCTGGGCGACTTCCTGCATGGCGCCGCGTCCGGTGGCGCGTGGCAGGAGGACTGGCGGGCGTGGCGCGCGCATCATGCAGGCCTCGCCATCACCGTGGTGGCCGGCAACCACGACCGCCACCTGCAGCGACAGGCGGCGGACTGGGACCTGCACATCGTGCCGGAGGGCCTGCGGCGCGGGCCGTTCGAGCTGCGCCACCTTCCCGATGCGGGCAGCGGCCATGTCATCGCCGGTCATGTGCATCCGCGTGTGCGGTTTCCCGGTTTGCCGGGCCGCTGGCCGGCCTTCTGGTTGCGTACCGCGACGACGATCCTGCCCGCGTTCTCCCGGTTCACCGGCGGCGTCGAACCCCTGACCGCAGCAGGCGACCGCTGCGTGGCCTGCCTGGATGGCCTGGTGGCCGCGTTGCCGCCGATCCGCGCCTAGCGGCTCGCCGCCTGCAGGCGGTGGGCGTGGCTGTAGACGACATGGCGCCCGTCGCGCACGAACCCGACCAGGGTCATGCCGCAGGCGTTCGCGAGATCGACGGCCAGCGCCGTCGGCGCGGACAGGGCCGCCAGCAGCGGTATGCCCGCGACGGCGGCCTTCGCCACCATCTCGTAGCTGGCGCGGCTGGTGATCAGCGCGAAGCCCGTGTCGGGATCGAACTCCGGACGCACCAGTGCACCGATCAGCTTGTCCAGGGCGTTATGGCGACCGACGTCTTCGCGGACCAGGGTCGGCACGCCGTCCAGCGTCACCCAGGCGGCGGCGTGGACGGCGCCGGTGATGCGGTTCAGGGGCTGGTGCGATGCCAGCGCGGCGAGTGCCGCGTCGAGTACCGGCGCCCCGAGTACCGCACCCTGCCCCACGCGCGCCGGCTGCCTGAGCACGTCCTCCAGGTTCCGCTGACCGCAGATGCCGCACCCGCTGCGGCCCGGCAGTCCGCGTTGCCGATCCGGAGCGTTGGTCGGGAGGGGATGGCGCGTACGGAGGTCGAGCTGGACGCCTTCGAGCAGCGTCCGCACCTCCATCGAGGCCACATCGTCGCCCGCGATCCCGAGTTCCGTCAGGGCGAATCCGCGCGCGAAATCCTCCAGGTCGCACGGCGAGACCATCATCACCGCCAAGGGTTCGCCATCGACATGGATCGCCAGCGGCACCTCTTCGGCCAGCCGGTCCTGACGCCGCGTGGCCATGCCGCCGGTGATGTCGACGACCTGGCGCCAGGCGACGCCGTCGATGCGCTCAGCCGGCATGTCCATCCGCGATGCGCAGCCCGCGCACCCGCACCGGGATCGACTTGTACGCCGGCGTACCCGACTGCGGATCGTGGCTGTCGAGCGGCACCAGGCGATTGCCTTCGGGGTAGTACATCGCCGCCGACCCGCGCGGCAGGTCGTACTCGACGGCGATGAAACCCGAGAGCGTGCGCGTCGCGTCGTCGCCGGCAATGTGCGATACCACCTCGATCGGATCGCCATGCGCCACGCCACGCTCCCGCATGTCGTCGCGATTGAGGAAGACCACATCGCGCCGGCCGCGGATGCCGCGATAACGGTCGTCGAAGCCGTAGATCGTGGTGTTGTACTGGTCGTGCGAACGGACCGTGGTCAGCGTCAGCAGGTCCGCGCCTGCCGGATCCGGATCCTCGCCCAGTCCGGGCGCCACCAGGAAGCGCGCCTTGCCGGCCGGTCCCCAGTCGCGCTGGGAGGCGCCGATGTAGAGGCGGAAACCGCCCGGCTCGCGTACGCGGCGGTTGAAGTCGGTGAAGATCGGAAACACCGCTTCGATGTCGTCGCGGATGCGGTCGTAGTCGCCGACCAGCCCGTCCCAGTCGACCTTCGTCTGCGGCAGCGTCGCCTTGGCGATGCCGGCGACGATGGCCGGTTCGGATCGCAGGTGTTCGGATGCCGGCGTCAGGCCGCCCTGCGAGGCGTGCACCATCGACATCGAATCCTCCACCGTCACGGACTGCAGCCCGCTGGCCTGCACGTCGCGCTCGGTACGGCCCAGGCAGGGCAGCAGGAAGGCCTGCCGCGCGGGGATCAGGTGCGAGCGGTTCAACTTGGTGGCGATGTGGACGGCCAGGTCCAGATTGCGCATCGCCGGGATCGTGGTGTCCGGATCTGGCATCGCCACGGCCAGGTTACCGCCCATGCATACGAGTGCACGCGAGCGGCCATCGCGGATCGCGCGCACCGCCTCCACCGCGTCGTGTCCGTGGGTGAGCGGGAACTCGAAGCCGTAACGCCGACGGATCGCATCCACCAGCGCCTGCGTCGGCTTCTCGGTGATGCCGACCGTACGGTCGCCCTGCACATTGGAGTGCCCGCGGATGGGCGCGATGCCGGCCCCCGGCTTGCCGATGTTCCCGCGCAACAGCATCAGGTTGGCCATCTGCTGCACGTTCTGCGTGCCACGGCGATGCTGGGTCATGCCCATGCCGTAGCAGAGGATCACGCGCTCGGCCTTCGCGTAGCGCCCGGCCGCCTCGGCGATGTCGTCCCGCGACAGGCCGGACCGCGCGACGATCTCGTCCCACGAGGTCCGCGCGAGGTCCTCGCGCAGCGCTTCCAGACCTTCGGTGTGTTCGGCGATGAAGGCGTGGTCGAGCACGCCCGCGCCGCCCGCGGCGAGGTCGTCGGCGTCGGCCTGCAGCAACCACTTCATCATGCCCTTCAAGAGCGCGAGGTCGCCGCCGATCTTCACCTGGTAGTAGGTCTGCGCGATTGGCGTGGCGGTGTTGGTCAGCATCTCGGCCGGATGCTGGGGCGAGGTGAAGCGCTCCAGTCCGCGCTCGCGAAGCGGATTCACCGCGACGATGGGAACGCCGCGCCTGGACACCTCGCGCAGCGTGGAGAGCATGCGCGGATGGTTGGTGCCTGGGTTGTGACCGAAGCTGAAAAGCAGATCGCAATGGGCGAAATCGTCCAGTGTCACCGTGCCCTTGCCCACGCCGATGGACTCGGGCAGCCCCACGCTGGTCGCCTCGTGGCACATGTTCGAGCAGTCGGGGAAGTTGTTGGTGCCGTATTCGCGCACCATCAGCTGGTAGAGGAAGGCGGCTTCGTTCGAGGTGCGGCCGGAGGTGTAGAACTCGGCCATGTCCGGATGCGGAAGCGCACGCAGTGCCTCGCCGATGCGCGCGAACGCCTCGTCCCAGCCGATCGGCACGTAGCGGTCCGACTCCGCGTCGTAGGCCATCGGATGGGTGAGACGGCCTTCGTCCTCCAGCGCGTGGTCGCTCCAGTCCCACAGTTCCGCCAGCGTGTGGCGTGCGAAGAAGTCCGGTGTCGCACGCTTGCCGGTCGCCTCCCACGACACTGCCTTTGCACCGTTCTCGCAGAACTCGAAGGACGAGGTGTGTTTCGGATCGGGCCACGCACACCCCGGGCAATCGAAACCGGTGGGCTGGTTGACCCGACGCAGCGCGGATGTCTCTCGCCCGACCGCCATCTGCCCCTGCACGGCACGTGCGACCGCGGCCAGCGCGCCCCAGCCACCGGCGGCGCCGTCGTACTCGTCGATGCCCGGAATCTTGCGCTCAGTCATCGGAACATTCCGTCATCCGTACGCCCTCGTGGCGGTCGCCGCAGGATACCCGAAGGCATCGTGCGAAGTGCCTTCACGATGTGTCCGCCTACGTGTGAACCGGTCGCTCAGCATCGCCTTGCTAGCATGGCGGCGTCATCGTCGAGGAACCGTTCCCGCCCGTGCTCCGCCTCCTGCTTCCCATCACCGCCCTGCTCGCCAGCGTCGCCCTGCTGCTCGGCGGCAACGGACTGCTGGGCACGCTGCTGGCGATGCGCAGCCAGGCGGAGGGATGGGGCGAGCGCACGACCGGCCTGGTGATGTCGGGCTATTTCATCGGTTTCTTCCTCGGCACGTTCACCGCACCGCCGCTGATCCGGCGCGTCGGCCACATCCGCGCCTTCGCCTTCCACGCCGCGCTCGCCGCGGCGGCGGTGCTGGTCTATCCGTTGTGGCTGGAACCTATCGGCTGGATGGCGCTGCGCGTGGTCACCGGCATGGCCCTGGTCGGGCTGTGCACGGTGATCGAAAGCTGGTTGAACGCGCAGGCCGCGCCCGAGCACCGCAGCCGTGTGTTCGGCGTGTACATGGTGGTGTCGCTGCTGGCGCTCGCGGCGGGACAGTTGCTGCTCGACCTGCAGCCGCCGCGCAGCCCGGTGCTCTTCAGCATCGTGGCCATCCTGTTCGCGCTGGCCATCTTGCCTGTCAGCGCGACGCGGCTCACGCCGCCGGTGATGACCGTCGCGCCGAAGATCCATCTGCTGC
Source organism: Pseudoxanthomonas sp. (assembly GCF_035999195.1). Taxonomy (NCBI): domain Bacteria; kingdom Pseudomonadati; phylum Pseudomonadota; class Gammaproteobacteria; order Lysobacterales; family Lysobacteraceae; genus Pseudoxanthomonas; species Pseudoxanthomonas sp. The sequence goes on from NZ_DASYGY010000009.1 coordinate 297,672, forward strand.
AGATCTGCCGCGCGGCGCCGAGTGCGGCCGCGGGCGCGGTACTGGCCGGACTGGCGCTCGGTGCGTTCTGGGGCCTGGGCGCGGTGTACGCGGCATCGCTGGGGTTGGATCGTGCCGGCATCGGCGTGTTCATGGCCGTCACCATCATCGGAGGCGCAGCGTTGCAGTTGCCCATCGGGCGACTGTCCGACCACGGCGACCGTCGCAGCACGCTGGCGCTGGTGGCCGCGGCCGGCGCCGCGACCTCGCTGCTGGTCCTGCGCTTCGAGGCCCAGGCGCAGGCGGTGTTCTTCCTGTTCGGCGGGCTGGCCTTCGCGCTGTATCCGCTTGCGGTGGCGCATCTGCTGGACCGCCTGCCGGGCGAGCAGTTGCTGGCCGGCTGCAGTGCCCTGCTGCTGCTCAACGGCATCGGGGCGGCCATCGGTCCGGCGGCGGCCGGTGCCCTGATGCAGCGCTTCGGTCCGGAGGCCTTGCCGGTGTTCTTCGCCGGCACGCTGGGCTTGCTGGCGGTGGTGGCCGGTGGGCGCCGGCTGTTCAAGGTACGCGAACTGCTCCATCACGCGCGGTTCCATCCGATGCTGCGCACCACGCCCGCCGCGCTCGAGATGCTGCCCGAGATCCCGGATGCGCCGGAAGCCCGGCCGGACGCTCCCCGCGGGAATTGATCCCGATCAATGCGTCCTGCCCGCACACGCCCCAGCATGGACGTCATGGGCATCGTCTCTCCTTCTCCGTTGTTCGACGCGGACCTGCTTCGGCGTTACGACACGCCGGGTCCGCGCTACACCTCGTACCCGACCGCACCCCAGTTCAGCGCCCGCTTCGGTGCGCAGGAACTGCGGGAGTGCGCGGCTGCCACCAACCGGCAGGACCAGGCGCGCCCGCTCTCGCTGTACGTGCACGTGCCGTTCTGCACCAGCCCCTGCTTCTACTGCGGTTGCAACCGGGTGATCACGCGCGACAAGGCGCGCGGCGAGCTGTACATGGACTACCTGTACCGCGAGATCGCGCGGATGGCGCCGCTGTTCGACAGCGGGCGGCCGGTGGTGCAGCTGCACTTCGGCGGTGGCACACCGAACTTCCTCGCTCCGGCGCAGATCGCGGACTGCGTGGCGGAGCTGCGCAGCCAGTTCAGTTTCGCACCCGCCGACACGATGGACTTCTCGATCGAACTGGATCCGCGCTTCGTCACGCCGGCGGACATCGGCGAACTCGCGCGGGTGGGTTTCAATCGTGCCAGCCTCGGGGTGCAGGACTTCGATCCGGACGTGCAGAAGGCGGTGAACCGCGTGCAGCGCGTGGACGAAACGCTGGCCATCATGGCGGCCTGCCGCGAGCACGGCCTGCGCTCGGTCAACATCGACCTGATCTACGGCTTGCCGAAGCAGACGCGCGCCGGTTTCGAGCGCACGCTGGACATCGTGATCCAGGCGCGCCCCGACCGCATCGCCGTGTACAGCTATGCGCACCTGCCGCACCTGTTCAAGCCGCAGCAGCGCATCGCGCAGGGCGATCTGCCCGGCCGGGAAGCCAAGTTGGGGCTGCTGCAGTGCGCGGTGGAACGGCTGGTCGCGGCGGGCTACGTGTACATCGGCATGGACCACTTCGCCCTGCCCGACGACGAACTGGCGCGGGCACAGTCGCGCGGCGGCCTGCACCGCAACTTCATGGGCTACACCACCCACGCCGACAGCGACCTGGTCGGGTTCGGCGTGAGCGCGATCAGCCATGTCGGCGACAGCTTCAGCCAGAATCCGCGCGACCTCCCCGGTTGGGAGCGCGCGATCGACGAGGGCCGGTTGCCGGTCTGGCGCGGCATGCCGCTGGATCGCGACGATGTGCTGCGCGCCGAGGTGATCCAGGAACTGATGTGCCACGGACGGCTGGACTATGCGCGCATCGGCAACCGGTTCGGCATCGACTTCGCCACCTACTTCGCCGATGCCCTGCCCCGCCTGCAGGCACTGGCGGACGATGGCCTGCTGGCCTTCACGCGGGTCGGCCTGCACGCCACGCCGAAGGGACGCTTGCTGCTGCGGGTGATCGCGATGTGCTTCGACCGCTACCTGCCACCGGCCTCGCCGGATGTACCCCGGTTCTCGAACACCATCTGAGCCCGCGCCTCAGCGACAGGCTGTGTTGACGCGGTCGTCGAGCCTGCGGCTGGTTGCGAAATCCCGCTTCAGACCCAGCCGCGCATGGGTCTGGTCGCGCGCCTGCTTTGCGCGCGCACAGGCGGCGGCATCGCGATGCATCGAGATCACCGCCCCGGTCGGCGTGGCGCGCGGGCGTCCTGTGCCGCCGCGGCTCCGCGAGCGTGCGGATGGCGCGTTCCGCGCGCGATCCGATGGCTCCGTGGACGCGGCGGTGGCCGGGGGAGCCGGTGGGTCCGGCGGGTACTCGCGTACCCACTCCGTTCGCTGCGTCGAGGCGCACGGCAACGACTGGTAGTGCGACTGCCCGTCCGCGCCGCGGCATTTGTGGACGGGGTCGCTCCCCCAGGTGGCACTGCCCACGGTGACGAGCACGCAGGCGAGCACGAGGCGACAGGCGCAGGAGGATCGGGGCATGACGGGCTCCTCGGGAAGGAGCCCGCAGCATCCGGGCCGGGCAGCGGCAGCGGGATCGGCACACGCCGCGCCGCACTGTCGGGGTTTGCCGCACGTTCACCGGCTCGTCACCGCCGACCCTGCGAGATGGGCGGGCATTCCCATCGGAACCTCCCCCATGACGGCCGCCTATCTCTATCTCAATGCGCTGGTGTACCTGCTGCTCGCGGGCTGGTGCACGCTCGCGCCCGCGCGCACCGCCACCGCGCTGGGCTATGCCTCGCTGACCCGCTCGGGGCAGACCGAATACCTGACGATCTATGGCGGCCTGCAGCTCGGTCTGGCGTTGCTGTTCGCCTGGCTTGCGTGGAGCCAGCAGATGCGTACCGGCCTGGTGCTCGCGCTCGCGCTGTACGCCCCCATCGTGCTCTACCGCAGCCTCAGCCTGATGCGCTGGTGGCCGGTGGAGTCCACCACGCTCCTGTTGGCGGCGACCGAATGGCTGATGCTGCTGGCGGGGCTATGGCTCTGGTGGCAGGGTCGCGCGGTGTGATGCGCATGCTCAGAAATTGATCGGCAGGCGCGCGGTGAACGTCATGTCCGGTGTGTCGCGGGTCACGCCGACGCCCAGCGCGACGTTGAGCGACATGCGGTCGCTGAAACGGTAGGTGCCGCCCAGCAGCAGCGTGCCCAGCGTGGTGCGCACCGCGCCGGCGACCTCGTCCCCGTTCTGTTCGGTCTTGTCCACGATGCTGGTGTCGTAACCGATGCTGATGGCGGCCTTTTCGTTGAGCGCCAGGCCCATGCCGAGGTTGAAGCCGAGGATGTCGCCGGCCTTGATGTCGCCGAGGAACTCGGTCTGTCCGCCCAGCACGCGCCGCGACACATCGCTGCGCTTGAAGTTGTGCAGGTAGCTGAGGCTGCCGAAGAACACCACCGGATCGGACGGATACAGCCAGGTGATGCCGGGCTGCACCGCATTGAAACCGCTGCCGGTGGGCAGGTCCAGCGGCAGGCCGGTGCCGGTGGTGTTGGCCACGCAGCGCGTCACGCAGTCGGTGGTCACGTCGAACAGGTCGCGCCCGGTGCGGCTCTTGTAGCGCAGCCACGCGATGTAGAACGGCTTGTCGGCACCGCCCCGGTTGAGCTGGTAGCGCCCGGTCAGTTCCACGTCGCCCAGGCCGCTGCCGCGCGCGTTGAACACGCGGTCTTGCGCCGAACCGGTGAAGATCTCGCGGCTGACGGTGTCGCTGTGGATGTAGACATAGGGCAACTTGGCTTCCAGCTCCATGCGTCGGCTGAGGCCATAGCGGCCGGTCAACGTGGCCACCGCCGTGGTCGTCTTCACCTGGCGCACGTCGATCAGGCCGATCAGGATGGCGGGAATGATGGTGTAGCCGACCAGCGCCACGCGGTCGTTGGCCGAGTATCCGTACTGGATGGCGGGCTCGACCACCAGCTTGCCTTTCGGTGTCAGCACGCCGGGCTGGTCGAAGATCTGCGCCACTTCCGGCGGCCGCGAATCGCTCTCCGGTGCCTGTCCCACGGGCGGTGGTGCCTGCGCAGCTCCGGCGGTGGCCTGCACGGTCTGCGCCTGCGTGCCCTGTGGACTGCGCGTCGGCGCAGCGGCCTGCGCCACCTGCATCCCGGCGTCGTGGGGAGGCGCAGCGTCGCGGGTCGCCGGCATGGAACCGGATGCCGGTGCGGGACCGACGACGAGGTAGGTCGGCGAACCCGCCTGCCCATCACGGAATGTCGGCGCCTGGCTCAACGACGGCACGATGACCGGCGCGGGCGCGCCACGCGCGCGCGCATTGGCGAGGATCTCGTCGTTCAACGCGTTCTGCAGGCTGAAGATCTGCTGCTCCTGCGCATGCATCAGTTCGCGCATCTGCTGCAAGCGCTGCGTCTGCTCGTTGAGCTGGCGCTGCAGCGCATCGAGCCGCGCGTCGGCGGTGATCTCGTAGGGTTGGGTGGGGATCGGCGGCGACGGCGCCACGGGCAGCGGCGCCTCCTGCGCGCCGGCCTGTCCGGCCTGCACGCCCAGGCCGACCGCCAGGGCCAGCGGTGCGACTTCGATCAGAGACGTCCCTTTCTTCATGATGTTCCCCTTGTCGTGTGCGGCGTCGGCGGATGCGTGTCACGGAACGCCGGGTGCGCGGATCAGGGCGTCGGTCAGCGCGGCGCCAGCATTGAGGTTCTGGTAGGCCCCCAGCGTGTCGACCCCGACGTCGATGCGGGTGACAGTGCGGATGTCCTGGCCGTCGAGGGTGTTCTGGATGACCAGCCCACCGCCGGCCTGGACGGGATCGAAGCGGTTGCCCTCGCCGATCTGCACGACCAGGCCACGGTTGAAGTCGGCCAGCGCCTGCGCCTGCTCGGGGGTGATGCGGGCCACGTCAGGCACCTGCACCGCGATGCGCGCGGTCAGTTCGCCGTTGACCAGGACGACGCGCTCGATGCCGAAGGACAGCATCATGCCGGACGGCATCTGGAAGCCGCCGCGCATCTGCGCCAGCCGGCCGGGATCCACCGGCTGCCATTCGCTGCCCAAGTCGCCGCCCTGCCCGCATGCACCCGCGGGCGCGAGCAGGACGATGGCCAGCAGGACGGCGCGCGCCATCGGGTGTCGGTGCGCATGCATGTCAGATGTCTCCCGGTCCGCGCCGCGGCACGGTGATGTTGCGCAGACCATCGCGCTGGATTCCCATGTCGAGCGGCGCCGGAGGTGCGGTCTTCCAGTCGCTGGCCTGGTTGAAGCGGGCGTGTTCGCGTCGGTTGTGCACCACGAACATCACCCGGTTGTCCCACAGCGCTTCGAACCGCGAGCGCGGCATCGCGCGCGTGCCGCGGGCCGGGTCGCCCAGCAGCACGCGGCCGTTGCGCAGGCCCTTGACGACGACGAAGTGGCGATAGCCGCGGTCGTTGAGCAGCACGATCGCCGGCACGTTCTCTTCCTGCAGCTTGTCCAGCGGCAACTCGAAGCCGTCGGCCTCGTAGCCCTTGGAGCGCAGGTAGCGCCGCATGTCCAGCAGCGAGAACCCTTCCTTGCGGATGCGCGCCTGGTCGCCGTTGTTGTACATCTGCACGAACACGTCCACCTCGCTGACCGGATGGCCGTACTGGTGCGTCAGCAGCGTCGCCGTGGCCGCGGAGCCGCAGCTGAAGTCGTATTGCTGCGGCAGCGTGGTCTTGAAGCGCGCTTCCTTCAGGCTGGTCAGGCGGACGCTGTAGGCGCCACCGGGCACGCGCAGGTCGCTGGTCGCGGCCGACGCGCCTCCCAGGCAGAAGAACGCGCAGGCCAGCGCGGCATGCGCCAGCCAGTGCGTACTCCGCAGGCGGCGTTTCATTGCGGCACGGCCCCGAAATCGACGGTCACGATCATCGCGTTCTGGATCAGCACGTTGCTGCCGGTGTTCTGGATGACGGTGTTGATCCCGCTGGCGTTGCGGAAGGCGCCGTCGGCGATGCTGTTGGAGCCGCTGGTGATGTGGTGCGCCGTGTTGTCCTCGACCGCACCATCGACGTCGATCAGGTTGTCCACCACGCGGTTGTCGCCGCCGCGCAGGACGGAAAGGCGCTCGATGGCGATCGCCCGCCCGAGTTCGCTGATGGCGATGTCCGGCAGTTGCGCGCCGACGTTCGCGGCGTCGGACACCGCTGCGGTATCGATGCGAGGTGCGACGTCGTCGGTGGCCCACGCGCCGACGGCGACGAAGAAACATCCCCCGGCCACTATGCGCAGCCAGGTCTGTTGGTGCGTATGCATGGTCATGGCTCCCTTGCCATGCGCCCGCCGCGCGACCGTGCGGTGTCCTGCACCAGGCACGACACCGTCGCCCACGCGGGATGTCCCGGCCAAGGCGGCCGGGACATCGACGGAGCGCTTACGGACCGACGGTCAGGTTGGCCTGGACGGTGATGCCCTGCTGGATCAGCGAGGCCATGCCGCTGTTCTGCGCGGCCACCATGATGCCGGCGGCCGACTGGCCGACGCTGGTCATGTTGTTCGACATGTCGAACGCGCCCGCATCGACCGCGACCGAACCGCCTGCACCGCCTGCACCACCGGTCGCGCCGTTGCCGACGCCGCCGTTGCCGTCGCCGCCCGTGCCGTCGCCGCCATTGCCGACGCCGCCCGCCCCGCCGGTCGCACCGACCGCCCCGCTGGCGCCGTTGCCGGCGGTGGCATCGCCATTGCTGGCGCTGGACGAGGCGCTGCCGTTGGTGGCGTCGCCGTTGCTGGCATCGCCGCCATCGCCGCCATGCCCCGCGGTCGCGGTCACCGTGCCGCCTGCACCGCCGGTACCGGAGCCCGCGCCACCGCTGGCGGTCGCGTCGCCACCCGTGCCGGAACCGGCACCGCCCGTCCCCATGCCGTCGCCGCCGGTGCCGGTCGCGTCGCCGGACGTGCCTGCGCCGGCCGTGGCGGTGCTTGCGCCACCCGTGGATGTCGCGGCACCCGACGTGCCCGCTCCACCGGTGGCGGTGCCATCGCCGCTCGTGCCGTCGCCGGCGCCGCGCTCACGCACATTGCCGCTGCCTGCACCGGCATCGCCGCCGGACGCGCCTGCGATCGCGCCGGTGTCGCCACTGGCACTGCCGGCGTCGCCACCGGAGGCGCCGGTCGCGCCGCCGCCGTCGCCGCCCCAGCCACCGGCATCGCCGCCGCGGCCACGGCCGTTGCCGGCCGTCGCGTCGCCGTCGCCGCCCCAGCCCGCACCGTCACCGCCGTTGGCGCCGCCGGCATCGTTGGCATTGCCGCCCCGGCCGCCGTTGCCCGCGGTCGCGTCGCCGATGCTGGCGCTGCCGTTCGACGAATCGCCTGCGGTCGCGCTGCCGTTGTTGGCGCTGCCGCCGCTGCCGCCGTTTCCGCCATTGCCGCCGTCGCCGCCGTCGCCACCGTTGCCGGTGCCGCCCGACGCGCTGCCGCCGTAGCCCTTGCCGCCGTAGCCCGCACCGCCCTCGCCGCCATCGCCACCGTTCGCATCGCCCCAGTTCTGGGCGACGTTGCCGATGTCGTGCACGGTCACGCCGGACACGGAGCCGATCAGCTTCGTTTCGGCCACGGCCTTGCTCTGGTTGAAGGAGTTGGAGAACGTCGAAGTCGCGGTGCTGCCGTTGTTCGCTGCGGTGGAGCCGTAGCCCTCCGCCGTGGCGCGTCCGCGGTTGTCGCGGTTGTCGCCGTCGTAGGAACGGTTGTCGCTGTTGTCCGAGTTGTCGGAGTTGTCAGAGTTGTCGGTATTGGTGCTGTTGTTGCTCATGTCCGCCGCGAGGTTGACGAGGATGTCATCGCCATTCCCGTTCTCGGTGTTCGTCTGTTGAGCGGAGGCCTGTCCCGTCATGCCGAGCGCCAGGAGTACTGCCGAAGCGATCAGTGTCTTGCGTGTGCACATGTTGAGTCTCCTTGTGGTCGCTCCGGAGCCCAGGGGAAGCCCCTAAAAAGCGACGCGTGTCACACTTGCACACGATTCGTTAGCATGTGCCGGCGCCCACGTTAAAAATTCATTAGCGCCACGACCGTCTGTCCGCATGCACTGCGGGACGGTCATACGGAGACATGGTGTGACCGGGCAGGCGTCCGGCCGGCGTTTTGGCAACGCGCGACTACCAGACCGCAGGCCGCATGGCGCCGGCGGCGCGCGCGCCCAGCCAGACCAGCAGCAGGCCCACTGCGAGGGTTACGGCGAGGTAGCCGGGGGCCGCACCCTGCCGCTCGCTCCGCGCGAACATCAGGCACTCGAGCATCAGCGCCGAGTACGTGGTCAGCGCGCCCAGTACGCCGACGATGAGGAACGCGCGCCAGTACAGCGCGGACGGACCACGTCCTTCCAGCCAGATGGCCAGGAAGCCGACGGCGAACGAACCGATCATGTTCACCGCGAACGTGCCCCAGGGAAATCCACTGCCGAACTGCCGCAGCAGCAGTCCGCCCAGCCAGAAGCGTGCCGCCGCTCCCAGCGCGCCCCCTGCCATCACCAGCATCAGCTGCTGCCACCACACCCAGGCCTGCACCGGCATGTGTCGTGTCCTCCCGAAAGGCTCAGTCGTCGCGACCGGCGTTGTGGCGGGCCTGCCTGCGCGCCTCGCGCAGGCGGTCGAGCTTTTCCTTCAGCTTGATCTCCAGCCCGCGCTCGACCGGCGCGTAGTACACCCGCTCCCCCATGGCATCGGGGAACGCGGTCTGGTCCAGCGCGATGCCGCCTTCCGCATCATGGTCGTACTGGTAGCCGGTACCGTAGCCGAGCGACTTCATCAGCTTGGTCGGCGCGTTGCGCAGGTGCATGGGCACGTCCTGCGTGCCGTACTCGCGCACGTCGGCCTTGGCGGCATTGAAGGCCATGTAGCCCGCGTTGGATTTCGCCGTGCTGGCCAGGTAGATCACCAGTTGCGCCAGCGCCAGATCACCCTCCGGACTGCCGAGACGTTCGTACGTGTCCCAGGCATCGATCGCCATCTGCAGGGCGCGCGGATCGGCCAGGCCGATGTCCTCCACCGCCATCCGCGTCATGCGTCGCGCGAGGTAGGCGGGATCGCAGCCGCCGTCCAGCATGCGTGCCAGCCAGTAGACCGCGCCATCGGGATTGGAGCTGCGCACCGACTTGTGCAGCGCCGAGATCTGGTCGTAGAACTGTTCGCCGCCCTTGTCGAAACGCCGCGTCCGGTCCGCCAACACCTGCGCCAGCGTCTGCGGCGTGATGCGCCCACCTTCGTCGGCGGCGAGTTCCGCGGCGATCTCCAACAGCGTCAGGCCACGACGCACGTCGCCGTCGGCGGCCGTGGAGATTTCCAGCAGCGCCTCGTCGTCGACCTCCAGCGCAGGATCGCCGAGTCCGCGCTCCGCGTCCGCCAGCGCGAGACGCAGCGCGTGCCGGATGTCCTCCGGCGACACCGCTTCCATCACGTGCACGCGGCAGCGTGACAGCAGCGCGGAGTTCAGCTCGAAGGACGGATTTTCCGTGGTGGCGCCGACGAAGATGATCGTGCCGCGTTCGATGTGCGGCAGGAACGCATCCTGCTGCGCCTTGTTGAAACGGTGCACCTCATCGACGAACAGCACGGTACGCCGACCGCCGGCGAAGCGTTGCGCCGCTTCGGCCAGCACCTGCCGCACCTCGGGAAGACCGGACAGCACGGCGGAGATCGCCTTGAACTCCGCGTCGGCATAGCGGGCAAGCAGCAGCGACAGCGTGGTCTTGCCGCAGCCGGGCGGCCCCCACAGGATCATCGAATGCACGTGCCCTGATTCGACGGCGCGACGAAGTGCGCTGCCCGGCGCCAGCAGACGCCGCTGCCCGACCATCTCGTCGAGCGTGCGCGGCCGCATGCGCTCGGCCAGCGGCCGCAGCGCGTCGGTGTCCGCGCTCAGCAGGTCAACCTGAGGTTCGAGAGGGGTGCGTGTCCTGGCCACGCGTCATTGTAACGTCGTGGCCCAACCGGTTAGTCGACGTGGTGTCAGGGACCGCCCACCACATCCACGCCCTTGGCGGGCGCATACTTGAACGTGCCGGCAGCGAAGGCGGGATTGCGCTTCCATCCGGCGAAGCTGATCTCCGTGCGCTGACCCACGGCGTCCTTGACTTCCATCTTCACCAGCGTGCCGTTGGCGAACGCCAGGCGCGCGGTCTGGAAGCTGGCATCGCCCTCCTGCCTGGGCGTCAGCGTCAGCCACTGCACGCCCCCCTGCCCCGCGGCCTCTGCGACCTTGAACTGCTGGTCGAGCTTGCCGGGATCGATCAGCGCGGCCAGTGGGCTGTTCTCTTCCTCGATGCCCTGCTCGCGCACCGTGGCCTGCTGCAGGTCAGGGTCGTAGACCCACACCTGCTTGCCGTCGGCGACGATCAACTGTTCGTAGGGCTTGTTGTACTCCCAGCGGAACAGGCGCGGCGCCGACAGCGCGACGCGGCCGTTCGAGGTCTCCTTGAGCTTGCCGCCGCCGTCGTACACCTTCTGGGTGAATTGCCCGTCCAGGCCCTTGAGGCCGGTGGTGAAGGTCTTCAGTTCATCGCGGGCACCGGCGAAAGCGCTGGTGGCGAGCAAGGCAGTGGCGAGGACGGCGTAGCGTGCGGTGCGGAGCATGGTGCGTTCCGGTTGAAGGGCGTTGGGCGGAGTGTGGCCGGGCGAAACTGAACGGGGGGTGGCGCCCGGCCGTTGTGGGAGCGACGTCAGTTGCGATGAAGCGCTACAGGACGTTGATCGCGACTGACGTCGCTCCCACGACCCGCTTTCATTGCGCTGGATCAGCGCGGCGGAGGCGGCGCCAGGACTTGGCGGTCGCCGTTGTGTTCCGGCGGACTGACCACGCCCGCCGCTTCCATCGCCTCGATCAGGCGTGCGGCGCGGTTATAGCCGATCTTCAGGCGCCGCTGCACCCCGGAGATCGAGGCGCGACGGCTTTCGGTGACGATCTTCACCGCCTCGTCGTACAGCGGATCGGATTCGTCGCCGCCACCGCCGCTGGATTCCGGCAGGCCGGTCGGGCCGACGACCGTGCCGTCGCCCATGGTCTGGATCTCTTCCAGCACGCCCTCGATGTAGTCGGCGGTGCCGCTGGCCTTGAGATGTTCGACCACCCGGTGCACTTCCTCGTCGCTGACGAAGGCGCCATGGATGCGCTCGGGCATGGCCGTGCCCGGCGGCAGGTACAGCATGTCGCCGTGGCCGAGCAGCGTTTCCGCGCCGGACTGGTCGAGGATGGTGCGGGAGTCGATCTTCGAGCTGACCTGGAACGCGATGCGCGTCGGGATGTTGGCCTTGATCAGGCCGGTGATGACATCGACCGAGGGTCGCTGCGTGGCCAGGATCAGGTGGATGCCGGCGGCACGCGCCTTCTGCGCCAGGCGGGCGATCAGTTCTTCGACCTTCTTGCCGACGATCATCATCATGTCGGCGAATTCGTCGATGAAGATGACGATGAACGGCATCGGCTCCAGCGGACGCGGTGCTTCGGCCAGGTCCGGATTCGGCTTGAACAGCGGGTCCATCAACGGCTGGCCGGCGTCCATCGCATCCTTGACCTTCTTGTTGAAGCCGGCCAGGTTGCGCACGCCCACCGCGCTCATCAGCTTGTAGCGGCGCTCCATCTCCGCCACGCACCAGCGCAGGCCGTTGGCGGCCTCCTTCATGTCGGTGACCACCGGCGCCAGCAGATGCGGGATGCCCTGGTAGACGGACAGCTCCAGCATCTTCGGGTCGATCATCAGCATGCGCAGGTCTTTCGGCGAGGCCTTGTACAGCAGGCTCAGCACCATCGCGTTGACCGCCACCGACTTGCCCGAACCGGTGGTACCGGCGACCAGCAGGTGGGGCATGCGCGCCAGGTCGGCCACCGTCGGACGGCCGGCGATGTCCTTGCCCAGCGCC